>CAZCPD010000058.1:0-14245 GCA_964500425.1 uncultured Rhodocyclaceae bacterium
CGGGCATCGACCTGAACCGCGCCGGCACGCCGCTGCTGGAGATCGTCACCGAGCCGGACATGTGCTCGTCGGCCGAGGCCGTGGCGTATGCCAAGGCGCTGCACGCGCTGGTGATGTGGATCGGCATCTGCGACGGCAACATGCAGGAAGGCTCGTTCCGCTGCGACGCCAACGTCTCGGTGCGCCGCCCCGGCGCCCCGCTCGGCACGCGGCGCGAGATCAAGAACCTCAATTCCTTCCGCTTCCTGCAGCAGGCCATCGACTACGAGATCAAGTGGCAGATCGAAACCATCGAGGACGGCGGCCGCATCCAGCAGGCCACGGTGCTGTTTGATCCCGACACCGGCGAAACGCGCGCCATGCGCAGCAAGGAAGACGCGCAGGATTACCGTTACTTCCCGGACCCCGACCTCCTGCCGCTGGAGATTTCCGCTGACTGGATCGCGCGGACCCGCGCCGCGCTGCCCGAGCTCCCGGCCGCGATGAAGTCGCGCTTCGAACGCGACTACGGGCTGTCCGCCTATGGCGCGACGACGCTCACCGCGACTCGCGACCTCGCAAAGTATTACGAGGAATGCGTCGCCGCCGCCGGCAGGGAAAACGCCAAGCTCTGCGCCAACTGGGTGATGGGCGAACTCGCCGCGCGCCTCAACAAGGAAGACCGGGACATCGCCGCCGCCCCGCTGCCGCCGGCGCAGCTCGCCAAACTCATCGCACGCATCGTCGACAACACCATCTCCAGCAAAATCGCCAAGGATGTCTTCGAGGCGCTCTGGAACGGCGACGGCAACGATGTCGATGCAATCATCGGGGCGAAAGGACTGAAGCAGATCACCGACACCGGCGCCATCGAGGCCATCATCGACGAGGTGCTGGCGGCGAATCAGAAATCGGTCGAGGAATTCCGCGCCGGCAAGGAGAAAGCCTTCAACGCCCTGGTCGGTCAGGCGATGAAGGCCACCAAGGGCAAGGCCAATCCGCAGCAGGTGAATGACCTGCTGCGCAAGAAGCTCGGCTGAGCGGGAATCGCATCAAGCCGCTTCAGCGCGGCTTGATGCTGGCAGGCGCGGAAGGACTCGCCGGCATGCTCATCGAGGTGGACGCGGGAGATGCTTTCCGGGCGCCGCCCTCCTTCAGTTCGAGGAAGCGCTTCTTCTCCTCGGCAAACCTGGCCGTCACCTGAGCCATTTCCTGCTTCTTCGCGTCGACGGCGGCCTGCAAGGTCGTGAGCTCGGTTTCGTTGATCTTGACCTGCTCCTTGAGGTTGTCCGGCGCCGGCTTCTTCTTGAAGAACTCCAGTTCGTCTTCCAGCTTCTTCTTGCGCTTCAGCGCCTCGGCATATTTTGCCTCGACTTCCTTGGCGGCGACCGATACCGCGCCGAGCGCGCGGTCACGCATGAAATCGACATCCTTCTCGTTGGCATAGGTATTCAGCAGCGCCTCGTTCTGGCGCTGCAGTTCCTTGGCGGCAATCGCTTCCTGCCTCTTGATCTCCTTCTCGGCATCGCGCTGGGCACGCTGCCCAGCAGTCAGCGGCGCATCGATATGACGTAGGGTGACGCCGTGCTCGCTGACCTCGCGATGGGCGCGTCCATAGCACTCCTGCGGAAGGATGTCGCCACAGACATTGCGGCCCTGGCCATTAACGCAGCAATAGGTCTTGCGCGCATGCGCCGTACCCGGCACGACGCAGGCCGCCGCTGTGCCCAAAAGAATCAGTACGCCGCAAGAGAGCGCTTTACCTCTCATCGTCACCCCTGGTTGCCGATGCCGATTCCATATTGGGTACGATATTCCTTGACCGCCGCCAGATTGGCCAGCATGTCCGGCTTGCCGCGCAGATAGTTGATCAGGTCGGTCAGGCTGGCGACGCAGATCACCGGGATGCCGTAATTGATCTCGACTTCCTGCACCGCCGAGAGATCGCCGCTGCCGCACTCCATGCGATCGAGGGCGATCACCACGCCGGCCGGCGTCGCTCCGGCGGCCTTGATGATGTCCATCGATTCGCGCACCGAGGTGCCGGCGGTGATGACATCGTCGATGATCAGCACACGCCCCTGGAGCGGTGCGCCGACCAGCATGCCGCCCTCGCCGTGGTCCTTGGCTTCCTTGCGGTTGAAGCAGAACGGCGTGTTGCGGCCGGACTGCGCCAGCGCCATCGCCGTGCCGGCGGCCAGTGGAATGCCCTTGTAGGCCGGCCCGAACAGGATGTCGAACTCCAGCTTCGAAGCGAGGATGGTGCGCGCGTAGAAGCCGCACAGCTTGTTCAGCGCATCGCCATCATTGAACAGCCCGGCGTTGAAAAAATAGGGCGACAGACGCCCCGACTTGGTCTTGAACTCGCCGAAGCGCAACACGCCGCGCTCACAGGCGAACTCGATGAAATCCCGGCTAAAATCCACGCCCCGCTCTCCGATCATGTTGCTGAAGCAACGATTCTACATGCTCCGCATCGTTTCCCTAAACCTCAACGGCATCCGCTCCGCCACCAGCAAGGGCGTCCTCGACTGGCTCAGACACGAGCATGCCGAAGTCATCTGCCTCCAGGAACTCAAGGCGCAAACCGCCGACATGACGGCGGAAATGCTCAACCCGCACGGCTACTACGGCTACTTCCACTACGCCGAGAAAAAGGGCTACAGCGGTGTCGGCATCTACGCCAGGCGCCAGCCCGACCGCATCATCGAAGGCCTCGGCATCCCCGAGATCGACGCCGAGGGCCGCTACATCGAGGCGCAGTTCGGCAATCTATCTGTCATCTCGCTGTACCTGCCCTCCGGCTCCAGCGGCGAACACCGCCAGTCGGCGAAGTTCGCCTTCATGGAGCATTTCTTGCCCACCCTCGCGCAGCTGCGCCAGAGCGGGCGCGAGATCATCCTGTGCGGCGACTGGAACATCGCCCACCAGGAAATCGACCTGAAGAACTGGAAGTCCAACCAGAAGAACTCCGGCTTCCTGCCCGAAGAGCGCAGCTGGCTGACGCGCGTCTTCGACGAACTCGGCTGGGTCGACGTCTATCGCCGCCTCCATCCCGAAGCGACCGGGGAGGCCTACACCTGGTGGAGCAACCGCGGCCAGGCCTGGGCCAAGAACGTCGGCTGGCGCATCGATTACCAGATCGCCACCCCTGGCATCGCCGCGACTGCGACGCAAGCGACGGTCTACAAGGAACAGCGCTTCAGCGATCATGCGCCGCTGATCGTGGATTATGACTGGGCGGGCTGAGCCTGTCGAAGCCCCTTCTGATTTGTTGAATTGGTTATAGCCAGCGCCTCTCCCGTCCCACGGGGATGGCCCAAGGCCACTTCCTTCGGGCCAGTTTCAGTGACCGGGATATGCCGAAAGTACGCGCGATCGTCGCGACGGACGATTGATCCGTACGTTTTCGGTATCGGTTGTTGCGGTGATTGTCTTAGAACGTATAGCCGACTTCAGTGCCGCGGTTCTCCAGTTCGTCGAGCAACTTGAGGAAGGGCCCGAGTTCGCGGTAGCGGTCGGCGGCGTGGCGCAGGTGCTTCATCACCAGCGGCATGTCCTTGAGGTAGCCGTCCTTGCCGTCGCGGTGGCAGAGACGCGCGAAGATGCCGAGCACCTTGATGTGGCGCTGCACGCCCATCCATTCGTAGTCGCGGTGGAAGTCGCCGAAGTCGGCGCGCACCGGCAGGCCGGCGCGGCGGGCCTTTTCCCAGTAGCGGATCAGCCAGTCGAGCGTCAGCTCCTCGTCCCACTCGATGTAGGCGTCCTTGAACAGCGAGACGAGGTCGTAGCTGATCGGGCCGTACACGGCGTCCTGGAAATCGATGACGCCGGGATTGTTCGCGCGTCCGTTCGCCTCGCCTGCGAGCAGCATCAGGTTGCGCGAGTGGTAGTCGCGATGGACGAAGACTCGCGGCTCGGCGAGGTTGGCGGCGAGGATGCGCTCGAAGGCGTGGTCAATGACCGCGCGCTGCGCCTCGCTGAGGGTGACGCCGAGGTGCCTGGCGACATACCAGTCGGGGAACAGCATCAGTTCGCGGTGGAGCAGGGCGCGATCGTATTCGGGCAGCACGCCGGGCTTGCTCGCCGCCTGGATGCGCACCAGCGCGTCGATGGCGTCTTCGTAGAGTCGGCGCGCATGGGCGGGGTCGCGGTTGGCGGTCAGCGCGGCGAGATAGGTGGTGTTGCCGAGATCGGAGAGCAGCAGGAAACCGCAGTCGAGGTCCTGCGCCAGGACATGCGGCACATGGGCGCCGGCGGTTTCGAAGAGCTGCTGGACGTGCAGCCAGGGACGACAGTCCTCATGGCTGGGCGGCGCGTCCATGACGATCAGGGTTTCGCCGTCGGCGAAGCTGGCCCGGAAATAGCGGCGGAAGCTGGCGTCGGCGGAGGCCGGGGCGAGGCTGAAGTCCCGTCCGGGGTGGAGCTGGTGTAGCCAGCTTTCGATCTGCAACTGTCTTTCCATGTCGGGGCGTCAGCGAGGTTGGGGGCTTGCGTCGTGGCGTGGCTTCCTGGCGTTGCTGCAAGCCGATGATAGAATGATCGATTCTAGCATTCGGCGGCAGCGGCCCGGTTCGCCAGGCCAGGCGTGGCGTCGCACGGCAGATCAGAACCATCAGAATAATCAGCGCAAGAACAAGCAAAGACCAGCATGCATTTTCGTCGGCGAGGATCCGCCCCCCTGTTGTTCCTGACACTGCTTGGCGCATCGAGCCCGCTGCTCGCCGCCGAGACTGCACCGCCTGCCGAGGCGCCGGGCGAGGCTCAGGTGGCGCGGCAGTCGCAACCGGCCGCTGGCGCCGACGGCAGGAATCTGCCGGTTTTCGTCGATGCCGAGCGCATCAGCGGGCAGAGCGACATCGAGACGGTGGCGGAAGGCAACGTCGTGCTGCGCAAGGCCGACAGCGTGCTGACCAGCGACCGCCTGATCTATCGCGAGAAGGACGACGAGGTCGAGGCGATCGGCAACGTGCGCCTGTCGCAGGACGAGGACGTCATCAGCGGCCCGCGCCTGCGCCTGAAGCTGTCCGAGAGCATCGGCTTCTTCGAGGAGCCGCGCTACTCGATCAAGCGCGCCCCGCCGGGCGCGCCGCCGGCGCAGGTGACGGTCGGCAGCGGCGACGCGCGGCGCATCGATTTCGAGGGCAAGAATCATTATCGGCTGAGCGAGGCGACCTACAGCACCTGTGGTCCGAATGATCCGGCCTGGTTCGCGCGCGCTGGCGCCATACAGCTCGACTACGACACCGAGATCGGCGACGCGCACGACACCACCGTGGTGTTCCAGGGCGTGCCGCTGCTGTATTCGCCGTGGCTGACCTTCTCGCTCAACAACAAGCGCAAGAGCGGCCTGCTCGCGCCGACCCTTGGCACGACCAGCAAGAGCGGCTTCGAATTCTCGATTCCGTACTACTGGAACATCGCGCCGAATCTCGATGCGACGTTCGCCCCGCGCGAGATGACCAAGCGCGGTCTCGCGCTCAATAGCGAGTTCCGCTATCTCGATCAAAATTACAACGGCGTTCTGCAGAGCGATTATCTGCCGCGCGACATGATCGAGCACAAGCGGCGCAGCAGCTATTCGCTGGCGCACAATCAGAACTTCGGTCGCGGCTTTACCGGCAGCCTGAATCTCAACGGCGTTTCGGACGACAGCTTCTTCACCGATCTGTCCTCGCGGATGACCAACATCGCCCAGAACAATCTGCTGCGCCAGGGGGTGTTCGGCTACGCGAGCACCTGGTGGAACGCCATCGTCATGGCGCAGAGCTTCCAGACTCTTCAGGATCCGGCGCTGCCACCGGTAGCCGTACCCTACCGGCGCCTGCCGCAGCTGACGGTGAATGCAACGCGCGCCGATCTGCCGCTTGGCGCGGTGTCGGGGATGTTTTCTTTCCGCGGCGAGTTCGTCAAGTTTGCCCATCCGAACCAGGTCGAGGGCGCGCGCACCACGCTACATCCGCAGTTTTCGATTCCCTTGCAGACGGCGGCGTTCTATCTGACGCCACGCGTCGCGCTGCATTCGACGACCTACCACCTCGAAGACCAGGCGCCCAACGTGCCGGAGCGGATCACGCGCAATGTGCCGATGTTCAGCCTCGACAGCGGCGTGGTGTTCGAGCGTCCGCTTGATCTGTTCGACCGCGCCCTGACGCAGACGCTTGAACCGCGCCTGTATTACCTGCGCGTGCCGGATCGCGAGCAGGGACAGATTCCGGTGTTCGACAGCGGCGTGGCCGATTTCAACTTCGCCCAGATTTTTTCCGACAACCGCTACAGCGGCGGCGACCGCATCGGCGACGCCAACCAGCTGACCGTCGCCCTGACGTCGCGCCTGATCGATCCGGGAAGCGGCGCCGAGCGCTTGCGCGGAGCCATCGGCCAGCGCTACCACTTCAAGTCGCAGACCGTGACGCTGCCCGGCGAGACGCCGCGCACCTCGGATACCGCCGATGTGCTCGCCGCCTTGAGCGGCCAGCTGACGTCGAAGCTGGCCGTCGATACCGGGCTGCAATACAACCCCGATCTCAAGCAGGTCGAGCGGCTGGCGCTGGGCGGACGCTATCAGGCGGGCGTGGCGCGCGTGCTTTCGGCCAGCTATCGCTACAACCGCGACCATACCGGCGCCGCCAGCGATATTCGACAGATCGACGTCGCCGGCCAGTGGCCGCTGTGGCAGAACTGGTCGGGCGTGGCGCGCTACAACTATTCGCTGTCCGACCATCGCATCATCGAGAGCATCGGCGGCCTCGAATACAATGCGGGTTGCTGGGCTTCGCGCGTCGTTCTGCAGCGCATCGCCACGGCGACGGGCGATTCGAGCACGGCCTTCTTCATCCAGCTCGAGTTGAACGGATTCTCCAACATCGGTTCCAATCCGATGGATTTGCTGAAGCGCAGCATCCCCGGCTATGGCCGCGTCAATCAGCCCGCCGCCGACCCGGTGTTCGCCGGCAATTGAGGCGGCTGCCGCGCCGCCCGTCGCCAGTTGCGTGTGACCTGTTGCCGCCGGCCCCGATCCTGTAACGACATGAAATTTTCAACGGAACCGCTATGAAATCGTCGATTCTCATCCTGATCTCCGCCGTCCTTCTGGCAGGCCCGGGCGCAACATCCGCTCTCGCCGCATCCGGCACGCCGGCCGTCGTCGCGGACCGGATCGTCGCCGTGGTCAACGATGACGCGATCACCCTCAACGAGCTCAATCACCGGCTCGCCGGCGTCGAGCGGCAGCTGCGCAGCCAGGGCACGTCGCTGCCGCCGCGCAGTGTGCTGGAGAAGCAGATGCTCGAACGCATGGTCATCGACCGCATCCAGCTCCAGTTCGCCAAGGAAACCGCGACCCACATCGACGACGCGCAGCTCGACGCCTATCTGCGCCGTATCGCCGATGCCAACAAGCTGAGCGTGGTCCAGTTCCGCGAGGCGCTCGAACAGGACGGCATCCCCTGGAGCAAGTTCCGCGAAGAAATCCGCGACGAAATCACCATCAGCCGCGTGCGCGAGCGCGAGGTGGATAACCGCATCATCATCTCCGATGCCGAGATCGACAACTACCTCGCCAATCCGGCCGCGGGTTCCAGCGGGGCCGAGGACTACAGCCTCGCCCACATCCTGCTGCGCGTGTCCGAACAGTCGAGTCCCGAGCAGCTGATGCGGGTGCGCGCCCGCGCCGAGCAGGCGCTGCTGCAACTGAAGCGCGGCGACGACTTCGCCAAGGTGGCGGCGAGCTTTTCGGACGCGCCCGACGCGATGAGCGGCGGCCTGATCGGCGCGCGGCCGCTCGATCGCCTGCCCTCGATCTACGCCGAGGCTGTCCAGAAGATGCAGGTCGGCGGCGCCAGCGAAATTCTCCATAGCCCGGCCGGTTACCATATCGTCAAGCTGGTCGATCGCACGCCCGCCGGCAAGGCCATCAAGCCCATGCGGCAGACCCAGGTGCGGCACATCCTCATCAAGGTCAACGAGCTGGTGCCCGATGCCGAAGCCAAGCGCAAGGCCGCGTCGCTCAAGGAACGTCTCGACAACGGCGCCGATTTCGCCGAGCTGGCGCGCCTGAATTCCAACGATCTGTCGGCGGCCAAGGGCGGCGATCTCGGCTGGCTCTATGAGGGCGATACGGTGCCCGAATTCGAGCGCGCGATGGATGCGCTGAAACTCAAGGAAGTCAGCGGACCGGTCAAGTCGCCGTTCGGCTGGCACGTCATCCAGGTGCTCGACCGCCGCATCGAAACCGCCTCGGTCGAGCGTCAGCGCCTTGGCGCGCGCCAGGCGATCCGCGAGAGCAAGCTCGACGAGGCCTATCAGGACTGGATCCGCCAGATGCGCGACCGCGCCTACGTCGAGCTGCGCCTGGAGGAAAAGTAATGACGGCCGGCGGTCGGCTGCCCGAGGCCAGGATCGCCGTCACCAGCGGCGAGCCGGCCGGCATCGGCCCGGAGCTGTGCCTGGCGCTCGCCACGCGCGAGTTCCCCGCGCGCCTCGTCGTCATCGGCGACCGTGAACTGTTCGCCCAGCGCGCCGCGCTGCTCGGTCTCGACTTCGCTGCCATCGCCGCGCGTCTCGATTTCCTGCATGTGCCGTTGCGCGCCCCTTGCGCGCCGGGCCGGCTAGCCCCGGCCAACGCCCGCTACGTCATCGACATCCTCGACCGCGCCATCGACGGCTGCCGCTCGGGCGAATTCGCCGCGATGGTCACCGCGCCGCTGCACAAGGGCGTCATCAACGACGCCGGCATGCCCTTCACCGGCCACACCGAATACCTCGCCGAACGGACCGGGACGAAGCGCGTCGTCATGATGCTGGCCGGCGCCGGGCTGCGCGTGGCGCTGGCGACGACGCACCTGCCGCTCAAGGACGTGCCGGCGGCAATCACCCATGACGAACTCGAAGCGACGCTGCGCATCCTGCACGCCGACCTCGTCGGCAAGTTCGGCATCGCCCACCCGCGCATCCTCGTCGCCGGCCTCAATCCGCACGCCGGCGAGGGCGGCCACATGGGTCGCGAGGAAATCGAGGTCATCGCGCCGGTGCTGGAAAAGCTGCGCGGCGAAGGCATGAATCTCGTCGGCCCGCTGCCGGCCGATACCTTGTTCACGAAGAAGGTGCTCGCCGGCGCCGACGCGCAGCTCGCGATGTATCACGATCAGGGCCTGGCGGTGCTGAAATACGCCGCCTTCGAGGACGGCGTGAATATCACGCTGGGCCTGCCCATCGTGCGCACCTCGGTCGATCACGGCACGGCGCTCGACCTCGCCGGGACCGGCCGCGCCGACCCGCGCAGCCTGTTCGCCGCCGTAGACATGGCCGCGGCGCTGGCGACGCACGCCTGAAAGGAGAGCGAAGCTCATGTGTCAATTGCTGGGCATGAACTGCAACACGCCGACCGACATCTGCTTTTCGTTCGAAGGCTTCCGCACGCGCGGCGGCCTCACCGACCATCACCGCGACGGCTGGGGCATTTCCTTCTTCGAAGGGCGTGGCTGCCGCACCTTTCTCGACGTGCAATCCTCCGTCGACTCGCCCGTCGCCGAACTGGTGCGCCTCTACCCAATCCGTTCCAAGACCGTCATCGCCCACATCCGCAAGGCGACGCAGGGCGTCGTCAAGCTGGAGAATACTCACCCCTTCCAGCGCGAACTGTGGGGCCGCTACTGGATCTTCGCGCACAACGGCAACCTGAAGAACTTCGCGCCGCGCCTGCACGGCGCCCATCTGCCGGTCGGCGACACCGATTCCGAGCAGGCCTTCTGCTACATCCTCGAAGCCCTGCGCGCCCGCTTTCCCGAAGGCGAGCCCTCGCGCGACGAACTCTTCGAGGCGCTGCGCGAGCTGACCACCGCCATCGGCGCGCACGGTGAATTCAACTACCTGCTGTCCAACGGCGACTGCCTGTTCGCTCATTGCGGCTCGCGCCTCTCCTACATCGTCCGCCAGGCGCCGTTCTCCATCGCCCACCTCAAGGATTGCGACGTCAGCGTCGACATGAACACCGTCGCGGCGCCCGGTGACCGCATCGCCGTGATCGCCACGCTGCCGCTGACCGATAACGAGGAATGGGTCACCATGACCCCGGGCACGCTGGCGCTGTTCGTCGACGGCGACGCGGTGCGCAGCGTCGCCACCGGCGCCGCCAGCGAATTCATCCCCGCGCCCTCGGACTGCGCGATCGCCGCATGAAGGGCCACCTGCCGCGCAAGCGCTTCGGCCAGAACTTCCTCAACGACGACGGCGTCATCGCCGACATCGTCGCCGCCATCGCCCCGAAGAGCAACGACCGCATGGTCGAGATCGGCCCCGGCCTCGCCGCCATGACCACGCCGCTGCTCGACACACTCAAGCACCTCCACGTCGTCGAAATCGACCGCGACCTGATCGCCCGCCTCAAGCAGCGCTTCCCCGCCGAACGCCTGACCATCCACGAAGGCGACGCGCTGGAGTTCGACTTCGGCAGCCTCGCCGGCGAAGGCAACGACCTGCGCGTCGTCGGCAACCTGCCCTACAACATCTCCACACCGCTGCTGTTCCATCTCGCCGGATATGCCGATCGCGTGCGCGACATGCACTTCATGCTGCAGAAGGAAGTCGTCGAGCGCATGGTCGCCGCACCCGGCGGCGCCGAATACGGCCGGCTCTCGGTGATGCTGCAATACCGCTATGCGATGGAGCTGCTGTTCATCGTCCCGCCGACGGCGTTCGACCCGCCGCCCAAGGTCGATTCGGCCATCGTGCGCATGATCCCGCTGCCGCCTACCGCGCGGACGGCGAAGGATGAAGCGTTGTTCGCGAAAGTCGTGACGGCGGCCTTCGGGCAGCGGCGCAAGATGCTGCGCAATACGCTGCGCGACTTGATCGACGAAGCTGGCTTGACTGCGCTCGGCATCGCGCCGACGGCGCGGGCGGAGGACTTGGGTGTCGCCGACTACGTCAACATCGCCAATGCGTTGACCGATAAGCCTATGTGATATCTTCGCCGACTTCGTCCCTCATAACGCAGTGACATCCGTCGGGAGCAGAGCATGTCCGGTATCGGTACCGCCATTCGGGAAATGGTGTTCAGCATGTTCCACTTTTTCGTTCTCGGCGAAAAAGGCAGTCTGGGCACCCCGACCCGGCGCAACAAGAAATACACGCCGTCCCAGGAGCGTCGGCTCAAGTTCAGCCGCGACCTGATCACCAAAGGCAACATCTGGCTGCTCCGTCTCAGTGGCGGACGCCTGGGCAACAGCTTCATGGGCCGCCCGGTGATCCTGCTGACGACGACCGGCCGCAAGTCCGGCAAGCCGCGCACGCAACCGGTCTTCTACATGCGCGACGGCGAACGGGTCATCCTCGTCGCCTCGAACGCCGGCAGCTCGCACGATCCGGCCTGGCTGACCAACGCCCGGGCCAACCCGCGCGTTTCTGTCTCCGATCACGGCAAGGTCCAGCACATGGCTCTGCGCGTCGCCAGCGACGAAGAAGAAAGCGAACTCTGGCCGAAGCTGCTGCAGGTATTTCCCAACTGGCAGGATGGGCTTGATTGCTGCCGGCGCAAGATTCCGGTGATCGTGCTGGACCCGGTCGGCAAGGACTGAGGCGAACGGGTTCAAATAATGGCGCTGGCCTGGAAGCCGCGTGGATGCTGGTTCTCAGGGCGATGGGTTTGTCTCCCCTCGCCCACGAAGTGGGATGGCCAGCGACTTGGCCGGGGTTTTTCACGGCCTAGTCGATTGGCCAGTGGGGTCATCAGAGGGGCCGGGGGAGAGGGCCTGTGTTTCACTGAACCGATGTTTGTCCCACCCAGCCCCACCTGTCGCTGAACCCAGCCGGGACTCGCCCGGCGGGCGAGGTCCTTTCTTGCTGCGCGGCAAGAAAGTACCCAAAGAAACGCGCCCCACTACCCCGGCCCGATGAAGCCGGGCTCCCCTCCCTACGCCAGCCCCGGGCGGGCGACTTCGCAAACTCGCCTTCGGCTCAAACAGCGAAGCCGCACTTCCCCGCCCGTGACTGGCTCCGCTCGGCGGGGCAGAGGGGAAAGGGGCGTGCGTTCTGGATGTGTTAATGCAAGACCTGGCACTACACACTACACTTTTTGCTCGACCAGGCCCAGTTCTCGTGACACCGCCCCGACGCTCTGGCCAGCCTTCACGCGCTTCACCGACAGTTCTTTGAACTCGGCCGTGTATTCCTGCTTCGGTATCTTCAACTTCTCTTCTCCTTCCAATTTATGAGGCGATATACTGCATTTCTAGGAAGACGAAATTTCGGGGGAAGCCCATCCCCTACCAAAGCCTCATCAACCTCTACCTGCGCGACTGTGCGGCAACTCACCGCAAGCTGGATCTGAGCTGGAAATAGTACGCCCGTGACGAACAGCACGTGAGATGGACATTGAACACAAAGGATTCCATATATGTCAGGGAGCTATTGTCCAAACTGTTATAAGTTGACTTTTTTCCTTACCAATACGGGTCGGAAATGCTCCCAATGTGGGCACTCGGAAGTTGATCCAGCAAGGGAGTACAGAGGAGACTGTATCTCTGGTAGCCGATTCAATATTGATTCCTTGAAAATGATTGGAGCAACGATAAGCAAGCCAAAGCCCGACAAGGTGTCCGTTGCTCAGAAAGAACTCAATAAGTTGATAAACAACGCTAAAAAGATGCGGGGTAGGGACAGTAAATAAGCCATGCTCAGCGGAATTCATCAGTGTCAGGTCTTGCATTAACACATCCAGAACGCACGCCCCATTCTCCTCTGCCCCGCCGAGCGGAGCCAGTCTCGGGCGGGGAAGTGCGGCTTCGCTGTTTGAGCCGAAGGCGAGTTTGCGAAGTCGCCCGCCCGGGGCTGGCGTAGGGAGGGGAGCCCGGGTTCATCGGGCCGGGGTAGCGGGGCACACTTCATTGGATCCTTTCTTGTCGTGCAACAAGAAAGGATCTCGCCCGCCGGGGCGAGTCCCGGCAGGGTTCAGGGACAGGTGAGGTTGGGTGGGTCAGGCGGTTGGTTCAGCGCAGCCCATACCCTCTCCCCCGGCCCCTCTCCCGCAAGCGGGCGAGGGGAGATAACGACTCACCCTGAGAGCCAGCATCCACGCACTTCTCCGGCGTGCATCGCTGAGAGCATGTAGTGACGCGGCTCTCCGGCCACCGCCCAATCTCAATCTAGAACTTCGACAAATACCTCTGCTGTGGCCAACTCCACTGCCGCTCCCACGCCGCCCTCACCATGTTCGGATACTCCGGCTGCCCCAGGCTGCCGTTGTAGCGGCCGAGGGCGCGGTAGAGGTCGCCGCGTTCGATGTCGACGTAGTGGCGCAGGATGGTGCAGCCGTAGCGCAGGTTGGTGCGCAGGTGGAAGAGGTTGTTGTCCTTCTGACCGATCAGCTTGACCCAGAACGGCATCACCTGCATGTAGCCGCGTGCGCCGGCGTGGGAGACGGCGTATTTCTTGAAGCCGCTCTCGACCTGGATCAGGCCGAGGACGAGTTGAGGGTCGAGGCCGGCGCGCTTGGCTTCGTAGTAGACGGTCTTGAGGAATTCCATGCGCGCGTCGCGGTCGGGCATGCGCTTCTCGAGGCGGCGCGACATCTCGGTGAGCCAGCTGACCTTGTCTTCGAGGCTGGGGAATTCCGGCTCGGGTGCGGCGCGGTCGGAAACCGCGGCGTGCAGCGCCGCCTGGACGCTGGCGGCGAGCGGTTCGTATTTCTGGTTGCCCGCCTGGGCGCAGACGCTCCAGGCGAGCAGGGCGAACGTGACGAGTTTTCCGGTCAGGCTCAGGCGCACAGTTTCTCTTGGATGAAGGCGGCCACCGTTTCAGTCGGCAGCATCTGGGCGTCGGCGTCGCGGCGGCCCTTGTATTCGAGCTGGCCTTCCTTGAGGCCGCGCTCGCCAACGACGATGCGGTGCGGCACGCCGATCAGTTCCCAGTCGGCGAACATCGAGCCGGGACGCTCGTCGCGGTCGTCGAGGACGACGTCGACGCCAGCCTTGATGAGATCGGCATACAACGTGTCGGCGGCGGCGCGCACGGCGTCGGACTTGGCGTAGCCCATCGGCACGATGACGACCTGGAACGGTGCGATGGCGGCCGGGAAGACGATGCCCCGTTCGTCGTTGCCCTGTTCGATGGCGGCGCCGACGATGCGCGAAACGCCGATGCCGTAGCAGCCCATTTCCATGATCTGCGGCTGGCCCTGTTCGTTGAGGAAGCTGCACTTGAGCGCGGCGGCGTACTTGGTGCGCAGCTGGAAGATGTGGCCGACTTCGATGCCGCGGCAGAGTTCGAG
>CAZCPD010000059.1:0-14170 GCA_964500425.1 uncultured Rhodocyclaceae bacterium
CTAGCAGCCTGTCGGGGTTTCCCCGAGCCCCCATGGGGAAAGCCCGGTGCGATCGTATTCGGCGCCGGCATTTTGTGGGAGCGGCCTCCAGGCCGCGAATTTCTCAGCCCATTCGCGGCCTGGAGGCCGCTCCCACAAAGCGCCTCATGCCGTTCCCACGACGAAATTGTGTCAACGCGATCGCCCTTGCGGAAAGTCCGACAGGCTGCTAGCGGCGTTTCCGGTGCAAATCGCGCAGCGATGCATAGCGCTCGGCCTGTACCGCGCGAACCTGGCCGATGGCGTGCTCCATCGGCACGCCCAATTGCGCAAGCGTCTCCGCTGCGATCATCAAACTGCCTTCGAAGACTTCCGGGATGATTTCCGTGGCGCCGGCCTTCTTCAGCTTCTCCATGTCGCTGTCGTCCGGCGCACGCACGATGACCGGCAAGTCGGGGCGACTGGCGCGCACATGCTGCAGTACGCGCAAGGCCGAATGGGTGTCTGGGTAGGTGATCACCACCGCGCGGGCGCGGGCGAGACCTGCCGCTTGCAGCACTTCAAGGCGGTCGGCACTACCGAATAGCACTTTGGTAGTGGCTGGAGCCGCCCTGCCATGGCCCCCCCGGTTTTCGTGAGCCATGTGCCGGCCAACTCGTTGCGGGTCGATGTCGAGGGCGAGGAAGGATATGTTCTCGTCGGCGAGAAACTCTCCGACACGTGTACCGGTACGGCCATAGCCGCAGATGATGACATGCTGATCGAGATCGAGACTACCGACGGCAATGTCATGCATTGTCCTGGCCCGGTGCGCCCAGTCGCCGCGCGCCATGCGATTGCCGAAGCGCGCGGCCTGGCCGATCAAACCCGGCGCAAGAAACATGGAAACCAGCATGGCGGAGAGGGTGAGCTGAAAGGCGTCGGCGCCGATCAGTTTCAGTTCGTGGGCCAGTGCGATCAACACCAGTCCAAACTCCCCGGCCTGGGCCAATTGGCCAGTAGTGCGCAACGCCACATCGAGCGGGCTTCTGGCCGCCAGGGTGACCAGCAGCACGATCAGAGCCTTGCCCCCCACCAGAAGCATGACCGCGAGCAACAGACTGCCGAGGTGCGCCAGCATGAAGTTGATGTCGAGCATCATGCCGATGGTGACGAAGAACAAGCCAAGCAGCACATCCCGGAACGGCCGCACGTCGGCCTCGACCTGGTGGCGGTAATTCGTCTCTGAGATCAGCATGCCGCCGACGAAGGCGCCCAGCGCCAGCGACAGGCCGACATGCTCGGTCAGCCAGGCCAGACCGATGATGATCCACAGCGTGGTGAGAATGAACAGCTCGTTCGAGCGCAGGTGCGCGACAGTGTCGTACACCCGCCGCATCAGGCGCTGGCCGAGCCAGATCAACGCAGACAGCATGACGGCGGCGCCGACGAAGCCCCGCGCCAGGGCGCCGGCCATGTCTTCGCCCGGCGCAGCCAGGGCCGGCAGGAGAATCAGGCAGGGCACCACCGCCAGATCCTGGAACAGCAGCACACCCATGGTCTGGCGTCCGGAGCGCGAATGCAGTTCGAAGCTTTCCGACAGCATGCGCGCAACGATGGCCGTCGACGACATCGCTACCGCCAGCCCCACGGCAAGACCCGCGCGCCATCCCTGCTGATACAAACTCGCCGTGACCAAGGTGGTGGCGGCAGCGGTCAGCAGCAGCTGTGCGGGGCCCAGGCCGAACACGGTCGCACGCATGGTCTTGAGGCGTTTCAGGCTGAATTCCAGACCGATGGAGAACATCAGGAACACCACGCCGAATTCGGCAATCGCTTCGACCGCCGCGCTGTTCGCCACCAGCGCCAGGCCATGCGGCCCGAGCGCCGCACCCAGCGCCAGGTAGGCGAGGATGGAAGGCAGGCGCAGGCGTCGCACCAGGGCAACAGTCACCACCGAAGCGGTGAGCAGTATCATCAGCGAAAACAGCGGCGTCATTCGTATAGGATAAGCAGACAAAGCGCATGCCGGCAAGGGGCTCGCCGCCTATCATCGCCCGAAGTCCCGATTAACTCAAGGACGCGCAGACCGGCGCGGGGATCGGCCTGGAGTAAAATCAAACGATTGTTTTCCGGGGATATCCATGCCGATCCTGCACCCTGCCCCGCGCGCCGCAAAATGGCTCGCGACCGCCCTTTTCCTCTTCGCTTCTCCCCTCGCCGCGCTGGCGGCGGGAAGCGATGCCGCCGGTGCCTCGCCGATGCCGCAGCTCGCCGGCATCCCGATCGAATTCTTCCTGTTCGGCCTGACGTTGCTCGGTGTGATGCTGTTCCACAACTACACGTTTTACGTCGGCCTGATCGGACTGACCGTGATCGCCAGCTACAAGCTCCTGTTCTCCAGCTTCAAGCATGGCGTCGGCATGACCGGCCTGCTCAGCCATCTTGGTCACGAATGGGTGGTGCTCGCCAACCTGCTCGGCCTCCTGCTCGGCTTCGAACTGCTGTCCCGGCATTTCGAGAAGAGCCGCGTCCCGGCGATCCTGCCGAAGTACCTGCCCGACGACTGGAAGGGCGGCTTCGCCTTGCTGGTGATGGTGTTCGTGATGTCGGCCTTCCTCGACAACATCGCCGCCGCCCTGATCGGCGGCGCGATGGCGCATCAGCTGTTCAAGGCGAAGGTCCATATCGGCTACCTGGCCGCCATCGTCGCCGCCTCCAATGCCGGCGGCTCGGGCAGCGTCGTCGGCGACACGACGACGACCATGATGTGGATCGACGGCGTGAGTCCGCTCGATGTCCTGCATGCCTACCTCGCCGCCGGCGTTGCACTGTGCATCTTCGGCGTCATTGCCGCGCGCCAGCAGCACGCCTATTCGCCGATCATCAAGAACGCGCATGCCCACACCCATGTCGACTGGGTCCGCCTCGGCATCGTCGCGCTGATCCTCGTCTCCGCGATGACCACCAACATCGTGGTCAACGGCGAGTTCAAGGCATACGCCGATGCCTTTCCCTTCCTCGGCGTCGCCGTCTGGGTGGTCATCCTGCTGACCGCCGGGCTGCGCCGCCCCGACTGGGAAGTCGTCCCGCATACGCTCAAGGGCGCGCTGTTCCTGCTGTTCCTGGTGACATCCGCCTCGATGATGCCGGTCGAGCACCTGCCGGCCGCCTCCTGGCAGACGACACTGGGGCTCGGCTTCGTTTCCGCGGTATTCGACAATATCCCGCTCACCGCCCTCGCCCTCAAGCAGGGGGGCTATGACTGGGGTGTGCTGGCGTACGCCGTCGGCTTCGGCGGCTCGATGCTGTGGTTCGGCTCCTCGGCCGGCGTCGCCTTGTCGAACATGTTCCCCGAGGCCAGGTCGGCCGGCCTCTGGCTCCGCCATGGCTGGCATATCGTCGTCGCCTACGTGATCGGCTTCTTCGTACTGCTGGCCGTGCTCGGCTGGCATCCGCACGAGCGACACAAGGAAGCGGAAGGCGCGACTCCGCCGGCGACCCGCGCAGCGCCGGGCGCCGCGCATTGACGCCCGACGAACAGGCGCAGGCGCGATGAACAATCGCCGCAACATCGCATTGGCGCTGGCCATCGCTGCCTACTTCCTGTCGTTCTTTCACCGCGTCGCGCCCGCCGCGATCGCCCAGGACCTGAGCGCCAGCTTCCAGATCAGCGCCGCCGCGCTGGGAACGCTGGCGGCCACCTATTTCATCATCTACACGCTGATGCAGGTGCCGACAGGCATCCTCGCCGACACGCTCGGGCCACGCAAGATTCTTTTCATCGGCGGCCTGGTGGCGGGAGTCGGCTCGCTGCTGTTCGGCATGGCGCCGAGCTTCGAAATGGCCTTCGCCGGGCGCACCCTCGTCGGCCTCGGCGTTTCCGTCACCTTCATCGCCATGCTCAAGCTCGTCGCCGTCTGGTTCGAGGAAAGCCGCTTCGCCACGCTGACCGGCGTTTGCATGCTGATCGGCAACATCGGCTCCATCCTCGCCGGCGCACCGCTCGCCTGGCTGACCCAGATCACCTCCTGGCGCGAGATTTTCGTCGGCGCCGGTATCCTCTCCCTGCTGATCGGGGTCGCCAGCCTGTTCCTGGTCAGCGACGGGCCGGACCGCCCCAAGGGCAAGGGCGGCGCGCCGGTCGATCGCACCGCCTGGCTCGCCAACCTGCTTCTGGTCATCGGCAATCGCGCCACCTGGCCGGGCTTCTTCGTCAACATGGGAATGGCGGCGAGCTTCTTCTCCTTCGCCGGACTGTGGGCCGTGCCCTACTTCACCCAGGCGCTCGGCATGACGCGCGAGGCCGCCTCGAACCACGTCAGCCTCTACTTCCTCGGTTACGCCGTCGGCGCCATGCTGCTCGGCACGTTTTCCGACCGCCTTGGACGGCGCAAGCCCATCCTGATTGGCGGCAGCCTGCTGCACGCCCTCGGCTGGCTGGTCTGGCTCTCCGGCGCATCGCTGGAACCGGCGGCAAGCTATTCGCTCTGCGCGGCGATGGGCTTGTTCACCGCCAGCTTCACCCTCACCTGGGCTTGTGCCAAGGAAGTCAATCCGCCGCTGCTGTCCGGCATGGCGACCAGCGTGGTGAATGTCGGCGTGTTCCTCGGCCCGGCCATCCTGCAGCCGCTGGTCGGCTGGGCCATGGATCAGAGCTGGCAGGCCACGCAAGGCGTCATGCAGGATGGCGCGCGACTTTATTCCACCGCCGATTTCCGCTTCGGTCTGCTGCTGATGACCGGCGCCGCGGTCGGCGGCTGCCTCGCCACCCTGCTGGTCAAGGAGACCGGCTGCCGCAACATCTGGAAGGACGCAAAATGAAAGCCACCCTCCTGTTCGCCCACGGCGCACGCAATCCCGAATGGGCGCAACCCATCCTCGCCATCCGCGACGCCATGCTGGCGCGCGAACCGGCCGCACGCGTCGAGGCCGCCTTCCTCGAATTCATCGCGCCGTTGCTGCCCGAAGCGATCGAAGCGCTGGCGGACGCCGGCTGCGACGACATCGTCATCGTGCCGATCTTCATGGCGCAGACCGGCCATACCAAGCGCGACCTGCCTGCCCTGCTCGACGCCGCGCGCGCGCGCCACCCCGGGCTGCAACTGCGCGTGGCGACACCCATCGGCGAAGCGCCGTCCGTGGTCGCGGCGATCGCGGAGTACGCGCTGCGGGCTTGATCCTGTTGAAATCGACCGGGTGCAACCTGAAAGACCAGCATCCCATGCTGATGCCGGCTCAGCCACAATCCGCCAGGCTTTCCGGCGATCACGGCGGGGGAGAAACAGCCGCCCCGGCAGTCTCGTTCTTCTCGCTTTCAACCAGCGCGCTCAGATGCTGGTTCAACCCTTCGAGCATCTTGCGCTCATCTTCGCCTCGATCGAAGATCCTGGCGAAACGCTCGATGTATGTATGAATCATGGCCGCGATGAAGTCTTCCTGCCCGCAAGAGAAGCCCAGCTTGACAAAGGCGGTGGCAATTTCCTGATCCAGTTCATATCTGAGACTCGCGGTCAGGACGTTGTTGCGCTGGTGGATGTCGCCAAGGCTGGCCAGGGCGCCACGAATGTCGCGGACTGCCCCTGTTACGCCCTGCTGGTCACGACGACGCAGCGCCTCGATTTCGAGCGAATACAGACGGTTGTCCGCACCGTCGGCCGCGACTGCCAGATGATCGCGAATCCGCCCGCAATAGTCGGGATTATCAACTGGCATGTTGTTCACCATTACGGTGATTCTGCCAAAATTGAATACGCAGCGGTTCCGGAATTCGAAGATCCGGCCCATCTCGCGAGCATGCCTGATGACTGAAACCTCGAGCGGCAGATCGACACCTTCCTGGCTCTGGGTATGACTGACATCGCCGATGCGCGTTTGCACCGCGCCTTTCAACTGAAAATACTCGAGTACCTGCAGCATCGCCTCGGCGACATTCCTCGCCGAGGTCACCGCGGCGATCTGGCGGAGAAACTGCAGGATCACGCCAGACTCCGCCATGTTGGTCATGACCAGCGTGGTCATCTGGTTTGCCGCGGCGGCCTGCTCGCGCAGGGCCTTCTTTTGCGCGGCGATCAGCCGCGCCACCCGGACCTTCTCGATGAGTTCGGCGCGCACGAAGGGCTTGACGATGAAGTCCTCGCCCCCGGCCGCATAGCCGTTCAGACGGGCATCGATGTCGTCATGCGAAGAAACGAAAATCACCGGGGTATCGCGAAAGTCCGATTCTTCGCTCTTCAGCCATTGGCAGAATGCGTAGCCATCCATCCCCGGCAGACCGACATCAAGCAGGAACAAGGTCGGACGGGCGCCGTCCGCCAGGGCCTGGCGACAGGATTCGGCGGATTTGAAGGCGCGAACCGAACACGAATCGCCGAGCGTCAGCTGGATGACTTCCTGCATGAGCGGATCGTCCTCGACCGAGAAAACCTCATAACTTTCATCCATGGCAATTCTCTCCCTATCAGCATTCAGCCTGTTCAGTAATTTAGATTGCACTCGTCGATGTAACGGCGATAGCGCACGTCGGATCGCAGAGCATGATCGTTGAAAAAGCGCATCATTGTCTGATGCGCCGTGACGACATCGATGGCTTCGCCTGCCTTGGCTCGGCTGCCTCCGGCCATCGTTTCCAGCATTGCGGCATGCTCCTTCGCATGCTCGGCAAGATCCGGATATGCGAGCGTCCGCAGATAGTTCTCCTCTTTGTCGAAATGAAGTTTCAGGTGATCGATCAACTGAAGGATCGCCTGGTGGGCGCTATCCTCGATAACTTCACCGCCGAGTTGTGCCGCATGCAGATCGGCCAGATGGTTGGTCATGCCAAGCAACACCTTGCGTTGTTGATCGAGGGCTTCGAGGCCAACACCGAAAGCATCGTTCCAGGGCAATTTTGCTAGCGTCAATGTGGCATTTGAACTCAGCGAATCCGGTGGGCAGACAGCCCCCAGATGGGCGCACATTTCCCCGACGTTTCGCTCCAGCGAGGCGAGCGATTCGGCATCGCACTCGCCCTTGCGCAAGGCAGCTTCTACCGCGGCGAGCTGCTGGTGCAGCGCGGTCATGCCGAGCATGCCGGCACGCCCCTTCAAGGCGTGCGCGCCATTCGCGGCTTCACCGGTGTTGCCGGCGTTGGCCAGCTTACGGATGCTTGCGACGGCATCGCCGGCCGTCGCCGCGAACTCGGCCAGCCAGTGTTGATAGCGATCCTCCTTGCCGTCGAAGCGGGCGAGACCGGCAGCCCTGTCCAGACCCGACACGTCGGTTAACACACCCTGCTCACGGCGAAGCGACGGAGCTGCGAATGTGGTTTGATCGGCGCTCGCCGATTCGCGGGGCAGAGCGGTGGCGGACGATGTCAGCCCGTGTTTTTCGCGATTGATCCATTTTGCCAGTGTCCGGAAGAACATGACATTGTCGAATGGCTTGCCGATGTGATCGTTCATGCCGGCCGCCATGGCCTCGTCTTTTTCATGCGACATGGTGTGAGCCGTCATCGCGATGACCGGCAGCCTGGCGAATCCAGGCAAGCGGCGCAGTTCGCGCGTCGTGGTCAAACCATCCATGATGGGCATCTGGATGTCCATGAGCACCAGATCAAAACACTCCGGGCCGGACTTCTTCAGGATGTACAAGGCCTCCTGACCATTTTCCGCGGTACACACGGTGACGCCCACCTTTTGGAGTAACACTTCGACGATTTCGCGATTGAGCGGCTGATCGTCGACGACGAGCACATGGGTGTTGTGATAATGAACAAGACTCGCCGCGTCAGGCAGGAGCTCTTCGATTGGCGGCTGCGCGGTGGCGGGATCGCATAGTCCGAGCGTCAGCCTGAGGGTGAACACCGAACCAGCTCCGGGGACGCTGGTTACGGAGATGTCGCCGCCCATGAGTTCCGCCAGCCGTTTGCTGATGGCCAGACCAAGTCCCGTACCGCCAAACCGCCGGCTGATCGTCGCATCGGCCTGGGAAAAGGGTTTGAACAAGCGCGCGAGGTCCGCTTCGGACATGCCAATCCCGCTATCCCGCACCTGGATTTCGAGGCAAACGCGGTCTGTTTCGCGGGAGACGACGCCGATACGCACTTCGACCCGTCCGGTGGGCGTGAACTTGATGGCGTTGCCAACAAGATTGAGGATTACTTGCTCAATGCGCAAGGGATCGCCGAGCATCTGCTCGGGCACGTCGTCCTCGATGATTTCATGCAATTCGAGTCCCTTTGCCGCGGCGCGATGCGCCATCACCGAGTTGCAGCGGACGATCAAAGTCCGCGGGCTGAAGGGGATGCTCTCGATGTCCAAATGCCCGGCGGCTATCTTGGTCAGGTCGAGCAGATCGTTGATGACCCGGTTGAGATGTTTCCCCGAAACCAGAATCTTGTTCAGATAGTCGCGCTGCCTGGCATCGGTACTCATCTCTGTCGCCAGGGTTGTCATGCCGATCACGGCATTCAGCGGCGTGCGAAGTTCATGAGTGACGTTGGCGAGAAACTCGCTCTTGGCGCGATCCGAAGCCTCGGCGGTATCGCGGGCTTCGCGCAATTCGTTCTCGACTCGCTTGCGATCGGTGATGTCGATATTGATGCCGACGGCGCGGATGATGCTGCCCCGTTCGTCGCGCACCACGGTGCCGGTCGAGTAGAGATGGCGGATTTCGCCGTCGGGACGAACGACGCGGAATTCCATGCTGTGGCCCGGGCCGGTGCTGGCCAGGATGGTTTTCATGTTGTCTTCGATGGACAGCAGATCGTCCGGATGGATCTGGCGCACGCGCTCCTCTGGCGACGCGACGGCAACATGTGGCACGCCGTAGATGGCCGACATCTGCTCGTTCCAGTAAATCTGGTTGGTGGTGAGTTCCCATTCCCAGACGCCGATGTTCGCGGCGCGCGTGGCCAGCGTCAGGCGTCGATTGAGCTTGTCGAACTCCACGATGCGTTGCGCCACCTGTTGTTCGAGCGAACGCCTATAGACCTTGAGTTCGCGTTCGATGCGTTTGCGTTCGGTGATGTCCGTGCCCGCGATCAGCACGCCTACCATCCGCCCCTGTTCATCATGCATCCATGCGTTGTGCCACGCTATCTGCGCCTGCTGGCCGTTGGCGCCCTCGACAACGCTTTCGTAATACTCTGCCAGGGGCTGCTCTCCGGCGACCACGCGTCGATAGCGTATCAAGCCAGTCGCCGCGTCTTCACCGCGATGTGCCACGCTGAACCAGTCCAGGCCAATCAACTCGGATTTATCGCGGCCCAGCAGCTGGCAGCCCTTGCGGTTGATCGAAACAATGCGCCCATCCCTGTCGAGCGCAACGATGCTGGTTTCCACGAGATCAAGATACATCCGCGTACGATCACGCTCCTGGCGTAGGGCGGTTTCCGCATCCCGCCGGTCGGTGATGTCGTGAATGATGACGTACAAAAGCGACCGGCCGGCGAAATCGAGGCTCGTTGCATAGACTTCGACATCGCGGAGGGTTTCATCGGCGAGTCGGTGACGGAACTCGAAGCGCGCATCATGGCCGTTGCGGCATTGTTTCATCTTCGCCGCGATATCGTCCGTGGGCTGTGTCGTGATCCGGCTGATGTTCATGCCGGTCAATTCCTCGGCCGGATATCCGTAATAGGCGATCGCGGCCTGATTGGCATCGACGATACGGCCATTCACTGGGTCAAGCAAGAGCATCACCGATGCGTTGCGTTCGAAGAGCTGGCGCAAGCGCGCTTCGCTCTGTTGCAGGCTGCTCAATACTTGCCGTTCCTCCCGGCGCATGCGCAGAAAGCGCTCGATGGCGACGAGTACAAGCGACAGGAACAGAACCATCATTGCGCCGAGCTGCAACGTCCGCGTGCGCCACTCGGCAAGCGTCTGCACCCGGCCAAGGCCGACATGAACCGTCCATGGATAGTCGTCGAGCGGTTTGATGCTGTGGATCCGCTCGATGCCATCGAGCGGATCTATGTGGCGTAGCGTTTCCAGTCCAATGGTTGCGTCCCGGGAAATATCCTTTAGTTGAAGTTGTTCAGGGCTGGGCGGCTGATTGACGGCCTCCGGCGCCGACGGCCAACGCACCAGCAAGACATTGTTGTCCGAGCGCCGCAATTCGACGACAGATTCCGGCCCGAGACTCAATGACTGAAATTGCTGCTGGATCCGATCGACGGCCAGAATGGCATAGGCAGCGCCCAGAAAATGGCCTTGCTCATCGCGTATGGCCCTGGCAACAACGATGACCCAGCGCTTTGCGGTGCGACCGAAGATGACATCGGAAAACACCGGTTCTCCGCTGCCGCCTTCACGCAGCTGCCGAAAATAGGGGCGATCGCCAACATTGGCGCGCGCCGTGGTGGCGGCAGCGGATGAATACAATATGCCGCCATTGACGTCGACGATGCGCAGACCATTCAATTCATCGAACGCGTACAAGTGCGAATCCAGCGACGCGTTGACTTGTCTGGCCCGATTCGCCGCGAGGGGCGCATGCATCGCCTCGTCGGGAATTGTATTGACGATCTCCAGCAGGGTGCCATCTACTCGGCGCAAGATCGCGCTCATTTCCGCATCGAGCAAAAGCGCGACATTTCGCGTTCTTTTTTCGGCGATATCGATTTGCTGCTGGTAACCCAGCCACGTCTGGTAGATGAATATCGAGGGGGCCAGCAGCAGGGTCATCGCAACCACAACAACGATGGTTCGATCCTTGCGCCATAGATCATGCAGATCGTCGAGCATCAACACCTCCCGCGAAGCGATGGTGATTTCTCGTGCGTCCCGGTTGCCGGGCGACCGCTGCCTGTCGTGGAGTGACTAACAGACATTGCTGCGGCCAACCTGGTGGAGATTGAATCGGGAGGAAAGACGGTTTTCGATTCGCTTCAGCCAAGTCAGACCTGTCAGCAAAACCGCACGACTGTGAGTCTACATGACATCAGTGACAATAGCATCAACTATCTTGAATGGCATATGCGGCTGCCCACCAATGGGCAGATGGCAAGCTGGCGGAGCATGGCGATGTGGGTACCGAACGGACATGACTTTGCTGAAGACGCCCCGAAGCATGAACGTCATGCCCGCTTCCCTCACGCCCACAGGGATGGCTCAAGGCCACTTCCTTCGGGGCGCCCCCCCCCCCAAGGGGACTTCCTTCGGGGCGTTTCCTTGGGTCTTCCAACCTCGCTCCCGGGAGCGAGCGAGGGTAGCGTCCAGAGTCGCTTAGGCGACTTTCGCGTTTAAGGAATTGGGCGGACCAAAAAAATGGCGCCCACAAGGGGCGCCATTTCCGGGATGTCCCGCTGCTGCAATTCGCAGCGCTGACAACCTGAACGTAGTTCAGGCGAAGTTCTTCGCCGCGAAGTCCCAGTTCACCAGCTTTTCGAGGAAGGTCTCGACAAACTTCGGCCGCTGGTTGCGATAGTCGATGTAGTAGGCATGCTCCCAGACGTCGACGCACAGCAGCGCGCGGTCAGCCGTCGTCAGCGGGGTGCCGGCGGCGCCCATATTGACGATGTCGACTGAGCCGTCGGCCTTCTTGACCAGCCAGGTCCAGCCGGAGCCGAAGTTGCCAACGGCGCTGGCCTGGAACGCTTTTTTGAATTCGGCGTAGGAGCCCCATTTATTGTCGATCGCGGCAGCCAGGGCGCCGGTGGGCGCTGCACCGCCAGCCGGACGCATGCAATTCCAGAAGAAGCTGTGGTTCCAGACCTGGGCGGCGTTGTTGTAGATGCCGCCGGCCGGCGCCTTTTTGACGATGGCTTCGAGGTCGAGGTTCTCGTACTCGGTGCCCTTGATCAGGTTGTTGAGGTTGGTGACATAGGCCTGATGATGCTTGGCGTAGTGGTATTCAAAGGTTTCCTTCGACATGTGCGGCGCGAGCGCGTCGGTGCTGTAGGGCAGTGCGGGCAGGGTGTGTTCCATGGCGTTCTCCTTGGGGAATGTCAGATGGGAAGACTGAAAACCCGACGATTTTAGTCGGGATAAGAATCTCTGGCAAGAGGTTGCGCCTTCAAATATTGAAGCTTAAGGAAGCGCTGAACAAGCACCCACCGTTCGGGCCTGTCGAGGCCTCTTCCAACTTATTGAGTTGAATGGCCGGCCCTTCGGCAGGCCTGCCCTGAGTTTGTCGAAGGGCTCAGGGCGATCGGACTTGACCAGAATCTTGCAGTATATGCGCCACGGCTCAATCCTTGGCCACCGCGTC
Source organism: uncultured Rhodocyclaceae bacterium (assembly GCA_964500425.1). GTDB lineage: Bacteria > Pseudomonadota > Gammaproteobacteria > Burkholderiales > Rhodocyclaceae > Sterolibacterium. The sequence continues at coordinate 12,151 of CAZCPD010000059.1, forward strand.
GACGTGGGCCGCAACGTGGCCGTCGGCGAAGCGCACGTCGATGGCGTCGCCAGCGGCGAGCTGGCGGCGGCTGCGCACGACGGCGCCCTGGTCATCGCGCACGATGCTGTAGCCGCGTTCCAGCGTGGCCTGCGGGTTGAGCGGGGCGAGCGCAGCAGCAAACGTGGCGAGGCGAGCGCGCTGTGCGGCAATGCTGCTGCGGGCAGCTGCATGCAGCCGCTGTCCGGAGATTTCGACGCGACTGGCGACGGCAGGAAGAGTGGGACGCGCCTGGGCGAGACGCAGGCGCCAGCGCTCGACCTGGCTGACACTCTGGCGCAACTGGCGCGCCAGCGCGGCGTCGAGACGCGTCGCCAGGTGAGCAATGGCCTGACGGTCGCGCGCCAGACGCTGGCCCGGGTGCACCAGGCGATGCGCCAGCAGATCGATGCGCTGCATTCGGGCTTCCAGCTGGACGCGCAGACTGCGGTGCAGACTGGCGCGCAGCGCGGCGATTTCGTCGGCGGCATCGAACCAGCCGGCGCTGACCAGTTCCGCCGCCGCCGTCGGCGTCGCCGCGCGGTGGTCGGCAACGAAGTCGGCAATGCAGACGTCGGTTTCATGGCCGATGCCGCTGACCACCGGCAAGGGACAGGCGGCGATGGCGCGCGCCACGACCTCCTCGTTGAAGGCCCAGAGATCCTCGATGCTGCCACCGCCGCGGGTGACGATCAGCACGTCGATGCCATCCTCCGCGGCGCGCGCGCCGGCGGAGGCGATCGCCGCGGCGAGTCTTTCCCCGGCCGCATCACCCTGCACCGGCGACGGGTAGAGCACGACCGGCAGATGCGGCGCGCGGCGGCGCAAGGCGATCAGGATGTCGTGCAGCGCAGCGGCCTGAGGGGATGTGACGATGCCGACGCGGTGTGGAAAACGCGGCAGGTCGCGCTTGCGCTCGGCGGAGAAAAGCCCTTCTCCTTCGAGCCGTTCGCGCAAGCGCGCAAAGGCTTCATAGAGTTTACCGAGGCCGGCGCGGCGCAGGCCTTCGACATTGAGCTGGAAGTCGCCGCGCGCCTCGTAGAGCGTCACCAGCGCCTGCGCCTCGACCTGCTGACCATTTTCCAGGCGCCAGGTCACCAATTGGGCGCGATTGCGGAACATCACGCAGCGCACCTGGGCGGCTTCGTCCTTGAGCGAAAAATAGACATGCCCGGAAGCGGCGCGCGTCAGATTGGAAACTTCGCCAGCCACCCAGAGCAGCGGAAAATTCTGCTGCAGGATTTCGCGCGCGCGGCGGTTGAGCGTCGCGACCGAGAGCACTTCATTGGCCATTTCGAGGTGCGATCGAATTCGGAATAAAGGTATTGACAAAGGGAGAAAGCGCGCCCCGGTTTTCCATAATTGCGTCGTCGCGTGCGACGTAAACTAAAGCTTGCATTGAAAATCCGTGACGGGATAAGGGCTTGCGATCAAGTGGCTGATATTAAAGAGAATTAATCAAAGCTTAATTTTTGGGCGGCGTAAAAAAAACGCTTACGGACGGACAGCTTAGCAACTTTGACCCCATGCCATCCACAAACTTATCCACAGATTTTGTGGATAATCACAAGGGGGGCGGGAAATGACGAGTGGATTTGTTTCGAGCGCCGGTTAGTCGGCGCTCGCAAGCGCCATTTTGACCGACTGCCATGCGCCCTTGCAAGCGGATTTCCGGTAACCTTGCCGCCCATGCATAGCCCCCCCGTCCGCACCCCTGCCCGAACCGACTCCGCCGGTCTCGCTGGCGAGCTGACGCCGCTGCATTCGCCGGCCCTGCTCGGCATTTTCCGCGAGGCGCTCGACACCAGCCTGATCGAGCGCGGCGCCACACAGGGGATCGAACTGCTTGGCTCGGCGGACGAGTTCTGGCGCGCCCTGCCGCTCACCGAACTGATGCGCATGGCGGCGGCGGGCAATGCCCAGGCGCAGGCCGAACTGGCCTGGCGCTTCGCCGTCGGCGAAGGCGGCGCGGAAAAATCCCAGGGCCATGCCGCACGCTGGG
>CAZCPD010000060.1:0-13952 GCA_964500425.1 uncultured Rhodocyclaceae bacterium
TTAAGGAAACGCTGAACAAGTTCAGATCCCGTCATTCCCGCCTTCGCGGGGATGACTTGATCAGTGGCTCCTTAAAAATGAAATCCCACCGTGGCCGAAGTTGCGACCGTCGGGATGTCCAGATCGGCCTTGCTGGTCAGCACGACCTTGCCCTTCTTGTCGCGGACCCGGATGGTGGCCTCGGTCTTGATGGGGACATAGCTGACGGCCAGGCTCATCGACCATGACTTGTTGAGGTGATAGGCGAGACCGGCATTGAACAGCGGTCGAAATGCCGACGAGGCCTCGGCCTCGGTGGAATTGCTGGGATCGAGGGTGGTGGCGAGCGCCAGGAAACTTCCTGCCTGCTTCAGATTTTTGTCGAAGTTCTGGGTGAGCTTGACATCGGTGAAGAAGCTGAAGCCGAGACCGACGCCGAGGAAGGGGTGAAGAGCATCGCTCCTTTCGCCGAAGTAGTACTGAATCATGACCGACGGATACCAGTGCTTGATGGTGGCGACCGGGTTGTTGGCGGCTTTGCCCATCTCGACCTTCGGGACGATCCTGTTGAGCATGCCGGGTGTCGCCACCGTGCCATGACCAATAACGTCGAGTTTGGGCGGAATGCCGCCGACCGCCGTGATGGCCCAGTGGTCGGTCATGAAATAGGTCAGCGTGAGAATCGGCTTGACGGCGTCACCGATGGTCTGCTCGGTGCCCGGTGACGAGAAGTTCGTCGGAACGATACCAGTTTGCGTGGCGATGGAACTGCCCAGCTCGTTGCGTTGCGGTGTGCTGTAGCTGCGTGAATTGTCGATGTTGACGAACCCCGCCGTGACCACCATGTCGCCGGCATCGGCTTGCGCCGTAGCCGTCGCTACCAGCAGGGATAGTGCAAGATAATTCTTATGGGCCTTCATCCTTCCTCCTCCCTCGATCATTATGTTGTTGTTCAAGTCTTGACTCTATTGTTTCCTTTCACAATTCCATGGCATAAAACATGTGCGCTGTCGGGGCATTGCGCACAAGCCGACTTGGCTCGCAACGCCCCCGCCCGGAATGACGAAATCGGCATCCGAGCTTCAGGTTCTCAAAAGTGATAACCGAGGGTGGCCGAGGTGGCGATGGTCGGAATGTCCATGTCGGCCGAGCTGGTCAGCACGACGTTGCCGTTCTTGTCCTTGATGCGGATGGTCGAGGTCGTCTTGGTCGGCACATAGGTGACCGTCAGGCCCAGCACCCAGTCTTCGTGCGGGTAGTAGGCCACGCCGATATTGGCGAGCGGCGCCCAGGCCGACGAAGCGTCCGCTTCCACTGAATTCTTCGGGGAAAGAGTGGACGCCAGGGTCATGAAGCTGCCCGCGGCCATCAGGTTCTTTTCGAAGTTGGGCGAAACTTTGACGTCGCGGAAGAAGCTGTAGCCAAGGCCGACGCTGACGAAGGGGCGGAAGGTGTCGCCGCGGTGGCCGAAGTAATATTGCATCATCATCGACGGATACCAGTGCACGGCGGTCGCCACCGGATTGTTGGCCGCCTTGCCCATCTCGACGGGAGGGACGATCTTGTTGAGCAGGCCGGGCGTCGTCACCGAACCTGTACCCATGACGTCGATCTTCGGCGGCACGCCGGCGTTCGCCGAGATCGCCCAGTTTTCGGTGAGGAAGTAGGCGAGGCGGAGAATAGGCTTGGCGGCGTTGCCGTTCGTCTGCTCGGTGCCGGGCGAGTCGAAGCGCGTCGGCACCAATCCCGTTCGGGTGGCGATCGAGGGCGCCAGTTCGTTATGCTGCGGCGTGCTGCTGCTGCGACTGTTGTCGAGATGGGCCATGCCGATCGCCAGCACCCAGCGCCCTTGTTCCGCCATTGCCGTGCTTGCCCCCAGCGCCAGCATACAGGCCAGCGCACCTTGAATGAACCTCATGTTTTCCCCTTGGAATGAAAGTGACGCCGCCCGTGCGGCGTCTGTATTTATTTCAGATAACCCTGCTTCATCGCTTCCTCGACCCAGCGGGCGTATTTGCCGGTTCTGGCGGCATCGACGTATTTCTTCTCCTTCGCTGCCTTGATCATGCCTTCCATGCTGCGCAGCGGAATTTTGCGAATGTTCGAATTGGAAATACTGGTCGGCAGGCCCGGACCGAGGTCCGGGTCGATCAGGTAGGTGACTCGCGTCCGCTCGCGGTCGATCCATTCGAGCCGGTACTGGGCATAGAAAGAGGGCATGCGGAAGACGTTCTTGCCGGAGTCGTACTTGATGTCATCGGTCGAACGCGCCTCGATCAGGTTGATGCCTTTGGCGTAGTCGACGGTGACCGTCGAGCGCAGCACCATGTCGCGGTCCTTCAGGATCGGCACATGTTGATGCAGCCAGAAGACGATGGTGTCCTTGTCCTCATTTTCGACCTTGAGGATCGTGGTCGCCTTGCAGTCGGCCATCCAGGCGGGGAAGCCCTCGATGTCGCGCAGGATGGTGCCGATCACCTCGATGCGTGCGGGCACCTCGCAGACCGCCTTGGCGGCGACATAGTCCTTGCCGGCGACGCTGCTGCTGTAGCTCTTGCAGGGGCCATCCGTGCGTTCGAGTTCCCAGTTGTACTTGTTGGGCTCGCTGGCGCCCGGCGCCGGGACATTCTGGGCATGCGCGAGCGGTGCGATGCTGGCGAGCAGCGTGGTTGCCGCCAGCATGGCGAGTGCGTCCTTCACCCGTTTCGCTGGTTTGACAGGCGATGTCATCCGATCATGCATTGCAGTCTCCTCCGTTGATTTTTCATTGTGGTTGTCGATGTTTGCCGCGGTGTTTCGATCTTCTTGACGGCGTCTTGTATCAGGAACTCTGGTCGCGCAGTTCGCGACGCAGGATCTTGCCGACGATGGACTTCGGCAGGTCGTCGCGAAACTCGACCATCTTGGGAATCTTGTAGCCGGTGAGGTTTTCGCGGCAATGCGCGATCACCGCCTCCTTGGTCAGCCCCGGGTTGCGCGGCACGACGAAGACCTTGACGCGCTCGCCGGCGACTTCGTCGGGCACGCCGATGGCCGCGACTTCGAGGACATCGGGATGGCTCATGATGACTTCCTCGATTTCGTTGGGAAAGACGTTGAAGCCGGAGACCAGGATCATGTCCTTCTTGCGGTCGACGAGGCGGATGAAACCGCGCTCGTCCATGATGCCGATGTCGCCGGTGGCCAGCCAGCCTTCGCTGTCGATAACTTTCGCGGTTTCCTCGGGGCGCTGCCAGTAGCCGAGCATCACCTGCGGGCCGCGCACGCAGAGTTCGCCGGCTTCGCCGATATCGGCCCAGGCGCCGTCGTCGCGGCGCATGCGTACGTAGGTCGAGGGTACGGGCAGGCCGATCGAACCATTGAAGTCGGTGGCCTTGGTGATGTCGACCGGGTTGATGGTGACGATGGGCGAGCACTCGGTGAGGCCGTAGCCTTCGACGATGGAGTTGCCGGTGACTTTCTTCCACTTTTCGGCGACGGTGCGCGACATAGCCATGCCGCCGGCCATCGAAAGCTTGAGCGGCTTGAAGTCGCGCTTGCAGAACTCCTCGTTTTCGAGGAACGAACTGAACAGGGTGCTGACCGCCGTGATGCCGGTGAATTGTTCCTTGCGCAGGATCATCGTCATGCGCTGGGTGTCGCGCGGATTGGCGATCAGGATGTTGCGCCCACCCAGCCCGAGGAAGATCAGACAATTCACCGTCAGCGAGTAGATGTGATACATGGGCAGGGGGGTCAGCACCGTCTCGATCTCGTCGGTCAACTGACCTTCGGCCCACGCCTTGGCCTGCAACAGGTTGGCGATGATGTTGCGGTTGGTGAGCATCGCGCCCTTGGCGACGCCGGTGGTGCCGCCGGTGTATTGCAGGAAGGCGAGGTCGTCCTGGGTGACTTCTACGGACCGCAATACGTGGCGCTTGCCCCGGTTCAGCGCGGCGCGCATCCGTATGAAATGGGGCAGCTTGTAGCGTGGCACCATCTTCTGAACATGGCGCACAACGCGGTTCAGGAAGCGGCCCTTGAGGTTGATCGAGCCGCCGAGCAGGTCGCCGATTTCCGTGACGACGATGTTCCTGATGGCGCTGCCCGGCAGCGCCTTCTCCAGCGTATGGGCGAAGTTCTCGAGGATGACGATGGTTTCCGCGCCGCTATCCTTGAGTTGATGGGCCAGCTCGCGCGGCGTGTACAACGGATTGACATTGACGACGATGGCCCCGGCCTTGAGGGCGCCGAACAGCGCGATCGGATACTGGAACAGGTTCGGCATCATCAGCGCGACGCGATCACCCTTGTTCACGCCGATGCTCTGTAGATAGGCGGCGAAGGCTCCGACCTTGTGGGCGAGTTCGCCGTAGCTCATCTCGCTGCCGATGCTGACGAGAGCCGTACGATTGCGGTATTTCTCGATGCAATCGTCGAAGTAGTGGTTGATCGACTGATAGGCGCTCAGGTCGATGTCGGCCGGCACGCCCGGCACATAGGACTTCAACCAGATCCGTTCATCTTCGTCACAATCCGCCGAGTACGCGGCTTGCCGCGCGGTCGCTGCTGCATTCAGCATGGTCTTCTCCCCCGTTTGCTGCCGTGGTTCCTTCCGTGAGCGGAAGTGTGGTCGGTTTCTGTATTCCGTGTGATGCGGTCGGGCGTGGCGTCTAGCGTTCGAGTATCGCCACCACGCCTTGCCCCCCGGCGGCGCAGATCGAGATCAGGCCGCGTCCCTGGCCCTTCTCGGCGAGCATCTTGGCGAGGGTGGCGACGAGGCGTCCACCCGTCGCGGCGAAGGGATGGCCGGTCGCCAGGGAGCTGCCATTGATGTTGAACTTCGCGCTGTCGATCGCGCCGAGCGGCTCGGCCAGGCCGAGGCGTTCGCGGCAGAACGCCGGATCTTGCCAGGCCTTCAGCGTGCACAGCACCTGGGCGGCGAAGGCTTCATGTATCTCGTAGAAATCGAAGTCCTGGAGCTTGAGACCGGCGCGCTGGAGCATGCGCGGCACGGCGTAGGCGGGGGCCATGAGCAGACCTTCCTTCTTGGTCACGAAATCGACCGCAGCCACTTCGGCGAAGCTCAGGTAGGCCAGCACTGGCAGCCCGCGCTCACGCGCCCAGTCTTCGGAGCCGAGCAGCACGCAAGAGGCGCCATCGGTCAGCGTCGTCGAATTGGCGGCGGTCAGCGTTCCCTGCGAATCCTTGGCGCGGTCGAAGGCCGGCTTGAGGGTGGCGAGCTTTTCCAGCGAGATGTCGGGACGCAAGTTGTTGTCGCGGTTTAGCCCATGGAAGGGCGTCACGAGATCGTTGAAGAAACCGCGGTCGTAAGCCGCCGCCAGTTTTCGATGGCTCTCCACGGCCATGCGGTCCTGTTCCTCGCGGCCGATCTGCCATTCCTTGGCCATCAACTCGCAGTGCTCGCCCATGGAGAGGCCGGTGCGCGGCTCGGTGTTGCGTGGCAACAGCAGCTTGAAGAACATGTCGGGACGCAGGCGCATCGCCTTGGCGACACGCTGACCAGCCGTCTTGCTGCGGTTGATTTCGAGCAGGATCTTGCGCATGCGCTCGTTGACGCCGATCGGCGCGTCGGAGGTGGTGTCGACGCCACCGGCAATGCCGGCGTCAATGTGGCCGAGGGCGATCTTGTTGGCGACCAGCATCGCCGCCTCGAGCCCGGTGCCGCAGGCCTGTTGCAGGTCGAAAGCCGGCGTTTCCGGCGCCAGGGTGGTGGACAGAACGGATTCGCGCGTCAGATTGAAGTCGCGCGAATGCTTGATGACCGCGCCGGCGGCCACTTCGCCGAGGCGCAAGCCATGCAGGTTGCAGCGATCGATCAATCCTTGCAGCGCGGCCGTCAGCATCTGCTGGTTGGAAGCGTCCGCGTAGGCGGTGTTGGACCGTGCGAAAGGAATACGGTTGCCGCCGAGGATGGCGACGCGGCGGATGGCGCTACTGCTCATAGGTTCTCTCCGGTTTCGTTACACTCGGCCTGTCGTTTGTGTGCGATACCGCTCATGCGCGCCATAACCCGCGCAGATGCGGCTTATCGCCGCGCCCATCCTTGACTTCGAAAATCTGGCCGTGATCCTCCGTGTAGGGGTCGGCCCACAGCGTGGCCTTGCCCGGCAGGAACAGCGGCGTCTTGAATTCAACCGTGGTTTCGGCCTTGTCGACCGGGCGCGCCGGCATCAGTTCGGCCAGTGCATGGGCCTTGGTCCACATGCCGTGGGCAATCGCCCGCGGAAAGCCGAAGGCCATCGCCGCAACGCGGTTCAGGTGGATCGGATTCAGGTCCCCCGACATGGCGCCGTAGCGGCGGCCGATGCCGGCATCGATCTTCCAGTTCTGCGCCGCCTCACCCGAGCGCACTTCGGCGAGCTGGCTCTGGTAGACAGGGCCCTGCGGCGAGCGGGCGCCGGTGCGCAGATAGGTACTTTCGCTTTCCCAAACCAGATCGCGTCCGATGTGGAGTTGAGTGAGCAGGCTGAACGCCTGCCCCTTCTCGTGAGCCTGCGGATTTGCGCAGCGCACCTCGATACGCGCCACCTGGCCGGACGTCAGACGGGTGTGCTGACGGACGGTGTTTGCCAGATGCACCATGCCCATCATGGAGTAAGGGAATGCATCGTCCGCCATCAGCAGCATGTGCAGCGGAAAGGCCAGCATGTGCGGGTAAATCAGCGGCACGCCGTGAGCCGGCTTGAAGCCGCAGACGCCGGCGTAGCGGGTGATGTGCGCAGCCTCCAGCGTCACGGCCGGACGCACCAGGCGCAGATCGGGCAAGCGGGTGCTGCCGGGGTTTTTTTTCCGCGCGGTCATCATCGCCGCGCCATATAGGCGCAGCGGCGCGGGCAGGGTCTGGATCTGGCGGATTTCGGGAATGGCCATCGCTGGTTCGTGTCCGGGTTTTCGGGTGATGGCCGGGATCAGGCGCCAAGCAGGCTCTGCCCGCAGACGCGCACGATGTTGCCGGTGATACCAGTGGATGCCGGGCTGGCGAACCAGGCGATGGTTTCGGCGACATCGACCGTCTGGCCACCCTGGTTCATCGAGTTCATCAGGCGCGCGGCGGTGCGGATGGTGAAGGGGATTGCGCCCGTCATCTGCGTTTCGATGAAGCCGGGAGCGACCGCATTGATGCTGATCGAGCGGTCGCGCAGCAGCGGGGCCATGCTATTGACCATGCCGATGACACCGGCCTTGGACACGGCATAGTTGGTCTGTCCCATGTTGCCGGCGATGCCGCTGATCGAGGAAACGCAGACGATGCGGCCTTTGGGTTTGATCGCACCGGCTGCGAGCAAAGCGTCATTGATGCGCTCCTGGGCGCTCAGGTTGACGTCGACCACCAGCTTCCAGAGAGGCTCCTTCATGTTGGCGATGGTCTTGTCGCGGGTGATGCCGGCGTTATGCACGATGATGTCGATGCCGCCCTGCGCCTGCGCGGCGGCGACCATCTTCTGCGGCGTGTCGGCGGCGGTGACATCGAGGGGCAGGGCGACGCCATCCAGCTTGCGGGCGACCTCGTTGAGCGCGGCTTCCGCCTGGGGCACATCCACGCAGATCACCCTGGCGCCATCGCGGGCGAGAACTTCGGCGATCGAAGCGCCGATGCCGCGCGACACGCCGGTCACCAGCGCCGTCTGACCCAGCAGCGGCTTGTCCCAATCGGCGACCGCTTCGGCATTCCCGGAAACCCGGATGACCTGGGCCGAGACATAGGCGGAGCGCGGCGAAAGCAGGAAACGCAGCGTCGACTCGATGCCGCCTTCGGCGCCCTCGGCGACATAGACCAATTGGGCAGTGCAGCCGCGCCTCACTTCCTTCCCCAGCGAGCGCGTCATGCCTTCCAGCGAGCGTTGCGCGGTCGCCCGGCGCGGCGTGGCGCATGACTCGGGCGGGCGGCCAAGGATGACGATGCGGCCGCATTTCGCCAGCGAGCGCACCGTGTCGTGGAAGAAGTGGTAAAGCGCGTCGAGTTGCGTGCTGTCATCTATGCCGCTGGCGTCGAAGATCAGCGCCTTGACCTTGCCGCCGGGCGCGGCTGGAACGAAGCGCCCCGTCATCAGTCCGGCCCGGTTGGCGGCCCCGATCCAGTCGGGTGCGTTGCCATGGGTGAGAACGTTGGCCTTGATGCCGATCAGAACGCGGATGGTCGCATCCAGCAGCACGCCGCCGCTGGCGGAACCCAGTACGATGCTGCCGTTGATGGGAGGCGTACCAGGCTGATAGCGTTCGAGGATCGGCGGCTTGGGGAGGCCGAGGCTGCCGACCAGCCTGGCGCCGACGGCCGAGTTGGCGAAACGCATGTACTTGTCAGTCATTGACGGGCAGTCCCATTGAAAGTGATGCGGCGGGTTGTCACTCTATGTTGCATAAGCAAGCTGAGGCGATTTCTTTCTGTGACATACTTCCTGGATTGCACGGAATATCCGAGGCAAATTTCAAACAGGCGTTTAAATTTATCAGTAAATTCCCGAACAGGCAACAGCCGGTTCATCGCTGCCCCGGTTGCCAACGTTAATGCGTATGCAATAGAGTCGACGGCAAAGGCGTCTGTTCTGGGACATCGGAACGGATTGCGACATGTGATATCAGCCTTGTGGCATTTCGTTTTCCCCGCGACAACTCTGCGCGCCAGACGCGTCCTGACGATTCTCAAGCAGCAAGCGGTGGAACAACAATGAACGATTCCAAGATGATTTCCAAGGCAACACGACTCATGCTGGTGGCCTGGACGGTGCTGGTATGCGTCTCCGCCGCCTGGAACATGTATCACGACCGCAACCGCATCATGCGGATGGCCCAAGCGACGGCGCAGGCGGATCTCAACAAGGACAGCAGCTTTCGCAGCTGGGCGACGGAACATGGCGGCGTATACGTTCCGCTCAGTGACACACAGAAACCGGTGGCTTGGCTGACGCACGTGCCCACGCAAAACGCGTTCACGGAAGATGGGCGACCGCTGACATTGCTGAATCCGGCGTCGATGCTGCGCCAGGTGATGGATCGCTATGCGGCGGATTATGGCCCCCAGGGCCGTATCACCGGCCTGAAATACCTGAATCCCGCCAACGCGCCGGATGCCTGGGAACGTGAACAACTTGAGGCATTTACCCAGGGGGCGAGGAGCGAGGCATGGTCGGAAACGACACACGATGGCAAGGCTTACCTGCGCTATCTGCGTGCCATGTACATGAAGCCCGGTTGCGAGAAGTGCCATGGAATACTTGGCTATCAGGTCGGCGACATGCGCGGCGCCACCGGCATCAACCTGCCGCTGGAGCCCTATCTGGCGGAAATTCAGACCATGTGGCGGAACATCGGCGCAAGCCATGCGCTGATCTGGATGTTCGGCCTGGCCGGCATCGGCTTCGGCCGACGCGCCGCCATCCGCATGAAGGCGAGCGAGGTTGCAGCGATTGCCGATCAGGCCGACGCTGAATCGCATTTCCGCGCGATCTTCGAGTATTCGCCGCTGGGCATCGCACTCATCGACAGGCAGAACGGCCGCATCGTCGAAGCGAATTCGCGCTATGCGCAAATCCTCGGCAGAGCGCCGGCGGACCTCATCAATCTCGATTGGCAGAGCATCACTCATCCAGAAGACATTGCAGCGAGTGCGGCGATGGTTACGCGGCTGGTTCGCGGCAACGAACCCGGCGGTGTGGCCACCCAACGCATGCGCTATCGTCGCCCGGACGGCACACTGGTCTGGACCCGGCTGGCGATGTCCCTGCCGAGCGCCAACAATCAGCCCCCGCAGCAGTTACTGTGCATGATCGAGGATATCAGCGATCAGGTGCAGGCTGAGGACATCCTGCACATCCAGGCGGTGGCCATTGAGCAGAACCCTGCCTCGATCATCGTGACCAATCCAGCCGCCGAAATCCAGTATGTCAATCGTCGCTTCACGGAAGCCACCGGCTTCACGGTAGAGGAGGCGATTGGCAAGAACCCGCGCATGCTCCAGTCCGGCCAGACCCCGCCAGCCACCTATGAGGATTTGTGGCGAGCACTGGGTGCGGGTCGAACCTGGGTCGGCGAGCTGACCAACCGGCGCAAGAACGGCGAAATCTACTGGGAAGAGGCGCACATCTCGCCGGTCGTCGATGCTTCAGACAAGGTGACTCATTATGTCGCCGTAAAAATCGAGATCACGGAACGCAAGATGGCGGAGCTTGCGCTGGCGGAAAGCGAAACCCGTTTCCGTCACATGTTCGAGAAGAACAGCGTCGTCATGCTGCTGATCGACCCGGTCACCGCTCTCATCGTCGATGCCAATCAGGCCGCGTCCAGCTTCTATGGCTACCCGCTTGAGCGTCTTCGCAGCATGAGCGTCGACCAGATCAATCAGCTTCCGCTCGAACAGATACTGCGCACCCTCCAGCAATGCGCGAGGGAGGAAATGACACATTTCGAATTCCAGCACCGTCTGGCCAGCGGCGAGGTTCGCGATGTCGCCATCAATGCCGCACCCATACTCGTCAACGGTCGGACCGTGGTTCATTCGATCATCAACGACATCACTGAACGCAAGACGGCGCAGAACGATCTGATACGCCTCAATGCAACCCTTGAGGCTCAGGTGGAGGCGCGCACCGCGGAGCTCGCGCAGGCCAAGGAGCGCGCCGAGGCAGCCAGCGTTGCCAAGAGCAGCTTCCTGTCCAACATGAGCCACGAGATCCGCACGCCGCTCAACAGCATCATCGGCATGTCCTATCTCGCCTTGAAGACCAACCCGACACCCATCCAGAGCGACTATCTGCACAAGATCCATGTTTCGGGCAATCACCTCCTCGGCATCATCAATGACATCCTCGACTTCGCCAAGATCGAAGCGGGCATGCTCCATATTGGCGCAAGCCGCTTCAGCGTTGACCACATCCGGCAAAACCTGCTTGGCGTGTTCGAGGAACAGGTTGCCGAGAAGAACATCAGGTTCGCGATTGATTTCGATCCGGCAATTCCGGCTTCGCTGTCGGGGGACATGTTGCGTCTCGACCAGGTGCTCATCAACCTGATCGGCAATGCTTTCAAGTTCACGAAGGAGGGTGAGATCGTCGTCCGCGCTCGACTCATTGACGAGCGGCCCAGCGATTGCGTGGTTCGCTTCGAGGTCAGCGACACTGGCATCGGGATCAGCTCAGGGCAACTCGACCACCTGTTCCAGAGTTTCCACCAAGCCGACCAGTCGATCGCCCGCAGATATGGCGGCACCGGTCTGGGTCTCGCCATCTGCAAGCAACTGGTCGAACGCATGGGTGGCGAGATCGGAGTGGAAAGCACGCTCGGCAAGGGCAGCCAGTTCTGGTTCAAGGTTCCGCTCGGCAAGCTTGCCGCAGCGGTCGAGGGGGAAGAGCGCGAGGCCGCGCCGCTGGACATGCTCAAGGGCGCGAAAATTCTCCTCGCCGAGGACAATGAGTTCAATCAGCAAGTGGCGACAGAAATGCTTGAGCAGGCTGGGGCCGTGGTGAGCCTCGCGCGCGACGGCGTCGAGGCGCTTGACCGCTTGCGCCGGGAGAGGTTCGATTGCGTCCTCATGGACATTCAGATGCCGGACCTGGATGGTCTTGAAGCGACTCGGCATATCCGCGCCGACGCCGCGCTGATGGACACCCTGGTGATCGCGATGACCGCCAATGCCTCACTGGAAGACCAGACCGCCTGCCGCGAGGTGGGCATGGATGATTTCATCACCAAACCGGTTTCACCAGCAACGCTATATTCGAAGATCGCGACACACCTGAAAACCCGCCGTCAGCCTGACGCCAATTCTTTCGCACACATGATCGAGACGGGCGTGGACGGGGGAGGGGGAGGGGACCGCGCCGCAGCCATTGACCGCGGACAGATCGCCACCGATCCGACAATTCATGACGGCGAACGCTTTGCGCCGGCCAACGATCCGGATTTCATTGACCTGGCCGTTCTTGCTCAACGAGTCTCGAACGACCCCGCCGATATCCAACGATTCGCCCTCAAGTTTCTCGAATCGGCAAGTCAGGGACTCAGCGAGCTCGACGCCGCCATCGCCGAACGAAATAAGGTGAAGGTCGCCACGGTCAGTCATCGCATCAAAGCCCCGGCACGTACCGTCGGCGCCGGGCGGTTCGCGGATCTTTGCCAGATGCTGGAGCAGGCGAAGAGCGGACTGGAAATCGAGGCCATGACTGCCATCGTCGCCGAATTGCATGCCTTGTTGACGGAGATTCACACACGCATTGAACGTTGCTTCATCGCTGGCTCGGCAAAGATCCAGCCGAATTCGACAAGCGCACTGCGCATCCTGATGGTGGACGATGAGGCATTCCATTTCGAATTCGTCAGCAATACCCTGCGCAAGCTGGGAATCGCCCAGGTCTCTCATGCCCGCGACGGCATCGAGGGACTGGCCATGCTGAATGATGCGAACCCCGCGCCGGACGTACTGATCTGCGATCTGGCCATGCCACGCATGGACGGTGTCGAATTCCTGCGCAATGTCGCGAACCTGAATTTCAAGGGTGGGGTGATCCTGCTTTCTGGCGCGCAAATGTCTGTCCTGAGAACGGTGCAGCAACTGACTCGCGAACATGGCATCAACCTGCTGGGATCTTTCGAGAAGCCGGTGCGCAAGGATGCACTGGCTGCCGCGCTGGCGCGACTTGGCAACTGGAAACGCGCACCGACCGGCGCGCCTGCTGTCGTTGATGCCCTGAGCTGCGAGGAGTTGCGAGAAGGTCTCGCCAATGACCGGCTGGAAGTCTACTACCAGCCGAAGGTGGCCGTCGCCACGCACGAGGTGATCGGCGTCGAATGTCTCGCACGCTGGCGTCATCCGGTGCATGGCATCGTGGGGCCTCATGCATTCATTCCGGTCGCCGAGGAACATGGACTGATCGACGAACTGACCTTGGCGATATTGCGCAAGAGTGCTCGGCAGCTCGGCGAATGGCGACGCGCAGGACATATCATGAGCGTTTCCGTCAACGTCTCGATGGATAATCTCAGGCGCCTCGATGTGCCTGAAATGTTCGATCGCATTGCTCGCGAGGCTGGCGTCGAGCCCAAGGACATGCTCCTGGAACTCACCGAAAGTCGCCTCATCGAGGATCACGCGATCAGTCTCGACATCATTGCCCGGCTGCGCCTGAAAGGCTTCGGGCTTTCGATCGACGATTTCGGTACCGGCTTCTCCACGATGGAAAGTCTGAAGAAGCTGCCCTTCACCGAGCTGAAGGTGGATCGGGCGTTCGTCACGGGCGCCGCACGCGATGCCGCCGCGCATGCCATTCTGGTCTCGAGCGTAAGTCTTGCGCGCACGTTCGATCTCAAAGTCGTCGCCGAGGGCGTCGAGACCCAGGAAGATTTGGATCTCGTGGCCAGGGCCGGTTGCGACGTCGCGCAAGGTTATTTTCTCGCCAAGCCGATGCCGGCTGACGACTTCATCCACTGGCAGAACAATTGGCGGGATTCCATTCAGTCCAAAATGCGTAGTACGATGACATCCTCTATCAGGCGTGGCGAGGTGGAAAAGTGACAAACGATCATTTCAGGATTGGCATCGTCGATGACGAAGAATTCTGCCGCATGGTCGCAGCGGCAGCATTGAAGGATGCGGGCTTTCATCCGTCGGAATGTGCTTCTGGCGAAGACTGTCTGGCGCAGTATGTTGCCGGCGAAAACCCGCCGGATCTGCTGCTGCTCGACATCGAACTCGCCGGCATCGATGGCTACGAAGTCTGTCGGCGCATTCGCGCTGCCGGTTATGACGAAGTCCAGATCATTTTCGTTTCAGGCCATAACGATCTCGATTCGCGTCTGATGAGTTTCGATGCCGGAGGCAATGACTTCATCACCAAACCCCTGTTGCCGGAAGAACTCGTGCGCAAGGTTATCCTGGCCATCCGGACCCGGCAGCGTCTCATCGACCTCAATCGTGACAAATCGGCTGCCGAGGAAATGTCGACGCTCGCACTGACCAGTCTCGACGAAATGGGCGCCAT
>CAZCPD010000061.1:0-13943 GCA_964500425.1 uncultured Rhodocyclaceae bacterium
CTCGAAGGCGCGACGGTGATGGCCACCGACCTGCGCGCCTCGGCCAGCCTGGTCATCGCCGGCCTCGTCGCCCAGGGCGAAACGCTGATCGAGCGCATCTACCATCTCGACCGCGGCTACGAGCATCTCGACCAGAAACTGACGGCCCTCGGCGCCAAGGTGCGGCGGGTCAAATAGTTCAAACGACGCCAGGACCTGCCCGGAGAACCGCACCAATGCTGGCTCTCCGGGCAGCGACGATCAGCTGCCGACGCGGCCGCCGTCGTCCTTGGTGATGACGATGGTCGCCGAGCGCGGCCGCGCCGTAGCACCACCCGCGCCGTAGCCGGTATTGCCCGGCCAGTGGCTGGTGTACTTGGCGGGATTGCCGATGTCCGCCAGCGCGGTGGTTTCGCCGGGATGCTGGATGTTGATGAACATCGTCTTGCCGTCCGGCGATTCGCAAACGCCAGTGATTTCGCAACCGACCGGCCCGACCAGGAAGCGCTTCAGCGTGTCGGCCGTCGGCTTCTTCCCCAGATACGTCGTCACGTTGGTACCCGACACCTTCACCGAGCCGCCATCGCCGACCTGACCCGGCAGGGCCGCCAGCATCATGCAGTTGGTGACATCCGTATAGGCGCCATCGTCGGTCTGGATCCAGCAGATGCCGGTCGACGGCGAGAACACCAGGCCATCGGGGCTGGAAAAATCCTGGTCGTCGGTCAGGCTCGACAGATTGATCGCCGAACCCGCGCCGGATTCGGCGCCGAACAGATAGACGTCCCAGGTAAAGCCGCTCGCCGCGGGCTCGCCGCCGACTTCCTTGATGCGGATGATGTGGCCATTGACGTTGCCGGTGGTCACCGAGGTGGTGCCCTTGACATCGCTATAGACACGCGGATTGGCCGGATCGGGCGCGACCTGCGAGCCGGTCGGGCTGAGGCGGCGATTGGTGTTGTTGGTCAGGGTGAAATACACCTCGCCGTTGGCCGGATTGACGCAGCTCCACTCGGGGCGATCCATCTTCGTCGCGCCCAGCGCATCGGCCGCCAGCCGGGCGTTCACGCAGACATCGGCCTGGTCGGCGAAGGCGTACGAGGCATAGCCGGAAATCGCCGTGTTGGCAATCGACAGCTCCAGCCAGTCACCGCTGCCATCGGCGTTGAAGCGCGCGACATACAGCTTGCCGCTGTCGAGGTACTTGTCACCCACGGCGAGTCGATCGCTCGGCGTGGCGTCGGCCGCGCTCCAGTTCTCGGCCGAGACCCACTTGTAGATGTATTCGCCACGCGCGTCGTCGCCCTGATAGACGACCAGCGGCTTGCCGACGACGGGCTTGCCGAACGACGCGGCCTCGTGGGCGAAGCGGCCCAGCGCGGTGCGCTTGCGCGGGCGCTGGGTCTTGTCGTAGGGATCGATCTCGACGATGTAGCCCATGCCATTCAGCTCATTGCGGTAATCGTCGGAGCCGTCGCTGGACGCGCCGCTCCGGCTGATGTCCCAGCGCCGATACTTGTCGTCGCTGCCACCCGTCTCCCAGCCATGGCGGCTGGCTTCGCCCTGCTTGCGGCCGTAGCGGTTCAGCGCGGTGACGCTCTTGTCGTTGCCGCGCGCCGCATCGTCGGCGCTGCCGCGCGTGAAATAACCGGCCCAGTTCTCTTCACCGGTGAGCAACGTGCCCCACGGCGTACGCCCGGTGCCGCAGTTGTTGAGGGTACCGCGCGTCGTCTGTCCGGCCGTGTCGAACTTTGTCTTCAGCAGGGCATGGCCGCGCGCCGGGCCGTGAAAATCGACTACCGTCTGCTGATGCACGCGGAAGTTGAATGCGGAATCCTGGACATAGGCGAACTTGCCACTGGTCTTGCGCAGCTCGAACACCGAAACGCCGTGGATCGCCATTTCCTTGTCGACCTCGGCCGCCGGACGCGGCAGCGAGGCGGTGCCACCGTTGGCGTGCAGGAAGTACGACGTGTAGCTCTGGTCGGTCGTCGCCTCGTGATTCAGGCCAATCAGCGCGCGCTCGCTGCTCGTCGCATCCGGCGTGCCGCTGGCGGAGAGGCCGAAATACTCCATGCCATCGTGATGATCACCGAAGCGCTGCTCGAAGTTGTCGTCGCTGCCGTCGTTCTTGTAGGCGGCCACGCTGGCGGCGAGCGGATCGCCGAGCGCGCAGAGGACCGAAACGCTGTAGCCGGTCGGCACCGTCACAACGTCGGAGAGATTCTTCGCCACCGCGGAGAAGCCAAGCAGCGTCTCGGTGCTCGTCGCCGTTCCGCTCGTGCCGACCGTCGCCGCCTGGGCGCTGCCACCGTCGCCGCCACAGCCGCTCAGCGACATTCCACCGAATACCGCCATCGCGCCCGTACCCAGGCTGCCGAGCATGAAACCGCGCCGGTCCAGGCGGGTCGTCAGAACCGAGGCAAACGTCGGATTGGCGGAAGTATTGAAGCCGATGTCGTCGGCATCCGGCTCCGTGCGGCGCAGAAATGCAGTGTGTTTGGTGTCCGTCATGAATATCGTCCTGTCCTTGCGTTGGCGTTGGGATTGAGCGTCTGACGCGCCGGGGATGGCGCGGACTCGCCATCTTCGCGGCGGATTGTTACCCCCGGATGACACACCCCGGACAGAGCCGACACACTGGCGCAACACAATCGTCACACGGCCGCGCTAGCATCGTGCAATCGGAGAATCCATGAATTTGTCTGAAGACATCAAAGCAGGAATGCGTTCGAAGCACGCAACGACAACCGAGCATTCACCCCTGCCGCTGGTCTACGCCTGCTCCGGCTGCTCGGGAGCGGCGCAGATGGCCAACGATCTCGCCCTGCGCCTCGACCGCGGCGGTCTGGCGCGCATGTCCTGCGTCGCCGGCATCGGCGGCGACGTACCGGCCATCCTGCAAATGGCGCGCAGCGCCCGGGCGATCCTGGTCCTCGACGGTTGTCGTCTGCATTGCGCGCGCCGCTGCCTGGAGCGCCACGCCATATCAATCGGCATGCATATCGACCTGTCTGCTGAAGGCGTCCGCAAGCGCATGGGCGAGCAGGCGCCTGCCGAGGAAGTCCAGGAAATCTGGCGCCGGGTGGTGCTGCCGACGCTCGACAGCCTGCAGGCGGCCTGAGCTGCGCGCGGCCAACAACGCCCTCGCAGGACAGCGAGCAGCGCGGCCAGGCAGTCCTGCGGTAAAATCGCGCTTTCCCATACTCCCGGCGCCCGCACCATGGACGGCATCACCATCGCCCTTTCCAAGGGCCGCATCTTCGAGGAAACACTGCCCCTGCTGGCGGCCGCCGGCATCGTGCCGAGCGAGAATCCGGAGCAGTCGCGCAAGCTGATCATCGGCACCAACCGGCCCGAGGTGAGCGTCGTCATCGTGCGCGCCTCCGACACGCCGACCTACGTGCAGTACGGCGCCGCCGACCTCGGCATCGCCGGCAAGGACGTGCTGATCGAGCATGGCGGCGCCGGACTCTACCAGCCGCTCGACCTGAACATTGCCAAATGCCGCATGAGCGTCGCAACGCCGGCCGGTTTCGACTATCCGCAGGCCGTGAAGAGCGGCGCGCGTCTGCGCGTCGCCACCAAGTACCTGACGACCGCACGCGAGCATTTCGCCGCGAAGGGCGTGCATGTCGACCTGATCAAGCTCTACGGCTCGATGGAGCTGGCGCCGCTGGTCGGCCTTGCCGACGCCATCGTCGACCTGGTGTCGAGCGGCGGCACGCTGCGCGCCAACAATCTCGTCGAGGTCGAGGAGATCATGGCGATCTCCTCGCGCCTGATCGTCAATCAGGCGGCGCTGAAAATGAAACGCGAAATCCTTCAGCCGGTGATCGACGCCTTCGCCGGAGCGGTCAAATGAACGTTTCCGCCGCCCCGCGCATCCGCCGCCTGAGCACGCGCGAGCCGGAATTCCTCGCCACGCTGGACGCCTTGCTGGCCTTCGAAAGCAGCACCGACGACAACATCGAACGCAGCGTCGCCGACATCCTCAGGAACGTGCGCACGCTGGGCGACGCCGCGGTGCTCGACTACACGCGCCGCTTCGATCAGCTCGATGCGAAGAGCATGGCGGCGCTGGAATTGCCGAAGAGCGAACTTGCCGCCGCCTTCAATGCCCTGCCGGCGGAACAGCGTGCGGCGCTGGAGCAGGCCGCCGCGCGTATCCGCGCCTTTCACGAACGCCAGAAGGCCGATTCCTGGGAGTATGAAGATTCGGCCACCGATCTCGCCGGCACGCGCCTCGGCCAGAAGGTCACGCCGCTCGACCGCGTCGGCCTGTATGTGCCGGGCGGCAAGGCCTGCTATCCCTCGTCGGTGCTGATGAACGCGTTGCCGGCCAAGGTCGCCGGCGTGCACGAGCTGATCATGGTGACGCCGACGCCGCGCGGCGAACGGAATCCCCTGGTGCTTGCCGCCGCGCATCTGGCCGGCATCGACCGGGTATTCACCATCGGCGGCGCACAGGCCGTCGCGGCGCTGGCCTACGGCACGCAGACGATACCCCAGGTCGACAAGATCGTCGGCCCCGGCAATGCCTATGTCGCGGCCGCCAAGCGGCGCGTGTTCGGCGTCGTCGGCATCGACATGGTCGCCGGTCCGTCCGAAGTGCTGATCATCGCCGACGAATCCGCCAACCCCGACTGGGTGGCGATGGATCTGTTCGCCCAGGCCGAACACGACGAGCTGGCGCAATCCATCCTGCTCTGCCCGGATGCCGAGTTCATCGAACGCGTCGCCGCCAGCATCGAGAAGCTGCTGCCGACCATGCCGCGCCGCGCTGTCATCGAAGCCTCGCTCGCCGGACGCGGCGCGCTGATCCTGACCCGCGACCTGCATGAGGCCTGCACCGTCGCCAATCGCATCGCTCCGGAACACCTGGAGTTGTCGGTCGCCGAGCCACGCGCCCTGGTCGACAGGATTCGCCACGCGGGGGCGATCTTCATCGGCCATCACGCCAGCGAATCGCTCGGCGACTACTGCGCGGGGCCGAACCACGTGCTGCCGACCTCGCGCAGCGCGCGCTTCTCCAGCCCGCTCGGCGTCTATGACTTCCAGAAACGCAGCAGCCTGATCGAGATTTCCGCGGCAGGCGCGCGCGCGCTCGGCCCGGTCGCCGCCACGCTGGCCCACGGCGAGGGCCTCACCGCCCATGCCCGCGCCGCCGAACTGCGCATGAACGCCGAACCGGCCACGCAGAAACTCGGCTGGAGTCCGGCTTTCAGCGTCGGCGTGTCCGAGCTCGACGCCCAGCATCGGACCCTGATCGACATGATCAACCAACTGGCCGACTTCCCGACGGACGATGCCCAGGCGAGCGAGGCATCCGCCAGCTTCACGGCCGCGCTCGCCGCCATGTTCGAATACATGCAGGTCCATTTCCAGGCCGAGGAAGACTACATGCGGCGCATCGGCTTTCCCGGCCTGAGCGGCCATGAGCAGGAGCACGCCGGATTCTTCACCCGAATGGCCGACTTCAGCCTGACCAGCGCGCCCAGCGCCGCTCTCGCGCAATCGATGCACCAGTACCTGCTGAACTGGCTGCTGGCTCATATCCTTGGGTCCGACATGGCATATCGCCAATTCGCCTTGCGGGACAACACGCCGGCATAATCGGGTTCATTTCGGCATGGCCGCCGCAGGCTTGCCTCTTCGCGCGGTCAGCCCCTTGGAAAGACGTTCGAGCATGCCCTCCGAATCAAATCACCCGGACACGCGGGACAGCGCTCCGTCCATCGCCTCCGTGCCGCTTGAGATCCTCGACTGGCTGCGCACCTGGGGCAACATCTGGCTGCTGAAAATCAGCCGCGGCCGGCTCGGCAAGGACCGCCGCAAGTTCACTCGCCGCCAGGAAGAGCGCCTGAAGGTGACACGCAACCTGATCACCGAAATCAACGTCTGGCTGCTGCGCGTCAGCAAGGGACGGCTGGGCAACAGTTTTCTCGGCGTCTCGGTGCTGTTGCTGACCACCGTTGGCCGCCGCTCGGGCGACCTGCGCACCATGCCCAATTTTTTCATGGACGACGGCGCGCGCTACGTGCTCGTCGCCTCGAACGCCGGCAACTCGAAGGATCCAAGCTGGCTGCTCAACATCCGCGCCAATCCAACCGTCACCGTCGAGCTCAAGGGCGTCCGCAGCAGCATGACGGCGCGACTGGCGAGCGACACGGAGCGCAGCGAACTCTGGCCGAAGTTGATCGCGATGTTTCCGAAATGGAAGATGATGGCCGAGCATAGCGCGCGCGAATTCCCGCTGGTGTTGCTGGAACCGATCGAGGCAACCGCCGCCCGGACCGCCGTCGCATGAACCTGCTCCGGGCGCTCGCCACCGTCAGCGGCATGACGCTGCTGTCTCGCATCCTCGGCTTCGTCCGCGATGCGGTGATCGCTCACATCTTCGGCGCCGGACTGGCCAATGACGCCTTCGTCGTCGCCTTCCGCCTGCCCAACCTGCTGCGCCGGCTGTTCGCCGAGGGCGCCTTCTCGCAGGCCTTCGTGCCCATCCTCGCCGAATACAAGAACAAGCAGGGACCCGACGAAACCCACCGCCTCGTCGATCACGTCGCCACCCTGCTGTTCCTTGCGCTGCTGACGGTCACCGCGCTCGGCATCATCCTCGCCGCGCCGCTGATCTACCTGACCGCGCCAGGCTTCGCCGCCGACGCGGAAAAGTTCGCGCTGACGGTGGAACTGACACGCATCACCTTTCCCTACATCCTCTTCATGGCGCTCGTCGCGCTCGCCGCCGGCGTGCTCAACACCTGGAGCCGCTTCGCCCTGCCGGCCTTCACGCCGGTGTTGCTGAACCTGTCCTTCATCGGCATGGCGCTCTTCGCCGCGCCGTATTTCGACCCGCCGGTCCTGGCCCTGGCCTGGGCGGTCGTGCTCGGCGGCGCGCTGCAACTGGCGATCCAGCTGCCGGCGCTGGCGAGGATCGGCATGCTGCCGCGCTTCTCGTTCAATCTGCGCGATCCCGGCGTCAATCGCATCCTCAAGCTGATGGCGCCGGCCATTCTCGGCGTCTCGGTGGCGCAGATCAGCCTGGTGATCAACACCGTGTTCGCGTCCTTCCTGCCCAGCGGCAGCGTCTCCTGGCTCTACTATGCCGATCGGCTGATGGAGTTTCCCTCGGGCCTGCTGGGCGCGGCGCTCGGCACCATCCTGCTGCCGAGCCTGGCGAAGTGCCACGCCGACCAGCGCCGCGAGGATTTCTCGGTACTCCTCGACTGGGGCCTGCGTCTGACGCTGCTGCTGACGCTGCCCGCTGCGCTGGCGATGGCGCTGCTCGGCGTGCCGCTGATCGCCACCCTGTTCCAGCACGGCGCTTTCGCGGCGACTGACGTGTTGCAGACGCGCGGCGCCCTGCTCGCCTACTGCGTCGGCCTGGCCGGGCTGATCCTCGTGAAAGTGCTCGCGCCCGGCTTCTACGCGCGCCAGAACGTCCGCACGCCGGTACAGATCGCGATCCTCACGCTGATCGTGACGCAACTGATGAACCTGGTCTTCATCTTCGGCCTGCGCCTCGGCCATGCCGGCCTGGCGCTGTCGATCGGCATCGCCTCCTGCCTCAACGCCGCCCTGCTCTATCGCGGTTTGCGCCGCGACGGCGCCTATGTCCCACAGGCGGGCTGGGGAAAGTTTCTCGGCAAGCTCCTGGTTGCCCTCATCGCGATGGGGGTGGCGCTCTGGTTTGGCGCCGGCACGGAAGACGTCTGGCTGGGCGCCGCGATGCAGAAGAAGATCCCCTGGCTGGCGGCGCTGTGCATTGGCGGCGCCGCGACCTACTTCGCCACCCTCGCACTGCTCGGCTTTCGTTTCGCGGATTTCAGGCGGCACGGCGCTTCCTGAGCGCACGGACACCCCCTCACACACGCCTGTCACATAAGGACGGTAGCCTTGCGCTTCCGCTGTTCCTTTCCGTCGACATGGCCGAAAAATCCCTCATCATCCAGACCCTGGGCGAATCGTCGCTGTTGCTGCCGCATCGCCTGAACGCCGCCCTCGCCGCCAACGACCGCGCCAAATATCTGCTGACCCTGTTGCAGGCCGCCCGCTTGCATGCCGAGCATCCCGACAATGCGGCCGCCGACCTGCGCAGCGAACGACTGGCCGCCGGGATTGACGACGAATCCTGGGATCGCCTTGCGGAAGGCGCGAGCCGATGCGCACGACAGGGTTACCGGATTCCCGGCATGGATCGTCTTGGCCGGCAGCTGGGCGCAGACCTGCGGCAA
Organism: uncultured Rhodocyclaceae bacterium; assembly: GCA_964500425.1. Taxonomy (GTDB): domain Bacteria; phylum Pseudomonadota; class Gammaproteobacteria; order Burkholderiales; family Rhodocyclaceae; genus Sterolibacterium. The sequence goes on from CAZCPD010000061.1 coordinate 8,217, forward strand.
ATGCTGGCGCCCCTGGCGGACGCGGGAAGCACCGATGCGGAGAATTTTTCCAAACGCCTGGGCGTCCTCGAAACAAGCCCTTGGCACGACGAAGACATGCTGGTCGGCGCCCGCCAGATCGAACGACTGACTTCTGGAGATCGCAAGAAGGGCGACAGCGTGCATCTGCTGATCATGGACATGCACCGTGCGTTGAACGCCTTGCAAGCCCGTATCGCGCCGGAGACCATCGAAGGCGCCAAGGTCTATGAGGTGGCGCGCGACGACCGCGGCCTCATCGCCGCGTTCATGAAGGGCGTCAACCGCACCCGGCCGCTCAAGTTCGATCACCCGGGACTCGCCACCACGGCGACGCGCAGCGGCGAACGTCTCTTGATCCAGAACGACATCGGCACCACCGATGCGCATATCCTCGTCGTACATGTCGAGGCGCTGGCCGTCAGCGTGACCTACACCGACGTCCATCTGCAACGACTGGTGTTCTTCCAGTCGCTGTTCGAAGATTGGCCAGTGACTTGGGAAGACACGCGTTCGCGCACCGACAAGGCGCTCGAGGATGGCGTCTATCACATGTCGGTCGGCGTTCATGCGGCGCAGGATCGAGACGGCCTCGAACGCTATCTCGATTTTCTCGGCTCCCGACTGGTGTTCCTGATCGACTGGAACCGCGCGCGCAAGCGCTTGCAGCTGCTGCTGCCCAAACGCGAGGTGCGCATGCTGCTGAAGTGGGCGGCGGATCGCGATCATGGTCACATGGCCTTCCTCCGCGCCGGCGGCGAGCAGGCGATCTTCGATGCGATCGGCTACGTCGCCCGATCACAGGTGGGTATGGGAACGCGCCTGGACAACCTGCTGGGAACCGGGCCGGCCCTGGACTTCATGCGCTTCATGCTGCGCACCTGCGCCCAGGGCATGCTGGCCGGTCGCCCCGAGGCGCTGATCCACGACGAAATCCGCGCGGAACTGGCGACATCATTCCACTCCGCCCAGCAGAACATGATCGACATCGCCGCCGATCATGCGGCGTTGACGCTGGAGATCGCCTGTGCGCTCCTCGACTGCCTGACTGGCGTCGCCGGCGTTGATGGCCAGGCGACTCTGCGCACCTGCGCCGAACGCGCACTGGCCTGGGAGCACCGCGCCGACGAACTCGTCAATCAGGCGCGCAGCTTCGTTCGTCAGGACGAAAAGGCGGTTTTCTATTGCCACCTCGTCGAAATCGCCGACGATGTGACTGACGATCTCGAAGATGCCGCGTTCCATCTCACCCTGCTCGCCGACGGTCGCATCGCGGCGCCGATTGGCGCGCCGTTGATCGAACTGGCGGGACAGCTCGTTGAGGGCGGGAGGGAGTATCTCAAGGCGCTGGAAACCGCGCGCTGCCTGCGTCGCGGCGCGCCGCGCGAAGATGTCCAGGACTTTCTCGAAGCCGTGCACAACATTGTCACCTGCGAACGCAACAGCGACCGTTTTCAACGCGAGGTCAAAGCCATGCTGATGCGTGAGGCGGCGGATCACCGGGAAATGTTCACGCTGGCCGAGTGCGCCCACAAGCTGGAATCGGCGGCCGACGCCCTGATGCATGCCGCGCTTTCACTGCGCGATCATCAACTCGGCACGGTGCTCGCTGAATGAAAACATCAACCAGAACGAAAAGCCCGAAGAAGATGGACGACAAGCAGGCTGCTGCAAAAATATTCCGCGTGGGCATCGCCGGTGAATGCGATTACGGCGATGTCGCCGAGATGGGCTTCAAGGCGTTCAATCTGGCGCGCATGGCGCGCATCGGCTTGCCGGTGCCCCCCGCTCTGGTGCTGGGCAGTGGCTGCTGTCATCGCCTGGCGAGCGACGGTGGCCATGGTTCCGCCTGGCTGCGTCAACTCCTGCGCGATGGCCTGCCCTCGCTCGAACAGGCGGCCGGTCTCGGCTTCGGCGCCTCGCGCCGACCGCTGCTGGTTTCGGTGCGTTCCGGCGCGGCGGTCTCGATGCCCGGGATGATGGATACCGTACTCAATGTCGGGCTGAACGAACAGACGCTGCATGGCCTGCTGCGCATGACCGGCAACCCGCGCCTGGTCTGGGATGCCTATCGGCGCCTCATCCAGCAGTTCGCCGAGGTCGTCGCGGGCGCGGAGGCCGCTGCCTTTCGCGCCCCGATCGACGACGAACTGAAGCGCTGCGCAATCGATCGTGTCCAGTCGCTCGACTTCGACGCGCTGCGGCGACTGGCCCGGACCAACCTGCAGATCTACCGCGAAATTGTCGGTGAGGACTTTCCGCAAGATCCGATGGAGCAACTGACCCGCGCCACTGCCGCCGTGTTCCGCTCGTGGCAGAGCGCACGCGCCGCCGAATACCGGCGACTGCATGGCGTGCCAGACACCCTCGGCACCGCCGCCACCATCCAGCAGATGATCTTCGGTAATGCCGGGGGGATGTCCGGCTCGGGTGTCGGCTTCACCCGCGATCCGGCGACCGGTGAAAATCGCCTGTTTGTGGACTTTCTTTTCAACAGCCAGGGCGAGGACGTGGTCTCCGGGAGACACACCGCCAGCGATACCGATCGACTGATCGCCACGATGCCGGCTGTCTGGCAACAGATCGCTCGGGTCGCCAGCCAGCTGGAAGCGGAGTTCGGCGACATGCAGGACTTCGAATTCACCGTCAGCCATGACCGCCTCTACCTGCTGCAGACGCGCGCGGGCAAACGCACGCCATGGGCGGCGCTGCGCATTGCGGTCGAACAGGTGCAGGCGGGATTGCTGACGCCGGAGCAGGGGCTGAATCACCTCGCCGGCATCGATCTCGAACGGCTCGTGCGCACCACCCTGGTCGCCGATGATGGCGCGGCGGCGATCGCCACGGCGCAGTCGGCAAGCGTCGGTGTGGCGAGCGGACCCGTGGCATTCGACGTGACGGTTGCGCGTCGCTTCGCCGCTTCCGGCAAGCCGCCGATTTTGGTGCGCAACGATGTGGATACCGACGACGTCGCCGGCATCGCCATCGCCGCCGGCCTCCTCACCGCCTCGGGCGGCCGCACGGCGCATGCCGCCGTCGTCGCGCGTCAGCTCGACAAGGTTTGTCTGGTCGGCTGCACGGATCTGCGCCTCGATGCGGCGGGCCGCTCGGCGACGATCGGCGGGCGCAATCTGGCGGAGGGTGAGATCGTGACCCTCGACGCCAACGAAGGGCGGGTGTTCTTCGGGACGCCGCGTAGCGTCGTCGAACGTCCCGACGCCCTGCTCGCAGTCGTCGCCAGTTGGCGCCTTGCGCCTGCGCCGCGCGGCGACGCCGAAACAACCGCCGGACGGAGCAGCAAGGCAAAGAAAGAAAAAGGGACTGGCCAGTCTCCTCGATCGAAAACCCCGACGCCGGGCCGCCGCAAGAAGGGCTAAACACCCCCTCGATGACGCGTCACGAAGGCTTCATCGTCGGGTCATCCGGCTCCCTTAAAGTCGCGGCTTTCCAATCCCGCCGAAAGCCTTGCCATGTACCTCACACCAACCGACCTGCACACGATGCACGTTAACGCGATCGAAAATTCCTGCCAGCTCGCCCAGGACTGGATCGACTATCTTGGCGACTCCGTCAGAATTGGCGCCCGCTTCAACCGTCGGGTTCTCGAAGAAAGCAGCCGACAGACGGAACGCACGGCCTTGCCGGAGGTGGCGGATGTCGGCACGCCGGCCAACGCCATGCGGGTGGCGATCCACAACGCCCGGCCGCTGCTCGGCGAGCATCTCCCCGGACTTGTCGCAGCGACGGTGCATGCCACCGCGGCGCAAGCCGAACGCATTTGTCGCCTGGCGGAAAAACAGCTGACGTATACGGGGCAACTCACCGACAACTACTTTGACCGCAGTCTGAAATACGCGCCCTGGGAGACCTTCCGCGCCATCAAGACCACGCGAAACCTGATCGGAGAAAGCCTGACAGCCGCTGCCCGCATCGCGGAATCGGCGATCGCCGCCGCAGAAGCCGTCGATGCCGAAGTGCGCAGGGAAATCCAGCCGGTCGACGATATGCCTGCACAGTCGTCCGCCATGCCAAGACAGCGAAATCCGGAAGCGTCTCAGGCCGTCGGATGATCCTGCTCGGCCGGCGCATCCCACGGCAGCAATTCGTGGAGCGGCGGCTTGCTGATGAAATAGAGAACGAAGGCGACGCTGGCGAAGAATAGTGTCGTCGCCATCGCGCTGGCCGTCAGCACATCCATCATGCCCTTGGTCTGCTGGAAGTAAATGAACGTCGCGGCGCTGGCGATCATGCAGACGACGCTGGCGATGGAAAAACCCAGGGCGATTTTCTTGCCGATGGAACGGGTGGTCATTGCGTTTCCTCGAAGGGGTCAAGGGGTCTAGCGCGCAAGACGCGCGACGCTGCCGATAGGTGAAAACCGCGGATTGTCCTCCGGCGCGCGCCAAATGCCAAGGACACAGGATGCCGCCGGCAGTCCTCAGATGTTGACGCCCTCGCGCCGCAGCTTGGCGCGGACGCCCTGCTCGACCTTGGGGCCGAGCGACTGACCCCACCGCTGACCGGCAAGCATGCCCTCCTGCATCAGCGCGGGCATCACCTTGATGGTTTTCCGGCCCAGGTCGGACGAGTAGAAGCGGATCATCTCCTTGATCTCATCGGCCGTGAAATGCTTGTGATAGATGGGGATGATCGCCTCCTTCAACGCGCCGATGTTCGCCTCCATGACACGCGCCACTTCCACCGGAATCGTGTCGATGACGTTCTGCGGTATGTCCGGGCGCACGCTCTTGAGCGTCTGGGACATATTGACCGAAAGCGCCGTCGCCATCTGCTTGCCGACGGCAAGCGCGCCCGTCATGTCGAGCAGGCGCTCGATGTCCGCCTTCTTCTCGGGCGTCAGCGTCTCGGCGCACGCCGGCATGCAGAAGGCCGCGAGGATCAGGAACAGGGATAGCAGCTGACGAATGTGCATGATGAGTCCTTGAAGTGGTTGCGCCAGAATGCGCCAGAAAAACGGGCAGCCCCGAGGCTGCCCGTCTTCCGCGAACGCAGGTGTCGATCAGACGATCAGACGATGAGCGGCACGATCAGCAGCGCCACCAGGTTGATGATCTTGATCAGCGGGTTCACCGCCGGGCCGGCCGTGTCCTTGTACGGGTCGCCAACGGTGTCGCCGGTGACGGCGGCCTTGTGGGCCTCCGAGCCCTTGCCGCCGAAGTGGCCGTCCTCGATGTACTTCTTGGCGTTGTCCCAGGCGCCGCCGCCGGTGGTCATCGAGATGGCGACGAACAGGCCGGTGACGATGGTGCCGACGAGCAGACCGCCGAGCGCCTGCGGACCGAGAATCAGACCGACGGCGATGGGCACGGCGATCGGCAGGATCGACGGAATCATCATTTCCTTGATGGCGGCCACGGTCAGCATGTCGACGGCGCGCGAGTAATCCGGCTTGGCCGTGCCTTCCATGATGCCGGGGATTTCCTTGAACTGGCGACGGACTTCGACGACCACCGCGCCGGCCGAACGGCCGACGGCTTCCATCGCCATGGCGGCGAAGAGGTAGGGAATCAGGCCGCCGATGAACAGGCCGATGATGACCAGGTGGTTCGACAGGTCGAAGGTGATGCCCTTGAGACCGGCTGCCTCCAGGGCATGGGTGTAGTCGGCGAACAGCACCAGCGCGGCGAGACCGGCGGAACCGATGGCGTAACCCTTGGTGACGGCCTTGGTGGTGTTGCCGACAGCGTC
>CAZCPD010000062.1:0-1237 GCA_964500425.1 uncultured Rhodocyclaceae bacterium
AGAAGCTGCTGGTATCGGTGCGCTACAGCCCCGAGGTCGTTGCCTACTTCAAGTCAACCGGTGACGGCTGGCAATCGCGCATGGATGGCGTGTTGCGACAGTATGTAGCTCGCCATTCCCGCAGCGCATAGGTATGTGGCCGAACCCGTCGTTCCAGGGGACGCGGCGCGATGAAGCCGCACCGCGCCCCTGAACTTCAACGTTGGAGCGCAATGCGTTACCTGCTCGCCGCCCTTCTTCTCTTCTTTACCCAGGTTGTGTGGGCAGAGCCAGCCTTCACGCTCGTGCGCGTCTTGAAAAGCGATCACAAATTGCAGTTGTTGTCCGGCGAAAAGCTTGTGCACGAGTTCCACGTCGTTTTCGGCGCCAACCCAAAAGGTCACAAAATGCAGGAGGGTGATGAGAGAACTCCTGAGGGTTTCTACACCCTTGATTACAAAAAAATCAATAGTGCTTTCTACAGAGCCATCCACATTTCATATCCAAATGCCAAAGACATCGCTTCGGCCAAATCGCGAGGCGTCAAGCCAGGCGGTGAGATTATGATTCACGGCCAAAAAAACGGGTTGGGCTGGCTGTCTTTCATCAGCCAGCGCTTCAACTGGACAAATGGTTGTGTAGCCCTTCCCAATCAGGATATGGATGTTGTGTGGACGCTCGTTAAGGAGGGAACCCCAATTGAAATCCTACCCTGAGCGCTCTAACTGGGCGGTCAAGGCGCTCCCTCCGGTCGGTGGGACGCGCCGCAAGCGGCGCGCCCCTTACCTTAAACGTTGGGCTGCATGAAAGACATGCGCGAATTCCGGGTTCTTGCTGACTATCACCAGTTCTATCTGATGGACGCTGGCGTCGAACCACAGATTCCTGAAGAGGTAACGGATCAGGACATGTTGAAGCGTCTGCGTACAGCACCACACATTGTCGTTGTTCATACCGAGTCTGCCTCACAGGTGCCTGTAGAGGTAGCGTTCGTTCCCGAGCCAGTCGAGGCAGAGGGTGCATGGGATCACCGAGCCGAATTCAGTCTTTCGCTCCCGTCGGGTACGGCGGTTATCTGCGGCTGTACAGATTATGTCCCTGAGTGCCCTCGCATTACTGTAGCTCCTTCAACCTACAGTGGGCGCGCTTATTTCGCAGGCTCAGCAGTCGGTGAAGAGCGTTACTGCATCATGCTTTGGCCCGCAGACGCCAAACAATAGAACAATAGAGAACAATAGGGGACGCACCACGATTTCCC
>CAZCPD010000062.1:1337-12413 GCA_964500425.1 uncultured Rhodocyclaceae bacterium
GAGAACAATAGGGGACGCACCACGATTTCCCCATAAATAGCGCTGGCCCTGCCATCACATCGGGTCGGAACGACCGCCACTCAACTGTTCGCGCAGGCCATTCACTGCCTCGCTCTCACCGCGCACGCGCAGGAATGTGCCTTCGGCATCGGCGCGTTCCTCGAGTACCGCGCAGTTGGCGTAGATCTTCCCGCGTAGCTGCTGGACGGACCATGGCACGAAGAGCTCGGCCTCGACGAGGTCCCGCTGGAAGAAGGCGACCACCGCCTTGTGCAGCAACGCGACGTCCTCCTTGCGGCGCGCGCTCATCACGATGCAGTCCGGGTACTGGGCGCGGAGCGCGGCTTCGCGTTCGGCTTGCGCGGCAGCGTCTCCGACGTGGTCGATCTTGTTGAAGACTCTTATGCGCGGCACGTCCTGCGCGCCGATCTCGGCCAGCACTTCGTCGGTGACCGCGAGTTGGCGTTCGAAGCCCGGATCGCTGGCGTCGATGATGTGGAGCAAGAGGGAAGCATCGAGCGCCTCGTCGAGCGTGGTCTTGAAAGATGCGACGAGTCCGTGAGGAAGGTTCTTGATGAAGCCGACCGTGTCGCTGACCAGAATGCGCGGCACGCTTTCGGGGTGGAGAGCGCGCACGGTGGTGTCGAGCGTCGCGAAGAGCTTGTCTTCAACCAGAACCTCGCTGCCCGTGAGGGCGCGCATCAGGGTGGACTTTCCGGCATTCGTATAACCGACGAGCGCCACGGCAGCGAGCCCCTGGCGTTCCTGTCGCCGCGATCGCTGCGTCTTGCGCTCGATCTCCATTGCCGCGATCTCTTCCTGAAGTTCGGCGATGCGGTCGCGGATCTTGCGCCTATCCATTTCGGTGTGGGATTCGCCGGCGCCGCGACCACCGGTGCCGCTGCGCTGCCGTCCTTGCGGGCCGGCCAGCTTCGCCATCTCGCGCAGGCGCGGCGCCAGGTAGCCGAGGCGTGCGATCTCCACCTGCGCGCGTGCGGCACGGGAGCGCGCGTTGCGGTGGAATATCTCAAGGATGACCATGGTGCGATCCATCACCTCGCAGTCGACCTGATTCTCGAGGTTGCGCGCCTGCGACGGCGAGATTTCGTGGTCAACCAGGATGGCGTCGATCGTGCTGCCGGCGGCAGCCGACTCGCTCACAAAGTCGCGAATCTCTTCGCGCTTGCCCACCCCGAGATACGCAGCGGTGTCGAAGGCGGCGCGCTTTTGCGTGAACGTGCGGATGACCCGGAAACCCAGTGTCTTGGCGAGATCGCGTAGCTCGGCCAGTGAGGCCTCGAACTCGACGTCGGTTACGCTCTGCAGTTGCACCGCCGCCACGATGGCGTGCCTGGGCTTCTCTTCTACTTCTGTGCGCATTCGGAGATTGTTTCAGCTGAGTTGGCGAAGGCGGATAGTACCCGCCGGATTGAATGGGATTGCACGGGCCAGGCTCTGATTGACAGGGCATGGCGGATGCCGAGGTCAGGTTTGCACGGCGAATTTTCCCGGCAGCGATATGAGCAGTTCGATCGGACGGAAGTCCGCTTCGCTATCGTCAAGCAGATTGAAGCGCACCGAGCCGCCCACTTCCTCAATAAATGCCTTGACGGCATCCATGCCGACGCCCCGCCCAGAAACCTCGGTGACCTTGTCCGCGGTCGAGAAACCGGCAACGAACACGAGTTGCGCCACGTTGTACGCCACAACGGCTTCCTCCGGCGTCAGCAAGTTCTTGGCGAGAGCGATTTGCCGAATCCTGGCAATGGCCATGCCACGTCCATCGTCGCTTATCCTGAGCTTGAGCATGCCATCGGCCAGTGATGCGGAAATCCTGATCTGTCCGGCCGGCGACTTGCCTGCCGCCACGCGCGCTTCGGCCTTTTCCAGGCCATGGTCGATCGAGTTGCGCAGCTGGTGCGTAAACACGTTCTTCAGCGTGCCAAAGACCTGATTGCGCACCACGATGCCATGATCCTCGATGATGACCTTGGGGACCTCCTTGCCCAATTCCTGGGCCAGCGAAGGCAGCGATTCGATGATCCCGGACAGTATGGTTTCAATCTTCTCGGTGCCGAGAAGGTTCAACGTCTTGTGGATTTCATCGAGGGCTGCGTTCATGGCGGTGTTGTCGGAACGGGGAACCGAATCGATCAGCGTCAGGAATTGAGAGACCTGTTGTCTTTCGACCATCAGGAAGCGCTCGACGTTGCCGCGCCTCCCCGGACCCTTGCGACCAAGGGTGACGTCGTTGATCTGGCGATACTCCTCGATCGCCGCCCGGACTTGTTCCAGTTGAGCCAGCAGGGACTCGGGGTGCCATTCCTGTTCGGGGAACTTGCGGAGATTGTCATAGACCTGTTCCGTCTCATGCACGATGTTGGTCATGTTGTTCAAACCATAGGTGCGTGCATTGCCCTTGATGGTGTGCATGTTGCGGAACAGCAGGTTGATGACGTCCAGATCCTTTCTGGGCGTGAGGCGTATCGTCGCCTCGTTGTCGCGAACGAACCTGCTGGCGGTTTCGAGGAACTCCTGGAATCGCTCCTGAGTGACGGCGAGGATCTCGCCGATGATGTCGAGTTCACGTCTCTGCGCACTGGCTTCGCCGGCCAGACGCTTGATCTCGGTGACATCGCGCACACAGAGCATCAGTTTCTCGACCGTTTCATGATCATCGCAAATCGGCGACCAGCTGAACTCCAGCGATTTGACACGGCCATCGGGCATCGTCAGGTTGAGCTCACTGATCAACAGGTGAACATTGAAATCAAAATTCATCCGGTCTTCGCCGATGATCGATTCGACTGCTGCGACAAACTGATCCAGGACGTCCGCACCCAGATCGGTTCGACTGAACACCAGTTCCATCAGACTTTTGCCAACGATCTCCCTAGTCTCGAAAATGGTTTCCAGATAGGCCGAATATTCCGGATGGATCATGCTGGAGGGCAGCACGGTCATCACACCCTGCGGCATGTTCTGCAGCATGGCCTGGACATCCGCCGTTTTCTGCCGCAATTGCGCCGTGCGCTCTTTGACAATCTCCTCAAGGTTGTCGTTCATCACCTTGAGGTCCTTGGCCAGCCGGCGGTTGTGCAGGAAGGTGTTGGCGAACATGTTGCTGGACACATAAAGCATGGACACCACCGCAACCATGATGCCCAAGTGAATGACGGACATCGAGGTGATGAGGCCCAGGGCGAGGAATGCGTCGTTACATACGGTCAGCAGGCAGACCGTTTGGCCAACCAGCAGTATCAATGCGCCGGGCTTCTTGGCCTGAACACCGCGATAGAAATTGTAGATAATCAGCATTGACATGGGCACGACCATGGCAAAGAAAATGCTCCGCACTTGCTGAAACAACTCAAGATTCTGGTGAATCGGCGTCAAGGCGAGGGTGAGACCCATCGCGCTCGCCGCAATACCGATGGCCCAGTTCGCCCTGGGGGAGAATCGATGGAAGAACTGCGACAACCCGTAAAACATGTAGATCCCGGCGATGCCCGGGAATTGCAGATAGACCATGGATTCCGGCGAGAAATGGCGCATGAAGACATCGCCGGGAGCAACGAAGAATATGGACACGAGAATACTGATCAGAGAGCTGACCAGATACAGCGCATGGCGGGTCTTCCAGTAAACCAACAGGAAGAACAAGCCGAAGAAAAACACCACGAAGCCAATGACCTGACGGAGCTCGCCGCCAATGAGCTGATAAGCCACTAGCGTGAAGTCATTCTGGTCATACGTGCGCAGCTCAAAGGGCAACTGGTAGACCCCCACCATCAGGGGGGTGTCTACCCGCATGGCGACAACATGGCTGGGCTTGGTGATGGTGAAGCGTACCGGGATGGCCTGGGTCGCGTAATAGCGTTCGACATTGATGTTATGCGGACGTCGGTAGATCTCCTTGCCATCCACATACACTACGGTTCGGGCCATGTAGGTGTTCAGCAGCAGCACGACTTCCTGGCCGATCAGGGACGGAGCGAACTCCAGGGTGCCGCGATACCAACCGACTGAATATACCCGATTGTCATCGTAGAGCTTTTTCCAGGGGCCGGGCGCCTTGGCCAGGACCCACCGCGACGTATCGGCGTTGATTTCCTTGTTTTGAGGATTGTCGTCGCGGGTGAACAGCCACTTGCCGACGAGCGAAACCGGATGGTCCAGGCTGTTGATCTGGATGCGACAGGAAAAACAATCTTCACGCGGCACATCGGCGGCGGTTGCGGATGCAAGTGCGAGCATGACTGCCAGCAATAACATTGTTTGAACAAATCTAACGACTCGCATGATTCACGTCCTCTCTACCGGTCAGCAACTACCTCCGCCTCGCCCGCTGCCTGGCTAGGTGCCTGGAGCCAGATCTGTCTGGGATCTCCTCGGTTTTTCGTCTTGCAATCCAAGGCCATTATGCCGCGAATTGTTGCGTCTGCTGGACGCAGAGCCAGTCCGCCAGAAATTCTGGCGTGGGGTGTTGCCGTGTACGGTTGAAGAACGGGTTCGATGTCGTCGAACAGGTCGGCCTCGCCCCCCCCGCGTGCTGTAGCGGGCGCCATGGAAAGGGCAATGGGGAGTGGCAATGATGTCAGGTCATGCATCCACGCATCGATGGCGCACGAGTCCCCTTCCAGTAAAAGGAACCAGGCTGAACCAACGCTCATCTTGTACGAACGCGGTCTTGGGAGCCACCTGGTTGCTTGAACTCCACAGGGGCATGGCAGAAGATCGCAACCAAGCGCTTTCCCGGTCAGGCGTTTGTGGGAGCGGCCTCCCGGCCGCGAAAGGTGACGCGCGCGGTGCAATTCGGGGCCGGGAGGCCGCTCCCACGCAGAACTCGCGGCGGCGAGGCCGTGACAGCAGGGAATCCCTGTGGGGCTCCCTGCTGAGCGGTCCCGCGAACCGCCCTGCCCCTCGTCCGTTCAGCCCTCGACGTAAAACCGGATGCGCTGAATCTTCTTCTGGTGCATGTTGAATTCGAAGAAGATCACGCCCTGCTGCTTGCTGCCGCTGTTCTCCAACGTGAAGCTGGCGGTGATGTAGTTGCCCGCCGCGAGCGTCTTGCCGAGCTTGAGCTGCCCCTGCAGGGCGGCGAGCCTGTCAATGCCGGCCAGCGGCGCGGCGGCGGGCCAGGCGGCGCCGGCGAAGTCCGCGCTCAGTTGCCCCTTGAGGCGGTCGAAGGCGCGCTGGTTGAAGGCGGCGACGAAGTCGGCGACGCGGTCCTTGCCGGTCTGGCCGATATTGAAGACGCCCGACATGAACTGGAGCATGCCGCGGAAGCCGAGCTGACCGATCATGCGCTTCCCCAGGCCGATGCCGGCGGTGAGGCTGGCCAGGCCGAAGGACATCTGCTGCTTGAGCATGGGACCGAGCTCCCAGTGGGCGGCGAGGTGCTGTACCTTGAGCTGGCCGTCTTCCTCGATGAGCTCGTAGTGGGCGTGCATGGGCACGCGCAGCGTGATCCGCGGCGACATGCCGATCTCGATGGTCAGGTCGCGCACCACGCTGTTGCCGCAGACGATGTCGCGGTCGACGTGGAAGACGATCTTCATCGGCGCGATGAAGCAGTCGTAGAAGCGCGACAGCGGGCCGTTGCCGCGCACGCCGGTCTGCTTGTCGAAGACGCCGCTGACGTGCGGCGGCGAGCCGACCGGGTCTTCTACGATGTTGTAGCGGGCGAAGATCGACATCCAGGCCTGCTTGTCATGCACGGCAACGGCCTGCGGCGATTTCATGACCGTGTTGAGGCGGTCCTCGCGGGTGAATTGGGCGGACATCGTCTTGCTCTCTCCTCTGGTTATTGTTGTACTTGGTACTTGGTATTCGGCATTCGGTATTCGACGGCAACCGGCGATGATATTCACAAAACCGCGGCCGATCAAAATGCCGGCAACCCATTTAGGGGAATTCAGGAGACGGGTATTGCGTCGGCAGCGGCGATGGGGCGCCATTGCCCGCTCCGCATGGCCCGATGCGTTGCCAGCGGCATGGCTTTCTGGGATACTGGCGCGATAACTACAAGCTGCAAATAGCTTTTCTGATGACGCCCAGCGCCGCCCCCGCTTTCCCCGGCAAACTTCCGCTGCAGATGCTCGCCGCGACGCTGATCAGCTTCGCGCTGATCTGGCTGCTGCTGCACTCGGCCGTCCATGCGACGCCCGTCAACATTGGTGGCAGGGGCTTCGGCTTCTCGCTGATCCTGCTGGTGTTCTTCGGACCGCGCCTGTGGCCGTGCATCGCCATCGGCACCGCCGCCGCCCATCTCGCCGCCGGCCTCGATCCGCTGATTGCGCTGACCACCGGTCTCGGCAACGGCCTCGCCGCCGGGTTCGGCGTCGCCCTGATGAACGCCCGGCAATTCGACCGCAGCCTGAGCCGCCTCAAGGACTACCTGGCGCTGCTGCTCTACGGCACCATCCTCGCCCCGCTGCTGAGCGCCGCCATCGGCGTGTTCCTCCCGCCGCTGCTGGGGGCCGCGTTTCCGGCCAATCCGGCGCGCGCCTACGCCGACTGGTGGATGGGTGATTCGCTCGGCCTGCTCAACGCCGCGCCGACGATACTGATCTGGCTCAGTCCGACCCGGATGCTGCCGCCAACCAAGCGCTGGCTCGAACTCGGCGGACTGCTGCTCGTCGCCACCATGGTCGGCGCCGTGGTCTTCGGCGACTGGCTCCAGGACGTGCTGGACCGCTCGGTGCATGGCTTCGTCCTGATGGGCATCATCGTCTGGGCGGCGATCGCCTTCGGCCGCCACGTCACGTCGCTGCTCATCACCGTCTTCTTCTCACTGGCGCTGGCGAGCATCCGCTTCAACGTCGGCATGTTCGCGCCGGACAAGAACCATGCGACGCTGCAGAACATCTGGATGTTCATCTTCACCCTCAGCGTCGTCGGCATGACGCTGGCCATCGTCCTGTACCAGCTGCGTCAGGCGAAGTCGCAACTGCGGGAGAACGAGACGAACTTCCGCACGCTTGCCGAATCGGCGGCGGTGATGATCTGGCTCGCCGATCCCGCGGGAAGTCGCACGTGGTTCAACCGCGCCTGGACCGAGTTCACCGGCCGCCCGCCAGCGCAGGAAGCGGGGGACGGCTGGCGCGCCGGCGTGCATCCCGACGACCTCGACAACCTGCTGGCGACGGTCGATGAGGCCACCAGGGCGCGCCGTCCGTTCAGCCACGAATACCGGCTGCTCCATCACACCGGCGGCTATCGCCTGATCGTCGAACAGGCGGCGCCGCGCTTCGGGGACGACGGCGAATTTCTCGGCCACACCGGCTCCTGCTGGGATGTCACGGCGCGACGCGCGGCGGAGCAGGCGCTCGTCGAACGCGAACGCACGTTGCGCGCGATCTACGACAATTCCAACGTGGCCATCGGCTTTGTCGACACCGCCGGCCATATCAGCCACGCCAACCAGAGCATGGCCGAAATGTTCGGCTGTCCGCTCAACGAACTGATCGGCAGCGAATACGCCGCACACATCCACCCGCAAGAGCGCGACGTGGGCCGCGCCAGGATGCGCCAGCTGCTCGGCGGCGACATCGACGAGTTCAATGTCGAACGTCTCTATCTGCGCCGGGATGGCACGAAATTCTGGGGCCAGCTGGCCGCCCGGACGATGCGCGATGAGAGCGGCCATCTGCTCGGACTGGTCGTCGTGATCACCGACATCACCGACCGCAAGGCGGCCGATGTGGAACTCCGCCTGGCGGCGCAGGTGTTCGCCAACAGCCACGAAGGGATCATGATCACCAATGCCGAGAACCGCATCATTTCGGTCAACCAGGCCTTCACCACCATCACCGGCTACGCCGATCACGAAGCCATCGGCCAGACGCCGCGCCTGCTCAGCTCGGGCAAACACAACCGCTTCTTCTACTCAGAACTCTGGCGCCAGGTCACCGAAACCGGCCACTGGGACGGCGAAATCTGGAACAAGACCAAGAGCGGACGGCTCTACCCCGAGTGGCTCTCGATCAGTACGGTGCGCAACGAGAAGGGCCTCATCACCAACTTCATCAGCATCTTCACCGACATCACCGAGCGGCGCGCCGCCGAGGATCGCATCCGCCATCTGGCGCAATACGACTTCCTCACCGACCTGCCCAACCGCGCGCTGCTCTTCGACCGGCTGACGCATGAACTGGCCAGCGCGCGCCGCTACAACAAGCGCTTCGCGGTGATGTTCCTCGACCTCGACAAGTTCAAGCCGGTCAACGACCTTTACGGCCACGACGTCGGAGACATGCTGCTGCGCGAAGTCGCGCAACGCCTCAAGGAAAACGTGCGCGACAGCGACACGGTATCGCGCCAGGGCGGCGACGAGTTCATCATCCTCGTCACCGAACTCCCGGAAGCCGAGCAGATGGTCCAGCTCGGCCAGAAACTGCTGCACATCCTCGGCGAACCCTATCGCATCAACGGCCATGAATTGCGCGTCACGCCCAGCATCGGTATCGCCGTCTATCCCGAGGACGGCGAGGATATCGACACCCTCACCAAGAACGCCGACACCGCCATGTACCGCGCCAAGGGCGCCGGCCGCAACAACCTGCAGTGCTACAACGGCAGCCTCAACACGCTGGTGCGCGACAGCCTGTTCTGAGCGGGGAGCGAGGCACCGCCACGCTGCTCACGCCCCACGCTTCACTCAATATCGATAGCCGACCTGCACATGCACGGCCTTATCCTGCAGGCTGCCCTGGAGAGCTTCGACCGATTCCGGATGGGTGAGGCGATGGGCGACGGCGAGGTCGACGAACGTCCCCTGCCAGCGGTTGCGCAGGGCGACGCCTACCGAGGAGATCGAATCGCCCGCTTCGTTGCGGTTGCGGCCGCGGCCGATGTCGTAGAACGGAATGACTGAAAGATTCAGGCCGGCGCCGGGATTGCGCACCAACGGGTGATCGAGTTCGGCATTGAGCACCAAGCCCGCGTCGCGCAGCAACAGGTTCTCGCGATAGCCGCGCACGGTTGCCGCGCCGCCGATGGCGAGCTGGTCGAGCGCCAGCAGGTGGCGGTTACTTGCCTGCAGCGTGCCGCGCAGGACGAGCTGCGTACCGCCGGCGTGGAGTTGCCGGGCATATTGCGCCTGCCCCAGCCAGGTCCGGTATTCGTGCGCGGGCGCCGCGGTTCCGGCCGGCAAGCCGGAAACCGCCTGAAGATTGTTGTGAGCCCATGAAAACGTCGAGCGCAGCGCGAGGGCATCGCGTTCGCTGCGCAGCGAGTATTCCTGCCAGAAGCGCCAGGAGCGCACGCGAGTCACGCCGTCGGGTTCGCCGGGCACGAAAGAGAAGGGCATGCCGAGCAGTTTGGTGCGGTTCTCGCGCCAGAGCCGGTTGACGCCGACCGTGAAGCGACTGCCCAGCGTCTCGTGCAGCATGTGACTGAGTCCGAGATCCTTGCTGTCGAGCGTGCTTTCGATGTCGAGCACGCTCATGGGCTCCTCGACGACCGACGAACGGCCGTGATCGAGTTGCAGCGACAGACGCGTGCCGCGCTGATTCAACGGCATCTGCCAGGACAGGCTGCCGCGCCCGAGCCCGCCATCGGCATGCTGAAGACTCGCATCGAGCTGATCGCCGTAGCCCGTCAGGTTGCGCACGCCGCCGGCAAGGTTGACGGCCGTTTCGCCGATCGACGGCGGACGGTAGTTGTTGGCGGCGACGCTCAGCCACCAGGGCCGCGCGCGCGCCACCTCGACGTCGAGGATCGCCTCGCCCAGCCGGCTGCCCGGCATCAGGCGCGCGTTCATTCGCTCGAACAGCGGGTCGTCGAGCAGGCGCTGGAAGCGCTCACGCAATTGCTCCACGTTGAGGGTCTCGTCATCGGCGCGCACCAGACGGCCAACGACGTAGTCCTCGTGCAGCCGCTCCAGCCCCTTCAAACGGATCGTCGCGACGCGGCCTTCGACGATGTCGAGCGTCAGCGTGTCGTCGCGCCGCGCGTCCGCCGCCAGCACTGCGCCTGAATTGACGTAGCCAAGATCGACGTAATGCCGCGTGACGCGCTGGCGCAATTCCTCGATATCGCCCGCGCCCAGCGGCCGGTTCAGGAAGGGCGCGCCGAGGTTCTCCAGCGTGGCCGTCGGAACGTCGCGATTGCCGCGGAAGGCAATGCGCCGCACGACCGCGCCGGCGACACCGACCGCAGCGTCGCCC
Organism: uncultured Rhodocyclaceae bacterium; assembly: GCA_964500425.1. GTDB lineage: Bacteria > Pseudomonadota > Gammaproteobacteria > Burkholderiales > Rhodocyclaceae > Sterolibacterium. Next base: position 11,510 of record CAZCPD010000062.1, read on the forward strand.
GGCGCGGCCACCGGCGGCAGTTCGAAGGCGGCATCGGCGGCCGCTTTCCCCAGCCGGGCGTCCATTTCCAGCGCCAGCGCCGGCGCCATGGCGCCGATGCCGAACGCGGCCAACACCAGCCGGAGCGGGCGCAAACGGAATTTCACGGACTTCATCATCGCATCCATCGTACTCATCGAACCCATCGCACTCATCTCTGATCGCACTCCACCCTGAGGCCGCCGAAAGCCGCCGGCGTTCCCGTCGTTTTTTCCAGCCCGGCCGGCATGGGCGACACCGGCGCCAGCAGATCGCGCGCCGAGGGCGCGAAGCCGCCCCGCCCGGTCTGGACGAAGGCGCTGCCGGCCGAAGCCTGGCAGGGGCTGCGGCCCAGGCCACCCGAATCGACCATCCTTGCCGTCAGACCGCTCAGCGCGCCGGCCAGATCGAGCGTCGGTGCGCTGATGCGGATGTCGCCGGAAACGCCGGTCGGCGCGGCGGCCTGGATGACGTTGTAGCCGAAGACATGGGGCGTGAAACCGTACGCGGTCTGGCCGCCGACACGCAGGATGTTGCCGCTGGGCAGCAGATTGCCGACCGCCAGCGTCACGTTGCCGCCGCTGGCGTTACTGGCCGCGGTGTTGGCCTGGACGAAACCGGTCGCCAGCACGAGGTTGTCGGCCGTGACCCGGATGTCGCCGCCGTTGGCCGGATTGCCGTTGAAACCGACGAGGCCGCTGACCGAAGTGCTGACGATGGAGTTTTCGAGCACCATCAGCCGACCGCCGCGGATATCGATCGCGCCGCCGTCGCCACTGTTGGCGCTCGTCGAGATCGCGCTGGGATCGAGATAAAGCTTGCGGGCGAACTCGATGTCGATGTCGCTGGCATTGACGTTGCCGGTCGACGCCGCGGTGATCTGGGC
>CAZCPD010000062.1:12513-13925 GCA_964500425.1 uncultured Rhodocyclaceae bacterium
TCCGCAGCGTGCCGTCGACCAGCACGGCGCCGGCGCGCACGGCGATGTTCCCGGCCTGGCCGGCGCCATTCGTACTGGCGCCGATCTGGCCGAGCCGCACAAGAGCGAGATCCTGCGCTGCCGTGACGGAGATGGTCCGGCTGTCTCCCGCGCCATTCGTGGAGCCAATGATGCCCGTCAGCACCTGGGGATTGTTTGCCCCGTCGATCAGGATGCTGTCCGCCGCGAGCGTCGCCACGCCCGCATTGCCCGCGGTCGTCGTCGAGGTCTTGATCTGCCCGCCGTTCGTCAGCGTCAGGCGCGTGGCGACGATGTCGACGCTGCCGCCATCGCCCGTCGCCTGGGCGCCCGCCGGCAGTGCGCCGCGCATCGATTCGGAGGAGATGCTGGCCATGCCGCCCTCGCCGTCGAGCGTCAGCGTACCGGCCTTGATGGCGATCGACGCCCCCTGGCCCGAACCGGTGGTATTACCATTGATGGAGCTGCCCTTGCCGATGCTCAGGCTGCCCGTGGCCGTCAGCCCGGCAAAGTCGGGCGTGCCTTCGGGTACGGCGCTGCCCGTCGCGGCGATCTTGATCGTGCTGGCATCGAGATTGCCCGAGCTGGCCGCCGTGATCTGCGTCTGGTCGCCGGAGAGCGCGATGTTGCGCGCGAGAACCAGCAGCGCGGACGGCGACGCCGTAGCGGCGGCGGACGTGCGCGCGTCGTTCTGCACCGAGAGCTGGCCGCCGCCGCGCAGCGTCAGGTCGCCCTGCGCGGCAACCGTGATTTCCCCGGCGTTGCCGCTGGCGCCCAGGTTGGCCGCGCTGAAAATGCCGGTCTGCAAGCGCGTCTGACCATCGATGACGATGTCGTTGGCGCGCACGCGCACGCTGCCGGCATTGCCCGCCCCGGAGGTGGAATCGAGGATATTGCCGCCCGCGGTCACCACCAGATTGCGGGCGGCATTCACGACGATGGCGCCCGCGTTGCCGGCGCCGTTCGTAGAGGCCTGCAACGTCGCGCCGTTCTTCAGCTCGATGTCGCCCGCAGTCGTGGCCAGCACGATGCGGCTGGCGTCGACATTGCCGCTCGTCGAAGCGGTGATCATGCCCCGACCGTCGACGGCCAGACTGCCCGCGGTGATCGTCAGGTTGGGCTTCTGCTCACCGGGCAGCGCGTTGAGCCGCGCCGGATCGGCTACCGTTGCGAGGTTGGAGACGGTGATCTTGGCGGCGTTCGACACCGCCATCTCCTTGCTCACCGAAATCGTCACGTCGCCCGTCTGGCCGGCGGAATTGCTGCCGGCCTCGGAACTGATCGCACTCGACTTGAAGCCGTCGATGACGCGCTGGGTGCCGTCGGGCAGCGTGACCGTGCCGTGGAACTCCTTCATGCCGTCGAGGCTCAGAGTGCCGCTCTCGATACGGATG
>CAZCPD010000063.1:0-13835 GCA_964500425.1 uncultured Rhodocyclaceae bacterium
AGATTGCCAAGCGCTCGCGTGGCACGCCGCGCATCGCCAACCGCTTGCTGCGCCGCGTGCGCGACTTCGCCGAGGTCAAGGCGGATGGCCGCGTCACGCGCGAGGTGGCGGATGCGGCACTGACCATGCTCGATGTCGATCCGCTCGGCCTCGACATCATGGATCGCAAGCTGCTCGGGGCGATGCTGGAGAAGTTCGCCGGCGGGCCGGTCGGCGTGGACAACCTCGCCGCCGCCATCGGCGAGGCGCGCGATACCATCGAGGATGTGCTGGAGCCCTACCTGATCCAGCAGGGCTATTTGCAGCGCACGCCGCGCGGCCGCGTCGCGACGCCGGCGATCTGGCGGCATTTCGGCCTGGAGCCGAAGAGCGTGCGCGCGCCGGAACTTTGGGATGGCAATGGCAATACTGGCAACAATGACAACTGAACGAAACACTCAGCGGAACTTCGTCCTGCCGGTGCGCGTCTATTACGAGGACACCGACGCGGCGGGCATGGTCTACTATGCCAATTACCTGAAGTTCATGGAGCGCGGGCGTACCGAATGGCTGCGCGCGCTGGGTTTCCAGCAGTCGCGCATGGTCGAGGAGCAGGGCGTGGCCTTCGTCGCGCGCTCGTCGGCGGTCGAGTATCTGCGGTCGGCGCGCCTCGACGATCTGCTGGAGATCGATACCCGCGTCGACTCGGTCGGCCGTGCGCAGGTCGTTTTCGACCAGCGCGTGCTGCGCGGCGGCGAAACGCTGGCGACCGGCCTGATGCGCATTGCCTGCGTCGATCCGTCGCGCGGCCGGGCGTGCGCGATGCCGCCGGACGTGCACGAAATGTTCAGGCGCCTGCTGGCGGACTGACGCGCATGATGCGGAGATTCACCCGCGGAGGATTAAACAGGCGCAATGCAATAGGGCCCGCCCCCTCCCGACCTCACCCCTCGCGGGGAGGGGGCTATACGGCTCGCTTTGCTCGATCATCAGGGCAATCGCATATGGCCTCCCCTCGCCCACTTGTGGGAGAGGGGCCGGGGGAGAGGGGATTTCAATCTCCACCGAGATGGCAAATACCCCCCTCTCCCCAACCCCTCTCCCCCACTTCGCGGGGGAGAGGGGCTCAGTATGCGATCGCCCTGGCTCGATCATTTGACCCATCATCAAATTTGCTATTTCACGCTAGAATTTTTAAATTGAATCCGGAACGAGAACATGAACATTACCCAGGATTTGTCCATCCTCGAACTGATTGCCAACGCGAGTCTGGTGGTCAAACTGATCCTGCTGCTGCTCACCGGCGTTTCCGTGATGTCCTGGTACTGGATCTTCCGCAAGTGGTTCGCACTGCGCGACGCGCGCGCGCAGACCGAGAAGTTCGAGCGCGAGTTCTGGAGTGGCGGCGATCTGAACAGCCTGTATCAGGCGGCGGTGCATGATCGTCACAGCGGCGGTGCGCTGGAGCATATCTTCGAGGCAGGCTACCGCGAGTTCACCAAGCTGCGCGGGCAGAAGACCGTCGATCAGGCCGTCGTCGTCGACGGTGCGCGGCGCGCCATGCGGGCGACCTATCAGCGCGAGATCGACGCGCTGGATGCGCATCTTTCCTTCCTCGCCTCGGTCGGCTCGGTGTCGCCGTATGTGGGCTTGTTCGGCACGGTGTGGGGCATCATGCATTCCTTCCGGGGACTCGCGCAGATGAGCTCGGCGACGCTGTCGGCCGTCGCGCCGGGCATCGCCGAGGCGCTGGTGGCGACGGCGATCGGCCTGTTCGCCTCGATCCCGGCGGTGGTTGCCTACAATCGCTACGCGCACGATGTCGATCGCATCGCGGTGCGCCTGGAGAGCTTCATGGAGGAGTTCTCCAACATCCTGCAGCGGCAACTGCGCTAGGTGATCGCGCGAGAGGCATGGTCATGAAGATGAAGCAACGTCGCCAGATGAACCAGATCAACGTCGTGCCCTACATCGACGTGATGCTGGTGCTGCTGGTCATCTTCATGGTGACCGCGCCGATGATCCAGACCGGCAGCATCGACCTGCCCAGCGTGTCGAAGGCCGCGCAACCGCCGGTGGCGCCGCTCGAGGTGGTGATCCACGCCGACGCGACGCTCGGTCTGCGCGACCGCAGCAAGGGTGGCAGCGAGGTGGGGGTGAGCCGCGCCGATCTGGTCGAGCGCATCAAGGCGGCGCAGGCGAAGAACTCGCAACAGGCGATCCTGATCGCCGGCGACAAGAGCGTTCGCTACGAGGTTGTGCTCGGCGTCATGGACGAGTTGCAGAAGAACCGGGTGACGAAGATCGGCCTGCTGGTCCAGCCGGCGACGGGCGGCAGGTAGGCGAGCAGGTCAATGTCGCGCAATTCAGCATCCGTTGCCGTATCCCTGTTGCCGGCGGCAGTGCTGTCCGAGCAGGGCAAGTATCTGTCGATGGCGCTGACGCTGGTGGTTCATCTGCTGCTGCTGGCCTTCCTGTTTTTCGGCATTCGCTGGACGACCAAGGTCGACGAGGCGATCGAGGTCGAGCTGGTGAGCGCTGTGTCGCTGGAGGCGGCGTCGCCGCCGCGCCCGGTGGCGCCCGAACCGGCGCCCGAACCCAGGGTCGAGCCCCGGCCTGAGCCCAAGGTCGAAAGCAGGCCCGCCGCGCCCTTGCCGAAGCCGGACATCGCGCTGAAGGAGAGCAAGAAGGAGAAGCCCAAACCCCCGCTGCCCGCCGAGCAGAAGCCGCCGGCCGATCCGTTCCAGAAGCAGCTGGAGCAGGAGTTGAAGCGCACTGCCGCCGATCGCCAGAAGGTTGAAGCCACTAGCGCGGCGGCGAAGGAACTGGCGGACTTCCAGACGGCGCAGGCCGCGGCCGCCAAGGCAAAGGCGATGGCCGATTACATCGGCAGGATCCGCGGCAAGATCAAGAGCAACATCATCCTGCCGGCCGACATCAAGGGCAATCCCGAGGCGGTGTTCGACGTCGTGCAGTTTCCCAGCGGCGAGATACTCAGCGTGCGCCTGAAGAAGACCAGCAACCATGCCGGTTACGATGCGGCGGTCGAACGCGCCATCCTGAAGTCATCGCCGCTGCCCAAGCCCGAGCGCGGCGACTTGTTCGAGCGCGAATTGAACCTCAAGTTTCGCCCGCTGGAAGACTGACGTTATAATCCCGCGATGCTGAATACACCCTCTTTCCTGCGTGCTTTGATTGGCTGCGCTGCCGCGTCGTTGCTCGGTTTCTCGGCGGTTGCCCGGGCGCAACTGTCCATCGAGATCACCGGCGCCGGCGCCAATCGGCTGCCGATCGCGGTGGCGGATTTTGCCGGCGAACGCCTCGTTTCGCAGGCGCTCACTTCGGTGCTGCGCGCCGACCTAGAGCGCAGCGGCCTGTTCCGCCTGGTCGATGCCGGTCCGGCGCCGCTGAACGAGACGGCAGCCGTCAATTTCCCTGACATGGCGGCGCGCGGCGCCGATGCGCTGGTCAGCGGCAGCGTCATGCCCTCACTCGGCAACAACGGCCGTTTCGATACGCGCCTGCGTCTGCTCGACGTGCCGAAGCAGGCGGTGCTCGGCAGCCAGTCCTATGTGTCGAACTCGCCCCAGTTGCGCGCCGTGGCGCATCGCGCCGCGGACTACGTGTATGAGAAGCTGATCGGCGAGCGCGGCATCTTCTCGACGCATGTCGCCTATGTCGTGAAGAGCACCGGCCGCTACGAATTGCAGATCGCCGATGCGGACGGCATGAATGCGCAGACCGCGCTGACCTCGCGGGAGCCGATCATCTCGCCGGCCTGGTCGCCCGACGGCTCGCGCCTGGCCTATGTGTCCTTCGAGGCGAAGAAGCCGATCGTCTACGTGCATGTGCTGGCGACCAGCCGGCGCCATGTCGCCGCCAATTTCAAGGGCTCGAATTCGGCGCCGGCCTGGTCGCCCGATGGCAAGAAGCTGGCGGTGGTGTTGTCCAAGGAGGGCAATTCCCAGCTGTTCCTCGTCAATGCCGATGGCAGCGGCGTGATGCGTCTGGCGACATCCGGCGGCATCGATACCGAGCCGCAGTTTTCTCCCGATGGCCAGTTCATCTACTTCACTTCCGACCGCGGCGGCAGTCCGCAGATCTACCGGATTCCGGCCGGCGGCGGCGAGGCGCAGCGCGTGACTTTCGAAGGCAGCTACAACGTCACGCCGCGCCTTTCGCCGGATGGCAAGAGCATGGCCTACATTGCCCGCAACAATGGGCGCTTCCAGGTGGCGCTGATGGATCTGGCGAGCCGGCAGTCGCAGATCCTGACGGATACCCTGAAGGACGAGTCCCCCAGCTTTTCGCCCAACGGCCGCATGATCATCTACGCCACCGAAGTGGGCGGACGCGGCGTGCTCGCGGCTGTCTCCAGCGATGGTCGCGTCAAACACAAACTCTCCGTGCCGGCTGCCGACATTCGCGAGCCGGCCTGGGGGCCTTTTTCCAAGTAATCCACTACCGCCAGGGGTATCGTCATGCATAAGCCAGTCGCCATTCTTTCCATCCTCGCCGCCACCTTGTTGCTTGCTGCGTGCGGCAGCCGTCCGCCGCTGTCTGAAGAGCAGGCGGGCGCCAAGGTCGAGGATCGCCAGCCGGGCGCGATTGCGGTCGAGGCGCCTCAGGTGGCGTCGGTGACGGCCGGTGCGGTGATCGACGAGAACAACCTGGCCCAGCTCAAGGATCCGAAGAGCATTCTCTCGAAGCGCAGCGTGTTCTTCGATTTCGATCAGTACGTCATCAAGGACGAGTTCAAGCCGCTGCTCGAAGCTCATGGCAAGTTCCTGGCGGCGAACGGCAAGATCAAGGTGCTGATTCAGGGTAATGCCGACGAGCGCGGCAGCCGCGAGTACAACCTGGCGCTCGGCCAGAAGCGCGCCGAGGCGGTGAAGAAGACGCTGCTGCTGCTCGGCGCCAAGGAAGAGCAGGCCGAGGCCGTCAGTCTGGGCGAGGAAAAGCCGCGCTGCAACGAGCAGACCGAAGCGTGCTGGGGCGAGAACCGCCGCGCCGACATCCTTTATACGGGTGAGTTCTAAGGATGAAGCGCCGTCTGACGGTCTGGCTGGCCGCGACCGCGTGCATGACCGCGCTGCCGGCGCATGCCGGGCTGTTCGATGACGACGAGGCGCGCACGCGCATCGAGAATCTGCGCCGTGACATCACCGAGCAGGGCAAGCGGCTTGATGCCGCCGCCAGCGCCTCGGCCAACGCGACGCGCAGCCAGCTGGAGCTGGCGAATCAGATCGAACAGCTCAAGGCCGATGTCGCCCGGCTGCGTGGCCAGAGCGAGGTGCTGGCCTACGAACTGGAGGCGACGCAGAAGCGGCAGAAGGATTTCTATATCGACCTCGACAACCGTCTGCGCAAGTTCGAGGCTGCCGCCGCCGCTGCCGAGAGCAAACCCGCCCCTGGTGACGCTGCGGCCGGCGCGCCGGTCGATCCGGCCGCCGAGATGCGCGATTATGAAGCGGCGTTGACCCTTTTCAAGGGCGCGCGCTACAAGGAGGCGCTCGCCGCTTTCCAGGGCTTCATCAAGAGCCACGGCAGCAGCGCCATGTTGCCGAGCGCCCACTACTGGGCGGCGTCGGCGCACTATCAGCTGCACGAATTTCCGAAGGCCGCCGAATTGTTCGCCAAGGTTCCCGCAGCCTGGCCGGCCGATGCCAAGGCGCCGGACGCGCTGCTTGGCCAGGCCAACAGCTATCGGGATGCCGGCGACATCAAGAGTGCGCGGAAGGTGCTTGAGCAGCTGGTCGAGAAATACCCGACCAGCAACGCCGCGCAGGCCGTCCGGTCGCGTCTTCCCAAGAAATGAGCATGGCCGCCCGTTCCGTGCGCGGGATGCACGGCCCGGCGGCCCGGTGACGCAGTTGCGAAACGGCGAAACGGCGAAACGGCTCCAGATGTTGCTCCTCAATGAAATCTTTCACTCGATCCAGGGCGAGTCGACGCGCGTCGGCCTGCCGACGGTTTTCGTTCGTCTGACCGGTTGTCCGCTGCGTTGTGACTGGTGCGACACCGACTATGCATTTACCGGCGGCGAGTCGGTTTCCGTGGCCGAGGTGCTGGCGCGCGTCGCCCGCTTCGGCTGTCGTCAGGTCTGCGTGACCGGGGGCGAGCCGCTGGCGCAGAAGGCGTGTCCGGCGCTGCTGGCCGCGCTGTGCGATGCGGGCTATGACGTTTCGCTGGAGACGAGCGGGGCGCTGGATGTTTCCGGAGTGGATGCGCGGGTGGCGCGGATCATGGATCTCAAGGCTCCCGGCTCGGGAGAGATGGAGAAGAACCGCTGGGAAAATCTCGCCGCGCTCGGCGCCCACGACGAGATCAAATTCGTGCTGGCCTCGCCGGCCGACTACGCATGGGCGAAAGGCGTGCTCGCCGAGCGTCGCCTGGCGGAAATCTGCCCGGTGCTGCTTTCGCCGGTGCAGGGGCGGCTCGATCCGGCGCTGCTGGCCGAGTGGATCCTGCGCGATCGTCTGCCGGTGCGCTTCCAGTTGCAGCTGCACAAGATTCTGTGGGGCGCCGAGCGTGGCAGGTGACGTCTTGAGTGCGGCCGCGTCAAAAGGGCCGAATGCCGTCGTGTTGCTGTCCGGCGGTCTCGATTCGGCGACGATCCTGGCGATCGCGCGCAACCGCGGCTTTGCCTGTCATTGCCTGTCGCTCGATTACGGCCAACGCCATCGTGTCGAGCTGGCCGCCGCCGCGCGGGTGGCCGCGAGTCTGGGCGCTGCGGCGCATCGCACCCTGCGCCTCGATCTGGCGGCCTTTGGCGGCTCGGCGCTGACCGATGCGAGCATCGCAGTGCCGACCGGCGGCGTCCAGCCGGGGATTCCGGTGACCTATGTGCCGGCGCGCAACACCATCATGCTGTCGCTGGCTCTGGCCTGGGCCGAGGTGCTCGATGCGCGGGACATCTTCGTCGGCGTCAATGCCGTGGATTATTCGGGTTACCCGGATTGCCGCCCCGAATATGTGCGCGCTTTCGAGGCGATGGCGAATCTTGCCACCAAGGCCGCGGTCGAAGGACGGAGCCTGCACCTGCACGCGCCGCTGATCGATCTGAGCAAGGCGGAGATCATTCGCCGCGGCAGCGAGCTCGGTGTCGATTATGGCCTGACGGTTTCCTGTTACCAGGCGGATGCGGCCGGACGCGCCTGCGGCGTCTGCGATTCCTGTCGCCTGCGCCACGAGGGCTTCGTCGCGGCGGGGCTCGCGGATCCGACGCCTTATGCCGGAAACGCAGACCGGTAATCGTCGGTAGCGTCGGCAGCTGTCGTGCAGCTTGCTCGAAGCTCTGCCCGGGCGTTACCATAGCCGACTTGCTTTGCGGAGAATCACATGATCAAGGTTGGTGTCGTTGGCGGTACCGGTTATACCGGCGTCGAACTGCTGCGTCTGCTGGTGCAGCATCCCCAGGTCGAGCTCAAAGCCATTACTTCGCGCGGCGAGGCTGGTACGCCGGTGGCCGACATGTTTCCCAGTTTGCGCGGCCGGGTGCCCTTGCGCTTTTCCGATCCGGCGACTTCGCCGTTGTCGGATTGCGACGTGGTGTTCTTCGCCACGCCGAACGGCATCGCCATGCAGCAGGCGCGCAGCCTGCTCGATGTCGGCGTCAAGGTGATCGACCTAGCAGCGGATTTCCGCATCAAGGATGTGGCGCTCTGGGAAAAGTGGTATGGCATGCAGCATGCGAGCCCGGATCTGGTCGCCGAGGCGGTGTACGGGCTGCCCGAGATCAATCGCGAGCAGATTCGCGGCGCGCGTCTCGTCGCCAATCCCGGCTGCTATCCGACGGCCAGCCAGCTGGGCTTCCTGCCTCTGGTCGAGGCTGGCTGCATCGATCTGGGGCATCTGGTCGCCGACGTGAAGTCCGGCGTGTCCGGCGCGGGGCGCAAGGCGGAGACGCATATCCTGTTCTCCGAAGCCTCGGACAACTTCAAGGCCTATGGCGTCGCCGGCCATCGTCACCTGCCCGAGATTCGCCAGGGTCTGTCGCGTGTGGCCGGGTGCGAGGTGGGACTGACGTTCGTCCCGCATCTGACGCCGATGATCCGCGGCATCCACGCCACGCTCTATGCGCGCATCACGCGCGAGGAAAACTTTCAGGCCTTGTTCGAGGAGCGCTATGCCGGCGAGAGTTTCGTCGATGTGCTGCCGGCCGGCAGTCATCCCGAAACGCGGTCGGTGCGCTCGGCCAACACCTGCCGCATCGCGGTGCATCGGCCGCAAGGCGGCGACATGCTCGTGGTTCTGTCGGTGATCGACAATCTCGTCAAGGGCGCGGCCGGCCAGGCGGTGCAGAACATGAACCTGATGTTCGGGTGCGACGAGTGCCTGGGGCTTACGCAAATTCCCGTCCTGCCCTGATGCTGCGGCGCTGGCGAAGCCGCTTCGGCATTTCCGCGCCGCGTGTCGCGGTGCGTACCCATGTGCCCTGGTACTGGTGGGGCTTCAGCGCGCTGGTGATCCTGGCCGTGACGGTGGCTGTCGCCGGCTGGATGTACGATGCCGGGCGGCGCTTCGCCGGCTTCGACCGGGATGCCAGTGAACAGGAGCTCATTGTCTGGCAGACCAGGACGGTCGAGCTCGAGAAGGAGGTGGCGCGCTTGCGCAGCCTTGCCGATGCGGGCGAGAGCCGCCTGCAGATCGAGCGTGCGGCCCAGCAGCAGCTGGCGCGCCAGGTCAAGGTGCTGGAAGAGGACAATGCGCGGATCAAGGACGATCTGGCGGTATTCGAGAGTCTGGCTCAAGCGGAGGGTCAGGGCGACAGCCTGAGCATCAACCGGCTTCGCGTCGAGTCCGAATCGAACAGCGCCAACCAGTACCGCTATCGGATGCTGCTGGCCATGCAGGGCAACAGCAAGGAGCGCGAGTTCAAGGGCAATCTGCAGTTGGCGTTGAGTCTGCGGCAGGATGGGCAGACTGCTATGCTCTTGTTGCCCCTCGCCACGGAGGCCAATGCCCCGCAATACCGGATCAATTTCAAGCACTTCCGACGTCTGGACGGCGTTTTTGCGGCTCCCGCAGGCGCCCGCATCGAGCGTGTGGAAGTGCGTTTGCTGCAGGATGGCGTCCTGAAGGCGTCAAAAAGCGTTTCCTTGTGAAGAAAGGGTCTGCATGTTTTCGACGAAAAAGAACGGCAAGGCGCAGAATCGCATCGACAGCCTGATTGGCGTCGGCACCCGGATCGTGGGTGACATCTCCTTTACCGGCGGCTTGCGCGTCGATGGCGAGGTCAAGGGGAACATCGCTTCCACGAACGAGCAGGGCAGCACGCTGGTGATCAGCGAACAGGCCCGGATCGAAGGCGATATCAGCGTTTCCCATCTGGTCATCAATGGGATGGTCGAAGGCGCGCTGTCTTCGAGTGATTTTCTGGAACTCCAGTCGCATGCGCGGGTCACAGGCGATGTCAAGTACAATACGATCGAGATTCACCTGGGCGCGGTCATTGATGGACGCCTGTTGCACCAGGGTGCGGTCACCAATACCGTCGAGTTGAAGTTGGCTTCGAGCAACTGATAGACTCGGCAAGGGTTTCAAATCAATTCAGCTACTTATCCAACAGGAGTCAAAATCATGAATGCCCCCAGTGAAATGCCGTTGCCGATGGTGTTTACCGACAAGGCCGTCGAGAAGGTCAAGGATCTGATTGCGGAAGAAGGCAATCCTGATCTGAAATTGCGCGTGTTCGTCAGCGGCGGCGGCTGCTCCGGTTTTCAGTACGGGTTCACGTTTGAAGAAGAGCAGAACGAAGACGATACCGTGCTGGAAAAGGGTGGCGTCCAGTTGCTGGTCGATCCGATGAGCTACCAATACCTGGTTGGCGCCGAGATCGATTACTCGGAAGGTCTCCAGGGTTCCCAGTTCGTGATCAAGAACCCGAACGCCCAATCCACCTGCGGTTGCGGTTCGTCGTTTACCGTCTGATTTCCGCGGGTCCGACGTCAGCATTCCGTCAAAGGGCGCCGTTGGCGCCCTTTGTGTTTCTAGGCCGGGTAGATGGCGCCGAGCACGCGCGCTCCGCTGGCGCCGGTGACTTCGGGAAGGTTGCCGGGCAGTCCTTGCAGCGTGCGCCAGGCGAGCCAGGCGAAGGCCACCGCTTCGACCCAGTCGGCCGGCAGACCGAGCGCATCCGTATTTTGCACGCGCGTCTGCGGCAGCAGTTCGGCGAGATTGTTCATCAAGACGGCGTTGTGGGCGCCGCCGCCGCAGACGTAGAGTTCATCGGCGCCTGAGCACCAGCGCAGCACCGCTTGCTGGATCGACGTGGCGGTCAGTGCCAGCAAGGTCGTCTGCACGTCGGCTGGCGCTTCCTTGCCGTCGAGGCATGTCGTGACCCAGTCGAGGTTGAACTCTTCGCGCCCACAGCTCTTCGGCGGTTGAGCGGCGAAAAAGGGATGGCCGAGCAACTTGCTCAGCAGCGTCTCAAGCACCTTGCCCGTGGCTGCCCAGGCACCGCCCGCGTCGTAGGCCTGGCCGAGGTGGCGTTGCGCCCAGGCGTCGAGCAGCATGTTGCCGGGGCCGCAGTCGAAGCCGTGCGTGGCCGTGCCGGGCTTGAGGCTGGTCAGGTTGGCGATGCCGCCGATGTTGAGGATGATCCGGTGCTGCCGGTCGTCACGAAACAGCGCGGCGTGAAAGGCGGGCACCAGCGGCGCGCCCTGGCCGCCGGCGGCGATGTCGCGACTGCGAAAGTCGCCAATGACGCTGATGCCGGTGAGTTCGGCGAGCAGCGCGGGATTGTTGAGCTGGATGGTGTAGCCCTGCCCGGGCTGGTGACGGACGGTTTGTCCGTGGCAGCCGATGACGCGGACGGCATTGGCCGGGAGACCGTTCCTGGCCAGGAGAGTGTTAACGGCGGCGGCATAGATGCGCGCGAGTTGCTGGCTGAGCAGGGAGGCCTGATGGAGTTCATCGGCGCCGGGTTGGTGCAATGCCAACAGCGCAGCGCGCAGTTCGGCCGGATAGGGTAGATAGGCGGTGTCGCGAACCGCAGGCGTGCCCGAGGTCATGTCGACCAGCGCGGCATCCACGCCATCGAGGCTGGTGCCTGACATCAGGCCGATGACCAGGTCAGGCTCCACCAGAACTCCAGCGTGGTTCAGTCGAGCAGGGCGAGGTTGCTGCCCTTGATGAGTTCGAGGCGCGCCAGTTGTGGCAAGGCCTGTTTCTTGAATGCCGCCATTTGCTGCGCCGAGAGCGGCACCGCAGTGGGCAAGGCAACCGAGAGCGGGTTCTGGTGAGCCTCGTTGATGCGGAACTCATAATGCAGGTGCGGCCCCGTCGCCCAGCCGGAGCTGCCGACATAGCCGATCACGTCGCCTTGGGAGACGCGAGCGCCCTTGCGCAGACCTGGCGCATATCCTGACAGATGACCGTAGAGCGTGGTGTAGCGGCCCTGATGGCGCAGGACGATGACCCGGCCATAGCCGCCCTGGTCGCCGATGAAATCGACGGTTCCGTCGCTGGTCGCCTTGATGCGGGTGCCGTTCGGGGCTGCGTAGTCGACACCCTTGTGGGCTCGCCATTTCTGCAGGATCGGATGAAAGCGGGCAGAGGTGAAGCCCGAACTGATCCGCGAGAATTCCAGTGGCGAGCGCAGGAAGGCCTTACGGATGCTCTTTCCCTCTGGCGTGTAGTAACCGCCCTTGCCTTCGCTGCCTTCAAACCAGACGGCGCGGTAGGACTTGCTGTCATTTACGAATTCGGCGGCGAGAATGCGGCCGGTTCGTACGGGTTTGCCGAGATGCGTAAGTGTTTCGAAAACCACGGAAAAGCGGTCGCCGCGGCGCAGGTCGGAGTGGAAATCGATGTCGCCGCCAAAAATGTCGGCAAGCTGCATCGCCACGCTGTCCGGGAGGCCAGCGTCGTCCGTGGCGCCAAACAGGGAATACTGGATTTCGCCGGACTTCATTTGTATCTGGGTTTCGAGCGGTAGCGGACGCTCACTTGCGCTGAGCCAACCGTCTCGTCTCTCGATGAAGAGGGCACGGTCTACGCCGTTCAGCGGATAGATGAGGGTTTGCAGTTCTCCGCTATCCGTGACATGGGCCGTCACCGACTTGCCGGGGCGCAGTTGCCGGAATATGGCCTGACTTGCCGGATTGTCGCGCAGGAATCGGAACGCTTCATCATCCTGCACGCCGAGGCGAGCGAGCAGGCTGGCGACGCTGTCGCCGCGCTGCACGTGATCCTCGTGGACGAAAAACTGACCGTCCTGCTTCGCTGCCAGTTCGATCGTCGGGGCAAGTTGTTCGACAACGGTTTGTTGCGCAATCGATCGTTCAATGGTCGAAGGAGCGGTGCCGAAAGCGGCGACCATGCCGAACATCGAGACACAGGCCACCCCGACTGAGGCCCAGAAGGGGCCGGGATGCACTGCACGGAAGGTATCGAGTTGCGCTAGAATTCCTGTCTTTTCTTTATTCATCAGGCGCGTGGATGAAAATGGTCCGGTAAGTTTAACAAAAAACCGGCGCCCCGGCACCCCGTCTGACATGGCCCTGTAATTGCGATGGACATTCAATCCCAACTCGCCGTCATCAAGCGCGGCAGCGACGAACTCTTGGTCGAAAGCGAGCTTCTTGACAAGCTCAGGCAGGGACGGCCCCTGCGCATCAAGGCCGGGTTCGATCCAACGGCGCCGGACCTGCATCTCGGTCATACTGTCCTGATCAATAAATTGCGGCATTTTCAGGAGCTTGGACATCACGTCATGTTCCTGATCGGCGACTTTACCGGCATGATCGGCGATCCGACGGGGAAAAATGCCACCCGCCCGCCGCTGTCCCGCGAGCAGATCGTCGAAAACGCCCGTACTTATCAGGATCAGGTCTTCAAGATTCTCGATCCGGAACGCACGGAAATCTGCTTCAATTCCAAGTGGTTCGAGCCCTTGGGCGCTGCCGGCATGATCAAACTCGCAGCCCATCACACGGTTGCCCGCATGCTGGAGCGCGACGATTTCGCCAAGCGTTATGCGAACAACCAGCCAATTGCCATCCACGAGTTTCTCTACCCGCTTTGCCAGGGCTATGACTCCGTGGCCATGAAGGCCGATGTGGAACTGGGCGGCACGGACCAGAAGTTCAACCTCCTCGTTGGCCGCGAACTGCAGAAGCATTATGGCCAGGTGCCTCAGTGTGTCCTGATGATGCCATTGCTGGAGGGGTTGGATGGCGTCAACAAGATGTCCAAGTCTCTGGGTAACTATGTCGGCATCGCCGAACCGCCCCAGGAGATCTTCGGCAAGCTGATGTCGGTGTCCGACGAACTGATGTGGCGTTACTTCGATCTGCTCTCGTTCCGGCCGCTGGAAGAGATCGCAGCTTTCAAGCGCGACGTCGGATCTGGACGTAATCCTCGTGATATCAAGGTGTTACTTGCGCAGGAAATTGTCCGTCGTTTCCACTCCGAGGAGGCGGCCGGGAAGGCGCTGGAGGATTTCGAGGCACGCTTCAAGCGTGGCGCCTTGCCGGACGAAATGCCCGAGGTCACGTTGGAGACGAATGGCGCTACGTTGTCCATCGCCCAAATATTGAAGCAGGCCGGTCTGACTGCCAGCACATCGGACGCGTTGCGCATGATCGAGCAAGGGGGCGTGAAGCTGAATAGTGAAAAAGTATCCGACAAGGGGCTGGAGTTGTGCTCCGGCGGGCCGCTTGTGCTTCAGGTTGGCAAGCGAAAGTTTGCGCGTATCACCTTGATCTAACGGGATCTGCGGTCATGCAATTGCAATCGAAGTGAAATTCTTTCGAAAAAGTGTTGACCGCCGCCGCTGGCTCTGTATAATTCGCTTTCTCTGCTGCTGACGAAGCAGCGAGTTGCACCAAGTAGGTGCAACGGCAAGGCAA
>CAZCPD010000064.1:0-13709 GCA_964500425.1 uncultured Rhodocyclaceae bacterium
CCGCAGCGGCGTTCGTGGCCGCCGCACTGCCGGATCCGGGAGCAGCAGCACGAAGGGAACTTCGAATTTCATCCGGCCGAATCAATAAAGCAAGGAGAGCGCCGCGCGGGTAGTACGTTAAAATTCCGGCCATGCTGCCCTATTCCCTTGCCCGCCCCCTGCTCTTCGCTCTCGATGCCGAGGCCGCCCACGAACTGACCATCGCCGGATTGCACCGCTTCGGCTGCCTGCTGCCGGAGTCACCGGCGCCCAAGCAGGCCCCGCTGCGCGTGATGGGCCTCGACTTTCCGAACCGCGTCGGTCTCGCCGCCGGTCTCGACAAGAACGGCGAGGCCATCGACGGACTGGCAAAACTCGGCTTCGGCTTCCTCGAAATCGGCACCGTGACACCGCGCCCACAACCCGGCAATCCCAGGCCACGTCTGTTCCGCCTGCCCGAGCAGCAAGCCATCATCAACCGCATGGGCTTCAACAACCACGGCGTCGCAGCCCTGCTCGACAACGTCCGCGCCGCGAAGTACCAGGGCATCCTCGGCATCAACATCGGCAAGAATGCCGACACGCCGATCGAGCGCGCCGCCGACGACTACCTCGCCTGTCTCGACAAGGTGTATGGCCTGGCGAGTTACGTCACGGTCAACATTTCCTCGCCGAACACCAAAAACCTGCGCCAGTTGCAGGGCGAGAACGAACTCGACGCCCTGCTCGGCGCGCTCAAGGCGCGCCAGGGCGAGCTCGCCGACAAGCATGGCCGCTACGTGCCGCTGGCGCTGAAGATCGCTCCCGACCTCGACGCCGAGCAGATCGCGCAGATCGCCGCCGCGCTGCGCCGCCACCGCATTGATGCGGTAATCGCCACCAACACCACGCTCGGCCGCGAAGGTGTCGAGGGATCAAGGCATGGCAAGGAAGCCGGCGGTCTTTCCGGCGCGCCGCTGTTCGATAAATCCACGGCCGTCGTCGCCGCGCTGGCGCAGGCGCTGGCCGGCGAGTTGCCGATCATCGCCGCCGGCGGCATACTCGATGGCGAGAAGGCGCGCGCCAAACTCGCCGCCGGAGCACAGCTGGTGCAGATCTACAGCGGCCTGGTGTTCCGCGGGCCCGAACTGGTGCGCGAGTGCGTGACCATGACCAACAACGACGCGATGGGCCGTTGATCATCCGCTGACGTGTCGTTCAACCGCTGGGAGATGACATCGTGATCGTCGGCTGCCCCAAGGAAATCAAGAACCACGAGTACCGCGTCGGCCTCACGCCGGCCGGCGTTCATGCGCTGGTGCAGGCTGGCCACAAGGTGCGTGTCGAGAAGGATGCCGGCGCCCGCGCCGGCTTCGACGACAAGGCCTATGCCGCCGCCGGCGCGCAGATGGTCGGCAACGCGGCCAAGGCCTACCAGGCCGACCTGGTCATCAAGGTCAAGGAACTGCAGCCCGCCGAGTACGCCCTGACTCAGCCGGGGCAGATGCTCTATTGTTATCAGCACCTGGCCCCGAGTCCGGTGCTGGCCCAGCACATGCTGGCCTGCGGCGTTTCCTGCATCGCTTACGAAACCGTCACCGACGCAGGCGGCAACCTGCCGTTGCTGGCGCCGATGTCGCGCATCGCCGGGCGCCTCGCGCCGCAGGTCGGCGCCTGGGCCCTGCAGATGGCAAACGGCGGCAGCGGCGTGCTGCTCGGCGGCGTGCCTGGCGTGCCCGCCGGCAAGGTGGTGGTGATCGGCGCCGGCAGCGTCGGCGCCAACGCCACGCAGATCGCCGTCGGCATGGGCGCCGATGTCACCGTCGTCGACCAGAACGTCGAACGCCTCGCCGCGCTCGACGCCATCTATCGCGGTCGCATCAAGACCGTGGCCAGCGAACCGCTGGCGCTGGCCGCCGCCGTGCGCGAGGCCGATCTGGTCATCGGCGCCGTGCTGATTCCCGGCAAACTCGCGCCGCGCCTGATCTCGCGCGAATTGCTCGGACAGATGCGCTCCGGCAGCGTCATTGTCGATGTCGCCATCGACCAGGGCGGCATCAGCGCAGCCTCGCAAGCGACCTCGCATACCGACCCGCTGTTCGTCGCCGAAGGCGTCGTACACTACTGCGTCGCCAACATGCCCGCCGCCGTATCGCGCACCGCCACGCTGGCGCTGACCCAGGCGACCCTGCCGCAGGCGCTGACGCTCGCCAATCTCGGCCTCAAGGCCGCGATCGCCGCCGACCCCGGCCTCGCCGCCGGCCTGCAGATTCATGCCGGGACGGTGACGCATGCGGGACTGGCGCAAGACCTCGGCCTGCCTTGCGCACCGTTGCCGTGACCCGATACTCGACCCGCGGCTCGACCCGGAAACTGACCGGATGAACCAGACCGAGCGCATCTACAAGATCGAGCAGATTCTTCACGAGCGCAAAATCGCGACCTTCCAGCAGTTGCAGGACGCCGTCGAGGTGTCGCGCGCCACGCTGAAACGCGACCTGCAATACCTGCGCGACCGCCTCAATGCACCCATCATCTACGACCGCGAAGCCGGTGGTGGTGGCGGCTACCGATTCGAGATGCCGGACCGCTACGCGCCGCGCCATCAGTTGCCGGGGCTATGGTTCAACGCCTCGGAAATCCACGCGCTGCTGATGATGCAGAACCTGCTCGAGGAAGTGCAGCCCGGCCTGCTCGGTCCGCACATCGCGCCGCTGCTGACGCGCCTCAAGGGGCTGCTCGGCAGCCAGGACGACGCCCCCGAGGAGGTCGCCAAACGCATCCGCATCCTTCACTCCGCCAAGCGCAAGACCGATCTCCAGTACTTCGAACTGATCGCCTCTGCCCTGCTCAAGCGCCAGCGCCTCCACATCCGCCACTACAACCGCGGCCGCGACGAGGAGACCGAACGCGAGGTCTCGCCGCAACGCCTGATCTACTACCGCGACAACTGGTATCTCGACGCCTGGTGTCATCTGCGCAAGGAAGTCCGCAGCTTCGCCGTCGACGCGATCCGCCGCGCCGAGCTGATCGACCGCAAGGCGCGCGAAGTCCCGGCCCCGGAGCTCGATGCCGTGCTCGGCGCGGGCTATGGCATCTTCTCCGGCGCCAGGGTGGAGTGGGCGCGACTGCGCTTCAAGCCGCAGCACGCGCGCTGGGTGGCCAGCGAGCAATGGCATCCGCAGCAGAAATCTGCGCAGGAAACGGACGGGCACTACCTGCTCGAAGTGCCCTACGCCAACCCCACCGAACTGATCATGGACATCCTGCGCCACGGCGACGGCGTCGAAGTGCTCGGTCCGCCGTCGCTGCGCGCGGCGCTGAAGAAGGAACTGACGGCGGCGCTGGCGGCGTATTGATCGCAACAAGCCTTTGCGTTGCCTGCCCGTTTGCAGTGCGACCAGAATATCCGCGCAACGCTTGCTTAGGAGTCAAGCACTATGGCGACAGATCAAATACGGCAATCTCCGGACGCGAACCGACCCGGACAGGCAGAACCGAACTACCAATGCCCCGCGACACATACAGCGGACCGTAGGCGGTCGAATACCAGCCGCGATTGAATGTCCCGCTCCCCGGGGGGGTCAGGAATGCATGACCAAAAAGCGCAATCTGCCCGCCATGGGTATGGCCCGAAAGATTGAGAATCGACTCGATTTCCGGATTCACCGCAGGCAGGCGCTCGAAATATCCCGGAGAGTGCTGCACCATGATGCGCGGGATTCCCGCATCCCCGCATGGAACGCCGAGTCGCCGCTCATACGGTCTGCCCGCAGTGAAGTCGTCCAGCCCGGCGACATTGAAGTGACGATCATTCAGCGCAAGCGGCACACATTCATTGACCAGCAAACGCACTCCATGACGCTCGTAAATCTTCTTCAACGCAACCAGATCGACGCCACTCCAGTATTCCCAGTTCCCGAGCACGGCCAGCTTCGCATCGGCCTCGATGCGTCCGAGAAAGGCGTCCAGCGCCGCCATGCTCTCGACCCGATCCACGACATCGCCACTCATCAGGATGACGTCTGGCTTGAGCGCATTGACCTTCTCGATCAAGGACTCCTCAATTCTTCCCATTCCGTGCAGATGCAGATCGGACAACTGAACGATACGAACGGCTTCGCCCGGTGACTGCAGACGGATGCTGTGATGCGTAACCTCGATCCATGCCGGTTCGATCAGCAGGCCATAGGCGATACCCAGGAGCATGCCACCCCACATGATCCAACGGCCTCGATTCAGCTTCATCATCGGCTGATCGGATGATTTGGCGCCAACGATCCGCGGTCTCACTCTCAAGCCTTGCCAAACACCTCATTCAGCTGCTGCGTGACGCGGATGAACGTCGTGCGCTTGGAGAGCTCCTTGAGCTTGCGCGCGCCGACGTAGGTGCAGGCGGAACGCACGCCGCCGAGGATGTTCTGCAGGGTGCCATCGACCGCGCCACGGTAGTCGATCAGCACTTCCTTGCCTTCGGACGCGCGGTACTCGGCGACGCCCCCGGCGTACTTCTCCATCGCCGTGCGCGAGCTCATGCCGTAGAAGCGCATCTTGCGGCTGCCGTTGCCGCCATCGACGATCTCGCCCAGGCATTCGTCGTGACCGGCAAACATGCCGCCGAGCATGACGAAGTCGGCGCCGCCGCCGAAGGCCTTGGCGATGTCGCCCGGCGAGGTGCAGCCGCCATCGGCGCAGATCAGGCCGCCGAGGCCGTGCGCGGCATCGGCGCATTCGATGATCGCGGAGAGTTGCGGATAGCCGACGCCAGTCATGCTGCGCGTGGTGCACACCGAGCCGGGACCGATGCCGACCTTGACGATATCGACGCCGTCGAGGATCAGCTCCTCGGTCATCTCGCCCGTGACGACGTTGCCCGCCATGATGGTCAGGCCCGGATAGGCGTCACGCAGCTTGCCGAGGAAGCTGACGAAGCTCTTCGTGTAGCCGTTGGCGACATCGACGCAGACGAGATTCAGCGCGTCGCCGGCCTGCGCCTTGATGCGCTTGAATTTGGCGTAGTCTTCGGTGGTGATGCCCATGGAATAGAAGATCGTCGATTCCTCGCCCGCCTCGCTCAAAAAGGCGAGCAGTTCCTCGTCGTCGTAGTGCTTGTGCAGGGCGGTCGCCAGGCCATGACGCGCCAGCGTTCGCGCCATCTCGAAGGTGCCGGTCATGTCCATGTTGGCGGCGATGATCGGGATGCCCTGATAAGAGCGCTGGGAGTGAAGAAAAACGTAATCCCGCGAGATATCGACTTCGGAACGCGAAGTCAGCGTCGAACGCTTGGGGCGAATCAGCACGTCCTTGAAGTCCAGCTTCAGATCCTGTTCGATGCGCATGACATTCCTTTCGTGATTCGGGTTGCGGGATCAGGCCGCCGGCAGCATGGCGGTGGCCTCGATTTCCACCTTGGCGCCGAGTTCGATGAAGCCGGCGACCTGCACCGCCGTCATCGCCGGATAATGCCGGCCGATCAACTCGCGATAGACCTCGCCGATCTCCTTGCATCTGGCATTGTATTCGTCCCTGTCGGCAAGGAACCAGGTCAGTCGCACGATGTCGGTCGGTCGCGCGCCGCCTTCGGCCAGGATGGCGACGATGTTGACGAGCGCCTGGCGGACCTGATCGACCAGATCCGCGCTGCGGAACACATGCTGCGCATCCCATCCGACCTGGCCCGAGACGAAGACCATGCGGCCGCTACCGATCACACCGTTCGCATACCCGCTGGGTGGCGCCCAGCCCGGCGGTTGCAGAATTTTCATAGTGAGAGACTCCAATGATCGGTCATGTAGGCAGTCACGCCTTCTCGCCACGCAGACGGAAGCGTTGCAGCTTGCTGGTTTCGGTGCGCGGCAGGCTGGTGACGAACTCGATGGCCCGGGGATACTTGTACGGCGCGATGCGCTGCTTGACGAAGTCCTGCAACTCGGCGACCAGGGCCGTCGCGCCCCCGCAAGCCGCGTCAAGGCCGGGACGCAGAACGACGAATGCCTTGACGATCTGCCCACGCTCGGCGTCGGGTACGCCGACGACCCCGCATTCAAGGACTGCCGGGTGTTGCAGCAGCGCTTCCTCCACCTCGGGTCCGGCGATGTTGTAACCGGCGGTGACGATGATATCGTCATTGCGCGCCCGATAGTACACATAGCCGTCGGCATCCATCAGGCAGGTGTCTCCGGTCAGGTTCCAGCCGCGATCGACATAGTCGCGCTGCCGCTCATCGTCCAGGTAGCGGCAGCCCGTCGGCCCCTTGACCGCCAGGCGACCTGGCTGACCAGCCGGCAGCGGCCTCCCTTCGGCATCGAGGACGCAAACCTGATAGCCCGGCACGGCCTGGCCGATCGCGCCGCGTCGCGCCTTGCCAGCCGCGTGCGAGACGAAGATGTGCAGCAGTTCGGTGGTGCCGAGTCCGTCGATGATTTCCTTGCCGGTCGCCTTCCGCCAGAGCTGGCGCGTTGAATCGGGCAGAGGCTCGCCAGCGGAAATGCAGAGCCGCAGGCTGGCCAGATCGAAGTCCCTTGCCATGCCCGCCATCTGCCGCCAGAAGGTGGGCACGCTGAAGCAGATCGTTGCCTTTTGCGCCTGGATCGCCTGCAGCAGGCTCTCGGGCGTCGGCCGCTCCAGGAGCAGGCTGGACGCGCCGTAGCGCAGCGGAAAACAGAGCAGCCCGCCGAGGCCGTAGGTGAAGGCGAGCGGCGAGGTGCCGCAGAAGATGTCGTCGACAGCCGGGTTGAGGATCGCGCGCGGAAAACAGTCGCACACCGTCAGCACGTCGCGGTGGAAATGCACGCTGGCCTTGGGCGCGCCGGTCGTCCCGGAAGTGAAGCCGATCAGCGCCACGTCATCGGCGCGCGTCGCGACGTTGGCAAAGGCCTCGGATGCCTCGGACGCGGGAGCGGCTTCGATCAGCGCCTCCAGCGAGCCGGCGCCGCCGGCGTTGAAGTGCAGCACCCGCATCGGTTCGGGCATGCCCTGACGCGCCAGTTCAAGTTCTTCGAGCAGGCGCGCATCGCAAAGCGCGAAGCCGATCCGCGCCTTGTCCGTCATCTGCCGCAATTCGCGGGCGCGCAACAACGGCATGCTGGTGACGACGATGCCACCGGCCTTGAGCACCGCCAACCAGCAGGCGACCAGCATCGGGTGGTTGTAACCACGCAGCAGCACGCGATTACCCGGCGACAGCCCGAGCTCGTCGCGCAGCACCCGCGCGATGCCGTTGGCGCGAACCAACAACTGGCGGTAAGTACATTCCGCCTCGGGCGTGCGCAAGGCGACACGTTCGCCGTGCCCCTCCGCCACCATGCGGTCGAGCAGTTCCACGGCGCAGTTGAGGTGCTCGGGATAGCGCAGCACCGCCAGGTCGAAACGCAGTTCGGGCCAGTCGCCGCGCGGCGGCAGGTGGTCGCGGACGAAGGTGTCGAGGTGTGCGGTCGGAGCGGTCGGCGCGGTCACGGCAATCACGGCAGTCTGGGTCTTGCTCGCCGCCATCAGTAATGCGGCGGAATTTCCTCGCGCAGATCGCGCTGTTCGGCTGGCGCGCTGGCCTGCAGATGCTGCCAGATCAGGCGCAATTGCCGCTGCAGCTGGTCGATCTGTTCCTGCTGGCGGAAAACGACGAGATTCAGCTGATCGAGCTGATCGTCGGCGAGGCTCAGCTTTGCCTCCAGTTCAGCGATACGGGATTCCATGCGGCTCCTATTTTCACCTGTTCCTGATGACCGAGAGCAACTGCTTCGGCGAGGTGGAGCAAGGGCAACTCATGGCAGTCAGGGCGCGTCATTCAAGGGTTCCGGAGCTTAACATACCGGCTTTCCTTGGTGTATGATGCTCAGGTTTGCTGCGGCGCGGTCAGGCTGCATCACGAACAGGTTTTCCGATTATTGCAGCACCATTACGGCTTGTTTAAACCCCCACCCAAAAATCCGATTTCCAAGGAATAACGATGAACAGCTCCCTGCTCCGCTCCTCCGTATTCGCGCTTGCCGCCGCCCTGAGCGTTGCCCCCTTGCTTGTCACCAATGCCAGCGCGCAAGTAGCGGACACCATCGCCACCGTCAATGGCAAGACCATTCCGAAGAGCCGCGCCGATGCCCTCATCGCCGCCCAGGCCGCGCAAGGCCAGGCCGATTCGCCGGAGCTGCGCAAGATGGTGCGCGAAGAGCTGATCCGCCGCGAGATCCTCGCTCAGGAGTCCGTGAAGGCTGGCTACGAAAAGAACCCGCAGGTGCTTCCGCAACTGATGCTGGCCCGCCAGAGCGTGCTGATCAACGCCTACGTCGGCGACTTCGTGCGCAAGAACCCGATCTCCGAAGAGGCGCTGAAGAAGGAATATGAAACCATCAAGCTCGGGCTCGGCGACAAGGAATACAAGGTGCGCCACATCCTGGTCGAGAAGGAAGACGAAGCCAAGGACATCATCGCCAGGCTGCAGAAGGGCGAGAAATTCGAAGAACTGGCCAAGGCATCAAAGGATCCCGGCTCGCGCGAACGCGGCGGCGAACTCGGCTGGGCCGCTCCGTCCAACTACGTGAAGCCCTTCTCGGCGGCGATGATCAAGCTGGAAAAGGGCAAGTTCACCGAAGCGCCGGTCAAGAGCGATTTCGGCTTCCACGTCATCCTGCTCGACGACACGCGCGAACTGAAGCTGCCCTCGTTCGAGGAAGCCAAACCGCAACTGGGCCAGCGCATGCAGCAGCAAATCATCGAGAAGCACATCGCCGACCTGCGCAGCAAGGCCAAGATTCAGTAAGAGCTTCGCCAGCACAAAAAAACGGACGCCGCGGCGTCCGTTTTTTTACGTCCAGGCCGATGCCGGCTTCGATCAGGCGGTGTGAGGCCGGGAGGAGGCGGGCCATGATTCATGGCGCCCCGTTTCATCCTCCACGGGTGAATCTCCGCATCATGCGGATGAGGACGAGGGACTGGATCAGAGCCGCGGCTTGCGGCCAGCCCCTCCCGGGAGCCAAGGAGTTTGATTCCCCCGCTTTATTCCATCTCCCTCTGCATCCAGACGAACAGCAACTGTCCCTGCGATTCAGCCAGGCGGGCCAGATTGGCGAACTCGAGCAAAAGGTCATAGACCTGCTCCACATCCCAGCCGTCCATCTCGAACTCCTCGGTCGCCGCGAGTTCCTCGGCCACTTCGGCCAACGCGTCCTCGTCGAGCACCGACAACTTCTCCATCGCCTCGTCGGCGATACGCAGCAGCACGGTTTCCCGCTCTTCCCGTTCCGCCACATACACCGGCTCGTAATGCGCGACGGCGAGATCGAACTCGTCGCCGGTGAGCAGGCAATGCAGCATGACCGCCTTGGCCGTATCCAGGCCGCGCACCTGCGCGCCGCTCCACTCGACCAGCGGTTGCGCGGCCTCGCCGATGGCGACCATTTCATCTTCTTCGCCGGCAACAATGTAGGCCAACACGCTCATGACAATTTCCTTAAATGAAAACGCCGCCGGCCTTCTGGCGCGGGGCGCGAAAAAACGCACACTTCCGACAAACTATTTGCGCGCCCCCCCTTCAGCTTGCCTGTGAAATGCCGTACATACAGACGTAACCGAAGGAGGACGATCATGAATCACGCACTGTCGATCGCAAACTACCGCAAGGTCTACGATGAGCAGGACATCGAGCACGCCCTGGCCGAAACCGAGCCTTCCCCGCACAACGGGCTGCTGATTAAAACCTACGGCAAGATGAAAAACAAGGGCGGCACCCGCCTGGTCGTCAAGCCGTCGAATGCCGACGCCCTTGACGAAGTCTCCGAAACCTGCCCGAACTTCGCTGGCATCGTCCAGGATCTGAAGAAATACATCGTCCTCGCCCTCGACGGCAGCAAGCCGCTACACTTCATGCCCATCCTGCTGCTCGGCGATCCGGGCGTCGGCAAGACCCACTTCGCCAAGCTGCTCGCCGATTCGCTGGGCACCACGGCCGCCTTCTGCAGCATGGCGACGACTTCCGCATCATGGATCCTGACCGGCTCGGCATCGACCTGGAGCGGCTCGCACCACGGCAAGATCGCCCAGACCCTGATCGAGGAGGATGTCGCCAACCCGCTGATGGTGCTCGACGAACTCGATAAGGCGCAGGGCGGCCAGTACGACCCGATCGGCGCACTCTACCAGCTCTTCGAACGCGAAACGGCAGCGGATTTCACCGACGAATTCCTCGACGTCTCCTTCGATGCCAGCGCCATTCTCTGGGTGGCGACGGCGAACTCCGCGCAGAACATTCCCGACCCCATCCTATCGCGCATGGCGGTCTATGAGGTCCCTGCCCCCTCGCCCGCCGAAGCGCGCCACATTGCCCTGCGCATGTATCGAGGCCTGATCGCCGAGAATGAATGGCACTTCTCGCCCGACCTCGGCGAGACTGTGCTGGAGCAGCTGGAATCCACCCTGCCGCGCCGCATGCGCCGCGTGCTGATGGATGCCATGGGCACCGCCAAGCTTGCCGGCCGCGACGAACTCAGCCCGACCGATTTCATCAAGGACAGCTCACCGAAACGCTCGATCGGTTTCAACTGAGCAGGTACGAGCCCAGGATCAAGCAATGACGCGGTTCTCCGAGGCATGCCCCGGAGAACCGCGTCGTTGCTCCCTCTCCCATGAATGGGTGAGGGGAGCGAATCCATCCTCTCTCTATTAACCAGGCGGCGCAGCGAACCCCTACGCCTTGCGCAAATCGTGAAGCTTGAGCGGTAACGAGCGCACGCGCTTGCCCGTCGCGGCAAACACCGCGTTGCAGATCGCTGGCGCCAGCGGCAGGATCGCCGGTTCGCCATGACCTCCCCAGAAGTCGTAGGTGGGCGCCAGCACCACCTCGTCCTCTGGCATTTCGGAGATGTCGGGCAGCTGGAAATCGTTGAAATTGCTTTCGACGATGCGGCCGTTCCTGACGTTGTTCTCCTGATAGAGCACCGGACCGAGACCGAAGATCACGTTGCTTTCCGCCTGGGCGCGACAGGTATCGGGATTGACGACATGGCCCGAGTCGATGGCGACGATGATTTTCAGCACCTTGAGTTCCCCCTTGGCATTCACCGAGACCTCGGCGACCATCGCCGTATAGCTGCCGAAGCCGTCGGCGATGGCGATGCCACGGGCAACGTTGCTTCCCGCCGGCAGCGGCGTCCCCCAGCCCGCCGCCTTGGCCACGGCTTCGAGCACCAGGCGGTTCTTGTCGCCCGGCTTCAGCATCGCCAGCCGGTACTCAAGCGGATCGCGTTTCGCGGCGACGGCCAGCTCGTCGATGAAGCATTCGCGATAGAAGGAATTCTGCTGCCCCGGCGCGCGCCAGAAGCCGACCGGCACATGACCGTTGCGCGCCGCATAGTCGACCTGCTGATGGGCGATCAGGTAGGGCATGTCGTTGAAGGTACGCACCGCGGTGAAGTCGATGCCGTCCTTGCCGAGCATCTTCGGCATCAGCACCTGGAGGATGGAAGGACAGGCCACGCGCGTCTGCATGGCGACGACATTGCCCTGGGCGTCGAGCCCCGCCTTCATGCGCACGATGCTCGCCGGCCGATAGAAGCCGTGCTGCATATCCTCGGCACGCGACCACATCATCTTCACCGGCACGCCGGGCATGGCCCTGGCGATGGCCACGCCCTGGCGCACAAAGTCCTGCGGCGCGCCTCGCCGGCCGAAGCCGCCGCCGAGCATCATCTTGTGCACCTCGATCTTCGCCAGCGGCAGACCGGAGACTTCAGCCGCCGCCATCATCGATGCCTCGCCATCCTGCGTCGAGGTCCAGATTTCCAGACTGCCATCGTTCTTGAACCAAGCCGTGCAGGTCATCGGCTCCAGCGTCGCATGGTTGAGATACGGCGAGCGATACTCGGCCTCGACCACCCGGACGGCGCCCGCCATCGCTGCGACCGGGTCACCCAGCTTGCGCGCCTGCGGGATCCTGGGATCGGCCAGACCCTCTTGGAACAGCGCCTCGATCGATGCATTCGAGGCATGGCCAAAGCCGCCCTCGTCCCAGTCGATGGCCAGTTTCTTCAGCGCCTCATTGGCACGCCACCAACTATCGGCGATCACCGCGACCCACTCGCCATTCTCGCCTTGCACCACCTTCTTCACGCCGCGCAACTTGTCGACCTGGCGTGTATCGACACTCTTCAGCTTGCCGCCGAACACCGGACATTGGGCAATCGACGCATGCAGCATGCCCGGCAACGCCACATCCGTGGCGAAGACCGGCTTGCCGAGCACCTTGTCCGGAATGTCGAGGCGATGCACCGACTGACCGGCAATCGTCCACTCCTTGTCATCGCGCAACTTGACCACCGTCGGCGGCTGCAGGCGCGCCGCCTCGGCGGCCACCTCGCCATAGCGCAGCCGGCGTTGCGTCGGCGCATGACTGATGACGCCCTTGTCGACGCTGCACTCGCCGGCCGGCACCCGCCAGCGCGCCGCCGCCGCCTCGACCAGCATCAGCCGGGCGCTGGCGCCCGCGCGACGCACATAGTCCTGCGACGAACGCACGCCCATGCTGCCACCGGTCGACATCGAACCCCAGACGCGGTTGCGGCGGAAATGCTCGTTGGGCGAAGCGAATTCGGCGCTCACCTTCGCCCAGTCGCACTGCAGCTCCTCGGCAACGAGCTGAGCCAGCGCGGTATACGTGCCCTGCCCCATCTCGGAACGGGCGATACGCACCACCACGCGGTCGTCGGGATGAATCACCAGCCAGGCGTTCACTTCCGCGACGATATTGACGGTGTTGGCGGTGTTCCCGGTTGCGGCGGCCTGGCCGCCCACAGGGAAGCCGAGCTCGAGCATCATGCCGCCGCCAACGGCGACCGATGCCTTGAGAAATTCGCGACGGTTCATGGTCATCGTCATGATGGTCTCCTCAACGCTTCTTGCCGACGGCGGGCGCTGCGGGCGCCCCGGGTGCAACGATCGCCGGCGGCGCCATCTCCGCCGCCGCATGTATCGCCTTGCGCACCCGCGCATAGGTGCCGCAGCGACAGAGATTGCTCATCGAGGCATCGATGTCGGCATCGGTCGGTTTTGGATTCTTCTCCAGCAGCGCGGCGGCGGACATCAGCATGCCCGTCTGGCAATAGCCGCATTGCGGCACCTCGTGATCCATCCACGCCTGCTGCAGACGATGCAGCCCCTGCGCCGAGAGGCCCTCGATGGTGACGATCTTCTTGCCGACCGCGCGCGCCGCCGGCAGCGCACAGGAGCGCACTGGCGCCCCGTCGACATGCACCGTGCAGGCGCCGCATGCGGAAATGCCGCAACCGTACTTGGCGCCGGTCAGATTGAGGTGGTCGCGCAGCACCCAGAGCAGCGGCATCTCCGGCTCGACGTCGACCTGATGAAGCTTGCCATTCACATTCAGTTTCAGCATGGTGACTCCCGTATTGATGGAAATGCGCGGATATGGAAAATAACGGAAATGTCCTCGGCATGGCTTGCCGAATATTCATTTATAGCCGGTTGCCGGCGGAAGCGGAAGGCAAGAGAGGAGGAAAGTCACCACAGGAGGCTGTTGGCCCGCACCGGGCAGCGCCCGGAGAGACCGCATCGACGGCCATGTCCGCGCATGACACGACGGAGAGGCAGCAACGACGGGCCTTGCAGACCGGCCCTTGAAAGCCCCTGCGGCTACAGGTCGCGCAGCGTCGCGACGATGATGTCGATCCCCTCGTCGAGATGGGCCTGCTCGATGATCAGCGGCGGCGCGATGCGGATCACCGTGGCGTGCGTGTCCTTGCTGAGCA
>CAZCPD010000065.1:0-13646 GCA_964500425.1 uncultured Rhodocyclaceae bacterium
GCGGCAGGCTGACGTCGCTGAAGCGCTCGCCGACGCCCTCGGCGAAGGCGGCGTGGCCGTGGATGAAGATCGGCACGTCGGCGCCGAGCGCGAGGCCGAGTTCCTGCAACTGCTGTGAGCTCAGGCCGGCTTGCCAGAGATGGTTGAGTGCGAGCAGCACCGTTGCAGCATCCGAGCTGCCGCCGCCGAGGCCGCCGCCCATCGGCAGGCGCTTGACGAGGCTGATCTCGACGCCCTGCGTGATGCCGGCGGCCTGCTGCAGGCGCAGCGCGGCGCGCACGGTGAGATCCTGTTCGGGCGGCACGCCGGGCAGCGGCGTCGCCAGCACGATGCGGCCGTCGGGGCGCGGGGCGAAGCGCAGCGTGTCGGCGTAGTCGATGAAACGGAACACGGTTTGCAGCAGATGCAGGCCGTCGGCGCGGCGGCCGACGACGTGCAGGAACAGGTTGAGCTTGGCCGGCGCCGGCCATTCGCGTTGCCAGGCGCTCGTCATGTCGGGAGTCATTGCGTCAGCTGCCATTCGTCGATTTTCAACCGCACTTCGATGTCGTCTCGGCGCAGTTCGATCAGCGTCGGCAGGGCGTCCGCGGCCGGACTTTCGTATTCGAGGTAATCGATGCGCCAGCCGTCGCTGCGCACCCGGCGCGGGCGCCCCTGGGGATCCAGTTCGAGCGGGGCGACGCTCGCCGGCACGTTGCCGACCAGCCAGCGCGGCAGGGCGGAGAGCGGCAGGGCCAGGCCGAACAGTTGGCTGGCGAGTTCATCCCAGTCGGCGGCCGCGAATTCGCGGCGATCGGCGAGCCGCAGCCGCGCCCCGGCCTCATCGCGCGTCAGCTCGGCGAGACCCTGGCCGAGCGGCGTGGTGAACAGCATTTCGTCGCGCACCGCCGCATGACGCCAGAAGAGGTTGGCGGCATGGCTGCGCTCGCCATCCCGCACGGCGATCCGGCCATCGAGAGAGTAGGCGTCGATGGCGGCTCGCGCCGGCCGCGACATTGCCGGCAGCGCGCCGCTCGTCGGCAACTGGGCACAACCGGGCAGCAGGCTCACGACCACCGCGAGCGCCACGGCGAATACTCCTTGCTGCATTGCTTATTCGGCGGCGGGTTGGGCGGGCTGGATTTCTGGCTTGGGCGCCGGCTTCCCGGCGACATCGGCCTTGTCGGTCGCCTTGTCGGTCGCCTTGTCGGTCGCCTTGTCGGTCGCCTTGTCGGCGGCCTTGAACTTCTTGATGGTGTCGTGCAGTAACGGGTTACCCGGATTGGCCTTGGCGGATTCGGCCCAGGTCTTTTGGGCTTCCTCGCGCTGGCCGCTGATCCAGAGGACTTCGCCGAGGTGGGCGGCAATCTCGGCGTCCTGGCGGATGCCATAGGCCTTGCGCAGGACCTCCAGCGCCGCCGAGTGCGCACCGCGCCGATACAGCAGCCAGCCCTTGCTGTCGAGGATGAAGGGATCTTCCGGGGCCAGCGCCAGCCCCTTTTCGATGAGTTGCTGGGCTTCGTCGAGACGCAGGTTGCGCTCGGCGAGCGAATAGCCGAGCGCATTGTAGGCATGCGCATCGTCGGGCTTGATGCGAATCAGCTTGCGCAGGTTGCGTTCCATCACCTCCAGCTGATCGAGCTTGTCGGCGAGCAGTGCGGTTTCATACAGCAACTCGGGCTGATCCGGCTGGGTGGCGAGAGTGCTGTCGAGCAGTTCATAGGCCTCGCCGGTACGCCCGACGTTGACCAGCAGTTGCGATTCGGCGACCAGCAACTGAACCCGTTGCTCGGGCGAGGCTTCCCCGGCTCTTTTCAGCAGAGCGCGCCCTTCGTCGAGGCGCCCTTCCTTCGCCAGCAATGCGGCGGCGCGCCCCAACGCCGGCAGATATTGCTCGCCGGGCGTGACCTTGGCATACCATTCGAGAGCGTCCACGGTGCGTTTGGCGTCCTCGGCGATCTGGCCGAGGTAATAGCGCAGCAGGTTGGGGTTGCCGATGCCGAGTTCGAGCAGGCGCTTCAGGTGCTTCTCGGCCGCCGGCAGGTCATTCAACTGCATCGAAAGCAAGGCCACCGCGTAAAGCACCTCGCCGTTGTCGCGATTTTCCTCAAGCAGGGTGTTGAACTCGCGCCGCGCGGCGTCGTAGTGCTTGCCGCCGATCAGCGAGCGCGCATAGGCGATGCGCACCTCGCTGGCCTTCGGGTATTCGGCAAGAAAGCCGCGCAGGGTCTCCTCTGCCAGTGTGCTGCTGATACGCTGCTGCACCTGTACCTTGAACAGCACCGCCTGCTGCCAGTCGGGTCGCAGCGCCTGGGCGCGCTCAATCGCCGCCAGGGCTCGCGCATCGTCCTTGGCGTCGATCGCCGCTTGGGCACGGGCGTAGTGCGCCTCGGGAACATTCTCATGGGGCGCGGTGAGTTGCTCGATCAGACGCAATGCGACCACCTTGTCCGGATAGCGCGCAAGCAGGCGGTAGATCTGATCGAGACGCTCAGTGAGGCTGGTCGAAGACGGCGTCCGCGATTGCGGAACGGGCCTCTTGCCCGGTACATCGCCCTCGAGCGCTTCCGGCTGTAGCGCCTGCGCCGTTTGCATCGTCAGCAGCCTGGCCAGATGCGGCAACGCTTCGTCGGTCTGTTTCGCGCTAAGCAGCAATCCGGCCAGCGCCTGGCGCGCCTGCGGCGACTCCGGGTCGGTCTGCACCCAAATGCGCGCCGTCTCCAGGGCGAGGGCCGTCTGGCGCGCGTAAATCGAAATCTCGGTGGCGCGGCGGGCGATGCGCGGATCGCGCGTCGTCTTCGCCAACTCGCCATACAGGCTGGTCGCCAGCCCGATATTGCCGCGATTGCCGGCGATTTCAGCGAGCAGAACCTTGTAGAGTATCTGCGGCGTGAAACTCAGCTTGGGCAGCTTGTCATCACCCGTCGGCATGACGCCCGGCCGAACCGGCTCGGCATTCTTCTCCACTGCCTGATCGGCGGGCTTTGCCGCCCGTTCCTGCGCCAGACCCGCAACCGGCATGCCGAGCAGCGCGACGCAAAGCATCCGGCATAGAAGATGCGACAGACGGGAAGCGGGTTGCGCGGGTTGCGAATTCGGTTTCATGGGATCGCCGTCGGTTCGGCCAGAGCCTCGAATAGAATGAGTCATGTTAGCAGTTTCGTGCGGCGCGGCAAGGGCTCGCGCGGCGAAATTTCACTCCCGACTCCCGTCTCATCGCTCTCGACTGACGCCTCATGCCTGAACTGCCCGAAGTCGAAATCACCCGCCGCGGCATCGCACCGTCGCTGGTCGGTCGTGCCGTAACCGACGTCATCGCACGCACGCCAAAGCTGCGTTATCCGCTGCCGAAAAATCTGCTAACCCTGCTGTTCGGACAGACGCTCGCCGGCATCGCCCGGCGCGGCAAATATCTGCTGCTGGATTTCGGCAACGGCACGCTGCTGCTGCATCTGGGCATGTCGGGCAGCCTGCGCCTGCTGCCCAACGATGCGACGATGGCGCCTGCGCAAAAGCATGACCACTTTGATCTGATCTTCGGCAAGACTCTGCTGCGCCTGCGCGATCCACGTCGCTTTGGGGCGGTCCTGTGGCTGCCATTCGACAGCGACATGGCCCGACATCCACTGCTCGCGCCGCTCGGCATCGAACCGCTCGGCGAGGAATTCACGCCGCACTGGCTGCATGCGGCGACGCGCGGTCGCCAGGTCGCCATCAAGCCGCTGTTGATGGACGGCCATCTGGTCGTCGGCATCGGCAACATCTATGCCTCGGAAAGCCTGTTCCGCGCCGGCATCGATCCGCGCACGCCGGCTGGCCGCATCGGCCCGCAGCGCTACGCGCGACTGGTACCGGAAATCCGCACCACGCTGGAAGCCGCGATCGCCGCAGGCGGCAGCAGCCTGCGCGACTTCATCCATTCGGATGGCAGCTCGGGATATTTTCAGCAGCAGTATTTCGTCTATGGCCGCACCGGCGCGCCCTGCCGCATCTGCGGACGGCCGATTCAAACCTTGCGCCAGGGACAGCGCGCCACCTTCTTCTGCGCGCGCTGCCAGCACCGGTGAGTCAGGCGCCGGGAATGGCCTGATTTACTTGGCTGCGGTCAGCTTGAGGAACTTGTCCATCAACTGATCCTTGTTCTCGACGTGATCGGGATCGTTCGGGATGCAATCGACCGGGCAGACCTCACGGCACTGCGGCGTGTCGAAGTGGCCGACACACTCGGTGCACTTGTCCGGGTCGATCAGGTAAATCTCGTCGCCCTGCGAAATCGCATTGTTCGGGCATTCCGGCTCGCACACATCGCAATTGATGCATTCGTCGGTGATCATCAGAGACATTGCTAAATCCTTTTTAGTCTTACTTGGGAAGTTTTTCGGCGATCCGCCCGACTACCAGGGGCGGCACGAATTTTTCGATCGGACCGCCGAGCACGGCAATCTCACGCACCATGGTGGCGGAAATGAACATGTACTTCTCGGCCGGGGTCAGGAATACGGTTTCGACATCCGGATAGAGGATACGGTTCATGCCGGCCATCTGGAATTCGTATTCGAAGTCGGAAACGGCGCGCAGCCCGCGCAGGATGATGCGCGCGTTGTGCCGCTGGAGAAACTCCATCAGCAGGCAGTCGAAACCGCAGACCTCGACGTTCTCATGTTCGGCAAGCACTTCGCTCGCCATGTCGACACGCTCGTCGAGGGTGAAAAAAGGGCGCTTGGCGTGGCTCTGGGCCACACCGACGATGACGCGGTCGAACAGCTTGGCGGCACGACGCACGAGATCCTCGTGCCCCTTGGTCAGGGGATCGAAGGTGCCGGGATACACGGCAATTCGGTTGCTCATGGCTGCTCCAGTAGTTGATAAAACACCTGTCCGGCGTGACCGCTCTTCACGCTGCGCCACGGGCCCAGGGTTTCCACCGCGTGTTCGGCCTCCACATAGAGCCGCGCATCGGGCTTCGCCACCCGTTCCAGGAATGGCGCAATCCGTTCGAGCCAGCCTTGATGATAAGGCGGATCGAGAAACACCAGATCGTAGGGTTGCGTCACCGTGGGGGCGAATTTTAGCGCATCTGTGCGTATCAGCTCCAGTTGTCCGCCGACACCGCCGCCGCCAAGCGCCTGAGCATTCTGCTGCAAGGCCTTGAAGGCATCCGCGGCCTGCTCGATGAAGGTGACGTGCGCCGCGCCGCGCGACGCTGCCTCGAAGCCGAGGATGCCGCTGCCGGCGAACAGGTCCAGGCAGCGCAGGCCGCCCAGATCGTGGCCCAGCCAGTTGAACAGGGTGACGCGCACCCGGTCCGGCGTCGGCCGCAGACCCTGCACGTTGTCGGCGACCTTGACCAGGCGGCTGCGCCACTCACCGCCGCTGATGCGGATGCGCGCCATGCTGCCGAACCCCTCAATCCGCGGCAACGATGACCGTCACCATGTTCTCCGGCTTCACATGGCGGGCAAAGGCCTCGCGCACCTGCTGAGCGGTCACCGCTTCGATCTTGCGCGGGTAATCGTCGAGATAGGTCAGCGGCAGGCCGTAGAAGCCGATCACCGCAAGGTAGCCGAGGATCTTGGCATTGCTGTCGAGCTTGAGCGCCAGGCCGTCAACCAGATTCTGCCTGGCGGCCTTGAGCTCCTGCGGATTCGGGCCATCCTTGAGGAAGGCTTCGAGCGTGGCCTCGACGACCTTGATCGCATCCCCGGCCTGGACCCGCTTGGTCTGCAGGCCGATTTCGAACGGTCCCTCCAGCCTGCGCGGATCGAAATAGCTATACACGCTGTAGGCATAACCGCGCTTCTCGCGCACTTCCTTCATCAGCCGGGAGACGAAACCGCCACCGCCGAGCACGTAGTTGCCGACCAGCAGCGGATAGAAATCCGCGTCGCCGCGCTTGATCGCCGGCAGGCCGATGTGGATATGGCTCTGCATCGCCGGATGCGCCACCTTGATGCTGGCGCGCGCCGGCGCCGTCACCGCCGGCAGCGGCGTTTCGGCCGGCGCGTCGGGCAGCGCATCGGTGAGGCGCGCAGCGATCAACTCCGCCTCGGCTCGCGTGACGTCGCCGATGATCGAGACCACCGCCCGGCGCGCCCCGAAATGGTCGCGCCAGAAGGTCGTCACGTCGTCGCGCGTGACCGCGCCGACGCTGGCGACGGTCGGTACGACGCCGTAGGGATGCCCCGGATAGATCGCCTGCTGAAAGCGCTTGCCGGCAATGCTGTCCGGGCGCGTGTCGGCCTCCTGGATGGCGGCGGCGGCGCGCACCTTTTCGCGGGCCAGAATGTCGGCCGGAAAGGTCGGCGCTGACAGCACGGCGCGCATCAGCGCCAGCGCGGCCTCGCGTTCCTTCGGCGCGGACAGCGTGCGCAGGCTGATACCGGCGCGATCGACGTCGGTCGAGGCGCCGAGCTGCGCGGCGATGTCCGCCAGCTTCTCGGCGATCTGCTCCTCGTTCAGTTCGTTGTCGCCAAGCTTCGCGCCACTGTCGAGCAGACTACTGGTGAAGCTCGCCACACCCGACTTGCCGGGCGGATCGAAAGCCGCGCCAGCGCTGAAGTCGACGCGCACGTCGAGGATGGGCAAGGCATGGCTGGAGACGAAATACACGCGCGCCCCGGAAGGCGCCGTCCAGTGTTCGATCCTGACGCCGGCCTCGGCAAGCACCGGCAGCAGGGCGGCCAGACAGAAGAGGGCGCCGGAGAAGAGTCTTTTCATTTCGATATCCTGGTCAATGAACATGCGCGGCGCCCGCCGCACGACGGGCCGCGGCGGCGTCGGCCTGCGCCGGCAGCGGTTGTGGATCGAGCGTGGCGATGGTCAGCGTGTCGTCGCCGAAATACCTTTTCGCCACCGCCTGAACCTCGGCGGCCGTCACGCTGCGCAACTGGTCGAGCATCCGGTCGATATCGCGCCAGTTCATGCCGATCACCTCGACCGCGCCGATTTCCATGGCCTGGCCCATCATCGAATCGCGCTTGTAGATCTGCCCGGCGATGATCTGCGCCTTGACGCGCGCCAGCTCCTCCTCGCTCACGCCCTGCTCCTGGATGGCGGCAATCTCGCCGCGCAGCGCGGCTTCGAGTTCGGCGACGCTGTGGCCTTCGGCCGGCTGCCCGTCGAGATAGAACTGAGCCTCGCCGCGCATGGTCGCGTCATAGCCGGCGCCCGCCGACTGGGCGATCTTGCGACCGCGCACCAGGTTCTTCGACAGCCTGGCGGCCGCATGCCCATCGAGCACCGCGGCGAGCATCTGCAACGCATAGGGATCGCGATCTTTGGCAACATCATTGAGCTTGGGCGTCTTCCAGGCCATCGCCAGATATGGCAGCTTCGCCGGCGCCTTGACGTTGAGCCGCTTGATGCCGAGCTGCTGCGGCTCGGCCAGCGGACGGCGCTCCGGCAGCGCGCGTGGCTTGATGCGGCCGTAATGTTGCTCGGCGAGCTTGAACAGCGCCTGGTGATCGACATCGCCAACCACCACCAGCGTCGCGTTGCGCGGTGTGTACCAGCGCTGGTACCACTCCTGCGCATCGCGCCAGGTCATGTTCTCGAGATCGTTCATCCAGCCGATCACCGGTCGCCGATACGGGTGCGCCTGAAAGGCCGTCGCGTTCATGCGTTCATACACCAGCGAGTGCGGGTTGTCCTCGGTGCGCATGCGGCGCTCCTCCATGACCACCTTCAGCTCCGGCGCGAATTCCTTCGGGTCGAGCTTCAGGTTCGCCATGCGATCGGCCTCCAGCTCCATCATTTCGGGCAGTGCGCGCTTCGGCACCAGCTGGAAGTAGGCGGTGTAGTCGAGGCTGGTGAAGGCGTTGTCGCGCCCGCCAGCTGCCGCGACGCGCTTGGAGAACTCGCCCGGGCCGACCTTTTTGGTGCCCTTGAACATCATGTGTTCGAGCATGTGGGCGAGGCCGGAAGAACCGTCCACCTCGTCGATGGCGCCGGTCCGGTACCAGACCATGTGCACTGCGGTCGGTGCGCGATGGTCTTCCTTGACGATCACGCGCATGCCGTTGGCAAGCGTCTTCTCGTAGGGGTTGGCCAGGGCCGGAGCGACGGCCAGCGTGCTGGCCAGGAGCGTCGCCAGCAGAATCGGCAAATGCAAGCGGGTTCGCATCATGGGCAATGTTAAAATCGACAGTTGAAGAAGCGGCATCATAAAGTCATCGGCAGCACCGCGCCACCTCCGGCCTTATTCACTTCCATGCTTTGAAGCATTCCTCCATGTTTAGTTTCCTCAAGAAAAAATTCGGCGCGTCCGACGAAGCCGCGGAAAAAGGACAGCAGGCCGCCGAGCCGGTGGCCCAGGAGCCCCCCGCGCCGGCGCCGGTCGCGGCGACAGCAGAACCCGCCAGGACGGACAAGCCGAGCTGGAAGGAGCGCCTGAAGAGCGGCCTGGCGCGCACGCGCAGCCAGCTCACCGGCCTGTTCAGTCGCGCCAGGATCGACGACGAGCTGCTCGAAGAACTGGAAACCACGCTGCTGATGGCCGACGTTGGCGTCGACGGCGCGCAGTACCTGCTCGACGAGCTGAAGAAGCGCGTCAAGCGCGACAAGCTCGAATCGCCGGCACAGTTGCAGACGGCGCTTGCCGACATCCTCGAAGGCCTGCTGAAGCCGCTCGAAGCGCCGCTCGACGTCAGCACGCACAAACCCTTCGTCATCATGCTGGCGGGCGTCAATGGCGCCGGCAAGACCACTTCGATCGGCAAGCTGGCGCGCCACTTCCAGGCGCAGGGCAAAT
This sequence comes from uncultured Rhodocyclaceae bacterium, assembly GCA_964500425.1. Classification (GTDB taxonomy): domain Bacteria; phylum Pseudomonadota; class Gammaproteobacteria; order Burkholderiales; family Rhodocyclaceae; genus Sterolibacterium. The sequence continues at coordinate 8,729 of CAZCPD010000065.1, forward strand.
CGGTGCTGCTCGCCGCCGGCGATACCTTCCGCGCCGCGGCGCGCGAACAGCTGGTCGCCTGGGGCGAGCGCAACAACGTCGCCGTCATCGCCCAGGAATCCGGCGATCCGGCGGCCGTCGTGTTCGACGCCATCAACGCCGCCAAGGCGCGCGGCATCGATGTGGTGCTGGCCGACACCGCCGGCCGCCTGCCGACGCAGCTGCACCTGATGGAGGAAATCGCCAAGGTCAAACGTGTCATCCAGAAGATCGACCCGACCGCGCCGCACGAAGTGCTGCTGGTGCTCGACGCCAACATCGGCCAGAACGCGCTGGCCCAGGTCAAGGCTTTCGACAAGGCGATCGGCGTCACCGGCCTCGTCGTCACCAAGCTCGACGGCACCGCCAAGGGCGGCGTGGTCGCCGCCATCGCGCGCCAGCAGCCGACCGGCAAGCCGCTCGCGCTGCGCTTCATCGGCGTCGGCGAGGGCATCGAGGACCTGCAACCCTTCGTCGCGCGCGAATTCGCCACCGCGCTGTTCGAGACGAACTGAGTCGGCTATCCAAGCGGATGTCGAACATAGCCAAGAAAATCGTCATCATTGCCGGACCGAACGGAGCCGGCAAGACGACGTTCGCAACCGAGTTCTTGCCTAACGAGGCTGCTTGCATTCACTTCGTGAACGCCGACCTCATCGCAGCCGGACTCTCGCCCTTCGATCCGGCGATTGCGGCGATCCAGGCGGGACGCATGATGCTGCGTCAAATCTCGGCGCATCTGGGAAAAGGGCATAGCTTCGCTTTCGAAACCACTCTGTCCGGTCTGACGTACGCACGGAAGATTCCGCGCTGGCGTGCCCAAGGCTATTCGGTGGAACTCTTCTTTCTCGCGTTGCCCGATGCAGAAATGGCGGTGGCGCGAGTCGCAGAACGGATTCGACAAGGTGGCCATGCCGTCCCGGAAGGGGTCATTCGGCGCCGCTTCGACGCTGGCAGGCGCAACCTCCCCGCATACTGCAAGCTGGTGGATGTGTGGGCCGTTTACGACAACCGCGATATATTGCCGGTGCTTATCGAGCAAGGAGAAAACTCATGATCAACGAGAAACCGAGCCGCTTTCTTGCGGATCTTGCTGGTTCATATGCAGCACTCAAGCGCGCTGGCGAACGAGCACGCCGCCTGGCCGAGCAAACCGGAACCAGGCTCATTGTGGCTCCTCGTGCGCCAAACTCCAAGACAGAAGCCAAAGCCCGCTCCTAGGCGCGTCCGCACCCAACTTCGCCGCACTCCATCCGCGCATCGCATGATCCGTTTCGAGCACGTCAGCCGCCGCTACCCGCCCGACCAGCACGCCCTGAGCGATGTCAGCTTCATCATTGCGCCGGGCGAGCTGGTGCTGATCGGCGGCCACTCGGGCGCCGGCAAGACGACGCTGCTCAAGCTGATCGCCGCCATTGAGCGGCCGAGCGGCGGCGCCGTGCTGGTGAATGGCCAGAATGTCGGCGCCCTGAAGCGCAAGGCGATTCCGTACCTGCGCCGCAATCTCGGCCTGGTGTTTCAGGACCAGAAGCTGCTGTCTGACCGCAGCGCCTTCGAGAATGTCCTGCTTCCGCTCTCCATCGCCGGCTTTCCGCCGCGCGAGGCCGCCAGCCGCGCACGCGCGGCGCTCGACAAGGTCGGCCTGCTGGCGCGCGAAAAGGCGCTGCCGATCAGCCTCTCGGGCGGCGAACAGCAGCGCCTGGCGATCGCCCGCGCCGTGGTCAGCCGGCCCGCCATCCTGATCGCGGACGAGCCGACCGCTCACCTCGACCCCGAAACCGCGCACGACGTCGCCGAAATCTTCGGCGAATTCCACCGCGTCGGCGTCACCACGCTGATCGCCACCTACGACAAAGAGCTGTTCGCGCCTTATGCGCCGCGCCATCTGACGCTCGACCACGGCAGGCTGCTGCTCCCATGAATGCCTGGCTCGCCCAACATCTGAAGGCCCTGCGCTGGGCCTGGCAACGCCTGACGGCGACGCCGCTGAACACTCTCCTTTCGCTGCTCGCCATCGGCATCGCCATGGCGCTGCCGGCCGGCGGCCAGATGCTGCTCGGCAACGCCCTGCAGTTCGTCGGCAGCGCCGGCAACGGCAACAACGGCGCCAACCCGCAGGTCTCGCTGTTCATGCAGCTCGACGCCGACCGCAAGGCGGCCGACGCCATTGCCGCCAAACTACGCGGCCACCCCGGCGTCAGGAACGCGCGCTTCGTCTCGCGGGAAGACACGCTCAAGCGCATGCAGGCCGATCCCGGATTGCGCGAAGTCATCGCCGCCCTGCCGCAGAACCCTTACCCCGACGCATTCATCGTCAGTCCGAAGAACGACGGGCCGGAAGCCATGGAACTGCTCCGCGACGAACTCAGGCGCTTGCCGAAAGTCGAACACGTCCAGCTCGATTCCGCCTGGATACGCCGCCTCGACGCCATGCTGCGCCTCGGCCGCACCGGCGTCGCGCTATTGGCCACGCTGCTCGGCGTCGGTCTGATCGCCATCACCTTCACCACGCTGCGCCTGCAGATCCTCGCCCAGCGCGCCGAGATCGAGGTCTGCCGCCTGCTTGGCGCCACTGATGGCTTCATCCGCCGCCCCTTCTACTATTTCGGCTTCCTGCAGGGCCTGGCCGGCGGTATCGTCGCCTGGCTGATCGTCTACGCCGTCACCCTGCTGCTGCGCAGCCCGGTCACCCAGCTCGCCGCGCTCTACGACTCCCGTCTGGTACTGCAACCGCTTGGCCTCAACGAATCGCTGCTGTTGCTGGCCCTCGCTGCCACGCTCGGCTGGTTCGGTGCGGCCCTCTCACTCGGCCGCTATCTGCGCGATTCAACGTCGTAGCCGAAGCGCACGGATTGGTGCTAGAATTCGCGGTTCGGAGAGGTGGCAGAGTGGTCGAATGTACCTGACTCGAAATCAGGCGATGTCGCAAGGCATCCGTGGGTTCGAATCCCACCCTCTCCGCCAGGACACCATCGAAACCCGCACCGCCATTGGCTTTGCGGGTTTTTTTGGTTCATTTCCCGACGTTGCCAGTCAGGCTGCTCTGCCTGCAAGCCACCAGTGCCTTCCTGTTTCGCATGAATGCGTCCCTCGTCATTTCCGCCGATGAAGTCGAGATCTCCGCGATCCGGGCGCAAGGCGCGGGCGGGCAGAACGTCAACAAAGTGTCCTCCGCGGTGCATCTGCGCTTTGACATCCATGCCTCCACGCTGCCAGAGGCAGTTCGCGTGCGGCTGTTGCAACTGCGTGACCAGCGCATCAGCAAGGACGGCATCGTCATCATCAAGGCGCAGGAGTTCCGCAGTCTTGATGGAAATCGCGCCGAAGCCATGCGGCGTCTGCATGAGATGATTGATGGCGTTGCCGTCCAGCCCAAGCGGCGAAGGCCGACAAAACCCACCCGAACCGGTGTCGCCAGGAGACTGCAAAACAAGACCCGTCGTGCGGCAACCAAGGCCGGGCGATCAAAGGTAAGCGAATGACGCTCAGGCAAGACCACCCATGAAAGCGCTCCAGCACAACAATCCACTCCACGGCATCACGCTGGAAATGCTCCTGAAGTCGCTGGTACAGTTCCATGGATGGCCGGAACTGGGGCGGCAGATCGACATCCGCTGCTTCACCCACGAACCCAGTATTGCTTCGAGCCTCAAGTTCCTGCGGCGCACGCCGTGGGCGCGGCAGCGTGTGGAAGCCCTCTATCTCGACCTGATGAATCGCGAGCAGCAACCGGACCGAGCGCAATGAAAGCCAAGACCACCCACATGACCTACGAGGCATTCCTCGACGAGGTCACCACCCTCATCACTGAGAAACACGACATCGCCGACGATGCCGCCATCCAGATGGTGATGCGCGCCCAAGCCGACGATTTCTTCAGCGGCCACGACGACGACCCGAGGATTTGCACCCAGGATCGGGCTCACGAGGACGCGAGAACCGTTTTCAGGAAATACCGATAAGGCAAGCCCCCCCCTTTCCACTTTTCTCGCCCCGCGCAACCACCAGCGGGGCCGCTTCAGCCCTTCTTCCTGACCCTTTTCGCATCATCCTGACCTGCGGCCTTGCCGGAACTTTCGCCACCGAACATGTCGCGCTGGGCAAGCCGGCAGATGGCGACGACGATCGGGTGGGTCAGCTTGCGCTCGGTCGTGATCGCGTAAGTCTGTTCGCGCACTTCCTCGATTCGACTGACGATCTGCACTTCGTACTGCCGGACAATGTAGGCCTCGAGCGCGGTTGGCGCCACGAAATACCCTGCCCCCGCCTGGCCGAACGCCATGAGCAGGGCGCTGTCGTCGAATTCGCCGACAATTCTTGGATGCAGTCGCTTCGCCTCGAACCAGCGCATCAAGCGCGGGTGCAGGGCGACATCCGCCCCAGGCATGAGAAAGTTCGCGCCATCGAGAAGGCCGGGGAAATCCATTTCCGCCTGGTCGATCAGTGATTTCGCGCCGAACACAGTCACCCCGCTTTCGCCGAGGAAATGATCGTAGCCGCGCACATTGAGGTTGCCCGGCATGGGCTGATCGGCAATCACCATGTCGAGACGGTGCACGGCCAGATCGGCCAGCAGCGCGGTGAGCCGCCCTTCGCGGCAGATCAGGCGAATCGGCTCGTCGAGGGTTAGAGAAGGCTCCACGAGACGGTAGGCCACCATCTTGGGAACCGAGTCGGCAATCCCGACACGGAACGGCACGCTCTGCAGACCAGACTCGTCGCGAATGGCCTCAAGGATTTCGTCGCCCAGCACGAAGATCTGTTCGGCGTAGCCCAGCAGACGCTGGCCGGTTTCAGTGAGTTCCAGCCCGCGTCCGACGCGGCGAAACAACTCGACGCCGAGCGCCGACTCGAATTCGCTGAGCTGGCCGCTCACCGACTGCGGCGTCAGGTGCAGGCG
>CAZCPD010000066.1:0-2677 GCA_964500425.1 uncultured Rhodocyclaceae bacterium
TTCAGCGCGCCGTCATTTGCTGCATTGCTTGAGACATCTGCAATTCCATGGCCATCATGCCGGCAACGAGAAAAGCGATCAGGCCGCCGACAATCAGCAGACTGATGCCAAAAACGACCTTCATGCGCATTTCGATCTGCTCGACCGATTCGTCGAGCCATTCCCGGCCGAGCATGGCCAGCGCCTCCTCGAAGCCGGACAGCGAAGAGTAGACGCCGAGATCGTCGATGATCTCGCGATCGGGGAATTCGTGACCGGCGCGGGCCAGTGCGTCACCCAGGTTGCGCCCCGAGCGCATGCCGGCCAAGCCGGCGTTGATGCGCCGCTTCAGCCAGGGACCGGCATTGGCGGCCAGCTGCTCCATGGCGACCTCGATACGCAGGCCAGCCTCAACCATTGCGGCGAGGGCAATCAGCCAGGTGCTGCCCTGCATGATGCGGTAGATGCTGTAAGGAGCGAAACGGTCGAACCGGATGCGCAGTGGCCCATCGAAGCGCGACAGCGACATGTAAAACACCACCATCAAGCCTGCGATGATCGGTATGGCGATCCACAGCCAGTCGCGCGCGAAGTTGCTGACGAAGATCATGCCCTTGGCGATGCCTTGCCATTCGGCACCGTGAAGGACTTTGGTGAAGGCAGGAACAATCTTGAAACCGAACAGGAACAATACGCCAACGGCCATCAGGATCAGCACGAAAGGGTAGGCAAGGCCTGCATAGACCGCGCCGGTGATGCGCTTGCGCGCTTCCATGACGCGCGCCGCCGAGCGCAGTGCTGCCTCGAGTGTGCCGGATTGCTCGCCGGCGGAGATCAGCATCATTTCCTCGATCGTCACCCAGCCTTCCATGGCCTTGGATAGGCGTGCACCGTTGCGGATCGCCGCTGACCATGCGGTCAGTGCAATGACTTCCGGCTCGCCCTTGCCGCCAGAGGCGATGCGCCGGTCCTTGATCGAGTCCACAGCCTGGAGAATCTGCACGCCATTGCCGATCAGCTTGGCCAACTTGAGCCACAGCCGCCGGCGTGAGCCATGTGCAACCTGCTTGAACCAGAATTTGCCGAAGCTCGCTTCGATGCCGTTGACGGAGTAGGAATTCATCGCGACGTTCAGGGTCAGCCGAAGTGGTGCATGGCGTCGTCGCTCTTGACGAGACGACCGACGACGGTTTCGGACTGGAAGGGATCGACCGTGCCCTGGATGATCTTGAGCAGGGCGTGGTCCTTCATGGTCAAACCGCGCAATTCGTTGCGCCAGTAGGACAGGGCGCCGAGCTTGTCGCGCTGACGGATGAACGAGAGCAGCTTGTCGTCGGTAACCACGGTCTCGGCGACCACGGTGCGACCGATGATGCCGGTGTTGCGGCAGTTCTCGCAGCCGCTGCCGATGACGAAGACCTTTTCCAGTTCGGCGACGCTCATGATGCGCTGCAGGTCGGCCGGCGAATAACGGTCGAGGACGCTGTTGATCGGCACCTTGCATTGCGGGCAGAGCACCTTGAGCAGGCGCTGGCAGATCAGGCCGGTGATGATCGAGGAGTCGGCGAGCAGTTCGACGGGCACGCCGAGGTCGATCAGGCGGTCGAGAATGGCCAGCGCGTTGTTGGCGTGCACCGTGGTCCACACCTGGTGACCGGTCATCGCCGCTTGAACGGCGAGGCGGGCCGAGGGGGTGTCGCGAACTTCGCCGATCATGATGACATCAGGATCGAGACGCATGGCCGACTTGATTGCGACCTGGAAGGCCTTGGAGCGCTCCTCCTCGGTCTGGACGTTGGTCACGGGTGTCTGCACGGCGCCAAGAATCGGATATTCCGGCGGGTCCTCGACGGTGATGACGTGCTTCTTGCCGGCTTCCTCGCGGATGATCGAGGCCAGCACGCGCTGCAAGGTCGTCGACTTGCCGCTGCCCGTCGGACCGCCGATGACGATGATGCCCGTCGGGCACTGTTTCATCAGTTCGAGGTTGTCCGACTGCTCGCCGCTGAAGCCGAGCGAGCGCAGATCGAAATCGTCCGTCGTGTCGTTGTAGAGCAGGCGCATGACGAACAGGAAGCCACCGGTCTTCGGGCTGGTGGCGATACGGATGCCGTCGATGCCGTCGGGCAGCTTGTTGCGGTCGGAGATGCGTGCATCCTGGCGCGAAAGCGGCTCGAAGGTGGAGTCGCCGATATCGGCCATCGACTGATAGATGGCCGTGCACAGCTTGTCGCCGGTTTCGTAGGAGTGCTCCTCGACGAACTCCAGATCGTTCTGGATGCGGTAGTAGATTTGCGTGTTGTGGCGGATGTCGACGCGGATGTGGATGTCCGAGGCGCGCAGGCGCGTGGCCTTGCGGAACAGGCCCTTGGCCATGTCCTGCATTTCCGAGAAAGAGGTGCTGCGCCGGAAAGGTTGCGCATCCTCATACATCTCGGCGATGACCTTCATGTCCACCTGCAGGATACGGTGGGGCACCTTGAGCCGCTTGAGGCGGCCGATGAAGGCATTGACCGAAGGGTCGAAGATGTGTGACTTGGAAATCAGCAGGCGGCCGTCATCGAGCAGGCAGAGCTTTTCCCGCAATGCGTTGTCGACGGAAAACTTGCCCGTCGCCCCCGTCAGCGGGACGCCCTGTTTCGCGCTGTCGCCCTTGGGCGGTGCTTCCATGAGCTTATCTTCCGAGCGGATTGAGGGG
>CAZCPD010000066.1:2777-13617 GCA_964500425.1 uncultured Rhodocyclaceae bacterium
ATGATCTTACGGCTGTGCATACTGCGTTCCCTCCATAGTCCATGTCATCATGCCTCCGGCAAACCCCAGCTTCAGCTGGGTTATGCGGAAGCCGCCTCCGTCGAGAGCCGAAATCACGGTCGCGGGCGGCAATGGCGCGTTAGTGATGGTCCAAGTCATCGTTGTCCAACTTCCCGGAACAGCGGGCTGGCCGAGCACCGCGTTAGCCTGTTGATCCACTTGCGCGAGTTGGAGGCCGAGGTGTTGGGCCGCGCTGTGGAGTGCAAAGCGACGTTCGCTTTCCTTTGGCAATGTTTCGTCCTCTCCTGGCGGCATCTCAAGAGGCAGATTCAGAGTAGCACGGTTGCCGTCCGGGGAGAATTCAACGCGTGGTTCAATTTCGCGAATGTGTTCCAGCCAGCCCTGTTCCTGGCGAGTCCAGGTTACGGTGAGGGTGCGATCCGCGCAGATGGCGCCGGTGGGGGTCCAGTTGCCCGGCCAGAAGGTCTTGACCTGGCGCATGGCGCTGTCGCAAGCGGCGACAAATTGCGGAGCACGTGGTTGCTTCTTCCAGGGACGATCGGCTGCTGCCGCCTCCCTTGTCGCTTGTTCCATGGCTTCCTGTTGCGCGAGTGCCTCAAGTTCTTTCTTGACCCGCCACTGGTCCCAGAGGTAGTACCCCGTCAATCCGGCAGCCACGGCGATGAGTACGGCATACAACGCCATGTTGTCCTGAATGAAATCGAGCCAGGTATTGCGGATCGGCCGGACTTCCCACCATGTCTTGAAGCTGTATTTCGAGCCCGATTTGGGCAGCAGATCCTCGAAGGGACGCTGCATGGTATCGGGTATCCCCCAGTTGGCGGGGGCGAATACGGTCTGCCATTCGGTCAGCGACAGGTCCGTCATCATGCGCTCGCGGACTGTCTCCTCATTCCCCAGAAGGTCGCCATCATGCAGCAACACGCCTTCGCGCTGCGCGACGTACAGCCACTTGCCGCCAGGCACCGGCATCGCGCAGAGGAAGCTGCGCTCGCGGTTGGCCATTTCCAGCGACTTCGAGACCATCGCTGCGACTGAGAGCATACCGGGCTTGACGCCATCGGCCAGCGATCCAAAGCCGACCTGTGGCACGCCCGAAGTGCGCAGCACCGCCAGATCGAAGCCTTGTTCCACGGACATCTTCTGCAGTTCGGCCTTGCGCTGGCGAGCTGTGGAACCCGGCAGCGGTTGCCAGAAAAGACCGGAGACGAAAGTCCGCTTCCCGAACTCGAAAGTCTGGGAAGACAGCTCCGCTGGGACACCGGAGGCCTGCCAGTCGGCAGGGGTTTGCTCGACGGCCATCAATCAGTCCGCCACGACGGGTTGAATCATGATCACGAGGACGCTACGGTTGCGCTTGCCATTGACACCACCACCGAACATCGGGTTCTTGGCGTTACCCATGCCTTCGGTGTTCGAATTCAGCGACGATTGTTCGAAGCCTGTCATCACCAGCGTATCGCCGGATGTAAGCATCACGCGCTGCAGGAAGTTGCGTGTGTCGACGTCGGGAGTCTGGATGCTCGAATTGTTGGCATTGACCGTGTACATGCCGAGCAGGGACGAAATATCGATGGCGTATTGAAGCATCAGCTTGCCGCGGTCGAGGATGTGCGGCACCAGGGTCATCGAGAAGCCGGTGGTGAGCAGGCCCGGTTGCAGCGTGGTGGTGGAGCCGGCACCCTGTGTCACCGTCGTCGTCGAGGAGGCAAGGTAAGTCGTTTGTCGCCCGACCTGCAGGGGCGCTGACTGATTGTTGAGGGTGGTCAGCGAGGCCGAGGTCACCTGGGAAACATGGCCCTGACTCGACAACGCCGCGATCAGCGCCTGCGATCCCGCCCAGGCCCTGATGTCGGCGTTCGTGGAAGCGCCCGCTGAGCTCAGGATATTGAGCGCCAGGGTGGGGCTGGTCGTTGATGCCGGATCGAAGAACGAGTTGGCGAATCGGAAGCCGGTATTCCCCGAAACTGATTGATAGACAAGGCCCCAGTTGACGCCGTATTGCTCGGCGTTCTTGAGTTCGACGGAGAGGACGCGGACATTGACGACGACCTGCTTGCTCAACGAAGCGTTCTGTCCATCGATGAACTTTTCGACTTGGGCGACGACCTGCGGGGTGTCGGTCACGGTCACGGTACCTGTCGCCGCAGTCACGGTCGCGGAGCCGTTCTTCGACAGCATGCCTTTAATGGAATCAGAAATTGCCTCCCATACCGACAATTTCGATTCGACCTGTGTCTTTTGTTTTGCCTCTGATGTCGCCGAGCCACTGCCACCGCCTCCGCCTCCGGAACTGCCGCCGCCTGAAGTGCCGCCGGTGGAATTCGAGACCATATTCTGAAGCTGCGTTTCACCCGGCAGCGCCGCAAGGCGGAAAGTGCGGGTCGTGTAACGATAGAAACGGATGCCGTCGCCGCTCCATTCCCAGCTCACGTCGAAGCGCGCGGCGGCGACATCGAGGAAGCCGGCGAGGGTGCCATCGTAGCTGATCGGCGCCGCAGTGCTGCTACCCATGCCCATGCCGGGAGGAAGCGGAAACGTCGGCATCATGGCGGGCATCGGCGGCATCGGTTGTGCGGCGTTCGCTGGAGCCGCGCTGTTTGTGGCCTGGGCCGACTGGGCCGCGGGCAGGGCTTCCGATGCAACCGTCACCGGAATTCCCATCAGCAGCGTCACGCGCTCGGCGACATCCTGAATGCTGCCGAAGGAACGATTCACCGAGAAGCGGCGGCTGGTCGCCTTGTGCGCGCCGGCCTGGAGTTCGTTGTCGCGGACCCGTCGCACCGGCAGCCAGATGCCGTCGACGTTGTCGACCACCGTACGGGCGACCTTGCCCTCGGCGCTGCGATCCATCTTGCGCAGCAGCTTGGTGGCCTCCTCGTTGGTGGCATTCACATCTTTCTGCATCGGCGCGATGCGCTTCGTCGCGCAACCCGAGGAGATCAGCAGTGCGCCCAGCAGCAGCGGGATGATTCCAAATTTGACGTTCGTTCGCATCATTTACTTCCTCGCCGTGATACGCAGCATGTGGTTGGTGGCGTAGAACTTCGCCTGGACATCTTCGCCGCCGCGATTGAGGGCCTCGACCACCTTGGTGATGGCGCCGGTGAAGGTATCGTCGAGCTGGAGGTCGGCGAGGGCGACCAGGTCGGTCGGCTCCCACGTGGTCTGCCAGCCGACGACACGCGCCCAGCGCATGAACACGTCGGAGAGACGTTCACCATTCCGGATGACCCACTTGCTCTGGCTATCGACCGTCAGACGATCCTGGCCTTGAGCAAGCGGTGCGGAGACCGGGCTTGTCATGGCGGATGTTGTCGCGGCAGTTGGCGTCATGGATGGCGCGGGGGCGGCAGTGGACGATTCGGCGTGGGGCGCCGAAGCCTGAACCGGAGCACTGCCGGAACCATCGTCGTTCAACCGCCGTGAAGCCCGCAGGTTCGCGTCGACGCCCGTGGGTTCGCTCTCGCCGGAATCGAAGGTCGCGGCGACGGTCTGCAACTGGGCATGAGCCGCTGGCGAGAACAGAGGCACGGCGAAGGCCAGCGCCAACAGCAGTGGTTTGAGGATTCCCGTATTCACTTTCACATCTCCTATGTTTCTTGCGCGGACGGACCGCGTGTTGGCAGCGTCCACGCCGGACAGATCAACCCGGCGGGGCGGTACGGCGCGTAAAGACAGGTGGCGAGGCTCGGATTCGGATTGCAGGTCCGCAGCCAGGATTCGCGATGATGGCAAAGATGGCAAAGATGGCTCAGGCAGATGGGCTGCGGCCAGCGTGGGCAACGGAACCCCGCGCCGTGTATCGGCGGCGACTGATGCCGAGCGGGCGCGTGCCGCCCATGCATGCAGCGTGTGCGAGCTTGCACTATGCCTTGATGCCAATGAACCTCCCCCTTCTACAAGCCGTATCCGGCTCACATTCTTCGAATCGCCCTGATTTCCCGGTATCGGCCACTGATACGTCATCGGACGACACGTCATCGGACACATGATCGATGTGGCCGCGAACTTTTCTCTGCAGTTCTTGCGTCCGAGGAGCGGAAATATTAATTGCGAATTTTTTTCGGCAAGTATAAATAAAAACCGGAAAAAAAGGCGGTTTTGCGTGGTTTTGGTCAGAGGTTATGAAAATATATCGCGAGCGCCGTGCTCGGGGGAGCGTAGGTGTCCCTCAAGGGGTGGTCCAAGGCCACTTCCTTCGGGGCGTTTCCTGCGGTCATGACCCAATACCGCGAATGTCGAGTCAACGTCCCAGCGTCGGATTACGCCCTTCAGGCTAATCCGACCTACAACTGCGGCAAGCTGACTCTGTTCCTGACAGGATCGCAACGGCAGTTCAGCGCCAGACCAGCACGGGAATCTTCGAATGGGTGAGCACCTTCTGGGTTTCGCTGCCCAGCAGTAGGCCGCTGATGCCGCGTCGTCCGTGCGAGGCCATGAAGATGAGATCGCAGCCGGTCTGGTTTGCGGCTTCGATGATGGCGGCGAACACCACGTCATTCACGGCTGACTGGCTGTCGCAGGCGACGCCGGCCTCGCGAGCCAGAAGAATGGCGGCGTCCAGTATGGTTTGTGCCTGTGCATCGGCCATTTCGGCGAACTTCTCCGGCGTGGTCGGGTCGATCAGGGCGCCTTCGCCGTAGAACGCAATCGGATAATCCGGCTTGGCATAGAAGAAGGTGATCCTTGCGCCAGCTTCCCGCGCAAAGTTCACGGCGCGTTTGACGGTGGCGCTCGACAATTCCGAACCATCGGTGGGAACCAGGATGTGTTTGAACATGGCGAACCTCATGGCGAGTGTGATATAAGGTTTCGATTATAGTCACGCGTCCCCGATTTTCGCGTCGGGTGGCGCGGTTTTGAGTTACCACTCCAGGAATGGACGAATTTCATGTACTCCAACGACGTTCGCACGAAATCCCCCCTCACGCCCCATGAAGCCTGGCGCGCCGTCAACGAGGCCGTCGAAAGCAAGATCGATCCGATCGGCATGATGACGCCATTGATGCACGCACAGGCGGCCTGGATGCTGCACCCGCAGGAGCTTGCGGAGTCGCTGGGAAAGTTTTCGACCGATATGCTGGCGTTGCAGTGGCATTGCTGGCAACGCGCCCTGGGTGTGCGTTCCGAGGATTTCGTCAAGGCGCATGCCGATGACTCCCGATTCGCCGACCCCGTCTGGGATGAAACCGCAGCCTGCGATATCGCCAAGCAATGGTACTTGCTGCTGACGCGCCAGGCGCAGGACATGCTCTATGACACGCCGGGGCTGTCGAACCGGGAACGGCGCCGCGCGGCTTTCTGGTGGCGCGAATGGCTGAACGCCATGGCGCCGACCAATTTTTTCTGGACCAATCCTGTGGCGGTCCGCAAGGCCATCGAAAGCAACGGCCAAAGCCTGGTGCGCGGCATGCAGAATCTGCTGGCCGACGCCGAGGCTGGCACCGTGCGCATGACCAACCCGAACGATTTTCGGGTTGGCAAGAATCTCGCCACGACGCCCGGCAAGGTGGTTTTCCGCAACCGCATGCTGGAGGTGATCCACTACACGCCGACGGTCGCGAAGAATTACGAAAAGCCGGTGGTCATCGTCACGGCGTGGATCAACAAGCACTATATCCTCGACATGACGCCGGCCAAGAGCATGGTCAAGTATCTGCTCGATCAGGGCTTCAGCGTGTTCATCACGAGCTGGAAGAATCCCGACGAGAGCATGCGCGACGTGATGTTCGACGACTACCTCAGCGACGGCATCGACAAGATCATCAATGTGGCGCGTGACATCAGCGGGGCGAAGCAGGTCAATGCCGTCGGCTACTGCATCGGCGGGGCGGCGCTGACAACTTACATGGCCTGGGCCAATCGACGCTATCCGGCAAAGGAGATGCCCGTATCGAGCCTGACGCTGCTGACCGCGCTGGTCGATTACCACAAGCCGGGCGACATCGAGATCTTCCTTGACGACAGCACCGTGGACTGGCTGTCGAAAAGCATGGAGGCCAAGGGTTTCCTCGAAGGCAAGGAGATGGCCGCCGCCTTCCGGCTGCTGCGTTCCAACAGCCTGATCTGGCATTACGTGGTGCATGGCTGGCTGTATGGCGAAACGCCGCCGCCATTCGACGTGCTGTACTGGAACATGGATACCACCCGCATGCCGGCGGCGATGCATGGATGGTATCTGCGCGAGTTCTATCTCAACAACAATCTGATCAAGAAGGATGCGCTGACGATCGCGGGCGAGAAGATCGATCTTGAAGCAGTCGATCAGCCGGTGTATTCGGTCGGCGCGGCGGACGATCACATCGCGCCGTGGCGGCAGACGTTCCGCGCCAACAATTTCCTTTCCGGGCCGAAGCGCAACGTTCTTTCGAGTTCCGGTCATATTCTCGGCATCGTCAATCCGCCGGTGCAGCCGCCCAAGCGCGAGTTCTGGGTGGGCGCCGCGGAACGCCACGACACGCCGGAAAGCTGGCGCGAACGCGCCGAACATCACCGCGGCAGCTGGTGGGAAGACTGGATGGAGTGGCTCAAACCACAAGCGGGGAAACTGGTGAAGACCGGCCCGACCGTTACCGCGGAATACCCGGATCTGGGCGACGCACCCGGCAGCTACGTTCTGGAAAAATGATCCTGAGGGAGTACGTCGCGTGGCTTGCCGGTGCATGCCAAAGCCATACGACCGGAATGATGTCTGAATCTTGACGGCCATCAAGGCGCGCGCCGCGCAGGCCCGTAGAATGATAATTCGTGATTGTTCCCGTTAGAGAGAAACATGCCTGAAATCCGCCAGATCCTGCCACCGCACCACAAACATTGCGACGACCTTTTTTCGGCCGCGGAAGAAGCCGCCCAGAATGGCGATTGGGGTGCATGCGACGAGGCATTGGGGAACTTCGGCATCGAGTTGCGCGCGCACCTGGCCGCCGAGGAAAGCGTCCTCTTTCCGGCGTTCGAAAACGCGACCGGGATGCGTCACGGCCCGACCCAGATGATGCGCCTCGAACACGAGCAGATGCGCGAGTTGCTCGTCCAGATGGAGGCAGCGCTGGCCGCCCGCGATGGCGAGGCGTTTGGCGGCGCGGCGGAGACCTTGCTGATCCTGATGCAGCAGCACAACATGAAGGAAGAAAACATTCTCTATCCCATGTGCGATCAGGCGCTGGCTGGGCAGGTTGATGCGTTGGGCGCCGAGTTGATCGAGCGTATCGAGGAAGCCAAATGCCGGACGATACGCTGACACCGGTGATCATCGACGGGCGCGAATTGCAGCCGCCCGAGCCGCTCGAACTGACGCTGGCGGCGCTCGACAACCTGCAACCGGGGCAGGAAATCCATTTGCTGCTGTTTTGCGAGCCGCATCCGCTGTACTCGATTCTGAAACGCAATGGATATGCGTACACCGCCGAGTTCAAGCCCGACGGTACTAACGAGGTCCGTATCAGGAAGGCCTGAGAGCTTGTGAAGATATCACCTCATTACTGCCAACCCTGCGTTTCTTGCGGTGGGAGTCCCTCAAGGGATTTTCTTAGGTCACGGCCCATCCAGTCCGCGAATCGCTCGGTACGCACGACCATTATTCGCGGCCTGGAGGCCGCATCCCACGGATGCCCTCCCCGAGCATGTCGCTTGCGACAAATTCCGCAAGGCCTGAGCCTGTGGGCGGCCTGATCGGTTCCCGCGTCCGGCGCACGAGGCGCGTTTTCCCATGCACCCGAATCTGTCGTTCGAACAGGCGCCGCCGGTTTCGGTGCCTTTCCGCTTCTTCCTGACGGCGCCCCTGTTCGGCGTGCTCGCCGGTCTATTGCTGGCGTGGCAGGGGCAGGAGGCCATGGTTTCCCGCTGGAGTTCCGGTACGCTGGCGCTGACCCATCTTTTTTCGGTGGGCTTCATGCTGCAGGCCATGTGCGGAGCACTGCTGCAGTTCGTGCCCGTCGCCACCGGCGGCAATGTCTGGCGACCGCGCCTTGTCGCGAACCTCGTCCACCCGCTGATTCTCGCTGGCGCCATGGCGTTGGTGACCGCCTTTATCCTGACCGCGCCAGGATTCTTCCAGATCGCCGCATCCCTGTTCGTTGCCGGCCTGACCGTCTTCATTGCCGCCGTCGGCCTGGCGGTGCTGCGGACTCCGGCGCGGGGAATGACCATACACGTGCTGCGCCTGGCGTTGTTCGGGCTGGCCGTGACATTGGTGCTGGGCTTGCTCCTGACGGCCATTCTCGGCTGGCAGGCGAAACTTCCTGCCGCGTGGTCCTTGCCAACGCTGGTCAGCGTTCATGTTGCCTGGGGACTGGGTGGCTGGGCATTGCTACTGGTGATGGGGGTTTCCTATCTCGTCGTGCCGATGTTTCAATTGACGCCCGCCTATCCCTCCCTGGTCAGCCGGCTGCTGCCACTCGGCGTGTTCCTTGCGCTGGTGTTGTGGTCACTGCAATTGTTCATCGGCGAGGCGCTGCCGTGGCCGTTCCTGGATGCCGTGGCCGTGCTGGGCCTGCTGCTGGCGGCGGTGTTCGCCGGCATGACACTCTGGCTACAAAAGCGGCGGCGCCGCCGCGTGACCGACACGACCTTCGCGTTCTGGCGTGGCGCGATGCTGGCTCTGCTGGCGTTGTTTGTTTCCTGGCTGGTGCTGCTGGCCTTGCCCGATCTGGGCGGGCACCCACGCGCGGCGCTCTGGCTCGGCGTGCTGGCCTTGCCCGGCGTGTTCGTATCGGTCATCAACGGCATGCTCTACAAGATCGTGCCGTTCCTGATCTGGCTGCACTTGCAAAATCTGGGCAATCTCAAGACATTGCCGCCGAACATGAAACAGATGATCTCGGATCGCGCGATGCGCGGCCAGTTGCGGCTGCATTTCGCCGCGCTCGCGCTGCTGCTGGCGGCCGTGCTCTGGCCGCCTCTGGCCAGCATCGCCGGCGTGGCGGTGGCGGCATCGTTCCTCTGGCTGGAGTGGAACCTGATCGGCGCGCTAAGGCTTTATGCGGATTTCAAGCGACGCACGCTGGATGCGCTCAAAGATCAAACTCGCGCAGACGGCGTACGTCATGGATCGTGATCTGCTTGCCATGCACGGTGATGAGGCCGGAGTCGGCGAGGTCGTGAAAGATGCGTGAGAGCGTTTCCGGCGTCAGGCTGAGGCGCGAGGCGATCACCTGTTTTGAAGTGGGCAGGGCGATGGTGGTTTCCGCCTCGCCATGGCCTTCTTCGTCGCTGTGTTGCAGGAGAAAGCCGATGACGCGCTGGGTCGTCGAGCGCAGGGAGTAGGACTCGACGTCCTGCACCAGTGAATGCAGGCGCATCGAAAGGCCCGCCAGCATGCGCCGGGCAAAGGAAGTATCCTGTTCGAGCAGGTCGAAGACAGCGTTGCGCGCGATGTGCAGCAGCAAGGTGTCGGACAGCGTTTCGGCGAAGACGGGGTAGGGGCGATCCATGAACATCGCCGCTTCGCCGAAGCTCTGGCGGGGGCCGAGGATGTTGATGACCTTCTCGTTGCCCTGATTGGAAGGGAAGGCCAGCTTGATCTGGCCGAAGACGATGACGTAAAAACCGCGCGGCGCATCGCCCTTGTGAAACAGCATCTCGCCCTTTTGCAGGCGTTTTTCCCGGGTGTGGGTGGCGATATGGGTGACCTGTTCGGGTGCAACTTCGACGAAGAGCGGCAGGCGGGCAAGAATCTGGGTGACGTCGAGATGTTCGTGTTTTTCTGTGGTCATGGGAATTTCCTTGAGGCGCGAAACATAGCATGAAACTCCGGCGGGCTGAATGTCGAGGAAGGCCGCACGGAAAAGGACGGAGAGACGGTGAATACTTATCTTGCGATCAAGCATCTGCATGTGCTGTGCGTGATATTGAGCGCGGCAGGTTTCATCCTGCGCGGCATCCTGATGCTCCTGGAGTCTCCTCGCCCGCGGCGGCAATCGCGCCTGCTGAAGATGGCCCCTCACGTCAACGACACTGTCCTGCTCGCTGCGGCCGTTGCACTGGCCATCATGAGCAACCAGTATCCGTTCGTCGACGCCTGGGTGACGGCCAAGGTGTTCGGCCTGATCGCCTACATCATCCTGGGTTCCCTGGCGCTCAAGGAAAGGGAAGGGCGCAGCAAACCCCTGCGCGGGCTGTACTGGGTGATGGCGCTGCTGACGTTCGGGTATATCGTATCCGTCGCCCTGACCCGCAATCCGCTGGGGGCGCTCTCGCCGTTGCTGTCCTGAACGGTCAATGGCAGTCGCATTTGGAAATAGCCCCTCTCTCCCAACGCTTTTTTTGGAGGAGAGGGTTGTGGAGATGGGCTGAATCAGATTGCGTAGGCCGGGTTGGCGTAGCGTAACCCGACATTTCGCGACGTCGGGTTACGTTACGCTAACCCGACCTACAAATCACCCTTGTCCACCACTTGCGATTTCCCCTTTGAACGGTGCCGGCCCGCTGTATGGTAGGCTTGTAGACCTCCCGCCAGTGCGGGCTTCGTCCATTGATTGATCCGCATCAACGCGCGGAAGGATCGATTCAGGCATAGTTAACCGCCCCCCGGTTCGGGCGGCGAATATTTTCCGACAGGCAGTGATCCCGATGAGCGCAGTGCAAAAAGTATCCGAATCCATTTTTGACGAGCAGGTCATTCGTCGCTTCGACGTGAATGGACCGCGCTACACCTCGTATCCGACCGCGGACCGCTTCGTGAGCGAATTCGGCGCGGCCGATTATCTCAAATGGCTGGGGCGGCGCACCGTCGGCGGCGTCAGCCGTCCGCTGTCCTTGTACTTCCACATCCCTTTCTGCAACACCATCTGCTACTACTGCGCCTGCAACAAGATCATCA
>CAZCPD010000067.1:0-13562 GCA_964500425.1 uncultured Rhodocyclaceae bacterium
GTCTGCATGCAGGGCGGCATCCATCCCGACTACACCGGGCAGACTTATCTCGACATCCTCGATATCGTGCGCGGCGCGGCGCCCGATGTGCATATCCATGCCTACTCGCCGCTCGAAGTCTGGCAGGGCGCGGTTACGCTGGCGCAGCCGGTCGAAGACTACCTGCGCCTGCTCAAGGCGCGCGGCCTCAATACGCTGCCCGGCACAGCCGCCGAGGTGCTCGACGACGAAGTGCGCGCCGTGCTGTGCCCCGACAAGATCAACACGCGCCAGTGGATGCAGGTCATCGAGACGGCGCACGTCGTCGGCCTGAAGACCACGGCCACCATCATGTTCGGCCACGTCGACCGCTACAAACACTGGGCGCGCCATCTGCGCCGCGTGCGCGACATTCAGGTCGGCACCCACGGCTTTACCGAATTCGTGCCGCTGCCCTTCGTGCCCATGGAGGCGCCGCTCTACCTCAAGGGCCGCGCGCGCAAGGGACCGACCTTCCGCGAAGTCATCCTGATGCACGCCGTGGCGCGCCTCGCCCTGCATGGCCAGATCGACAACATCCAGGCGTCCTGGGTGAAGATGGGCGACGATGGTGTTTCGGTCGCGCTCGACGCCGGTTGCAGCGACGTCGGCGGCACGCTGATGAACGAGACCATCACCCGCTCGGCCGGCGCCACGCACGGCGAAGGCAAGACGCCGCAGGATCTCGAAGCCTTGATCCGCAAGGCCGGCCGCCAGCCGCGCCAGCGCAGCACCGAATATGGCGATGTCAGCGAGGAACGGCAGCGTTCGGCGCGCGCCGCGGCGCCGCTGGAACCGGTGGTCAATACGATGGACAGCGACAAGAGCGCCGGCAAGAAGCGGCGCACGCTGGTGCGTTTCGCGGTGGAGCCTGATACGCCGCGCGGTTGCATGTAATCCCCCCTCTCCCGCAAGCGGGAGAGGGGCCGGGGGAGAGGGCGCTTCTTCGCAACCACCCCCTCTGATGAAACAACTGGCCAATCGACTAAGCCGGGAAAATACTCCGGCCAAGTCGCTGGCCATCCCCAGCCCTCTCCCCCTTGTTGACCGCAGGAAATCCCTGTGGGACAGGGGGAGAGGGGGTGTCCCACAAGGAAATGACCGCATGACATCCCCGACCTCCTCTCGCTTTCCCCCCGGCGTCACCCTCGTCATCGGCGGCAGCGGCGGCATGGGCGGCGAGATCTGCGCGGCCTTCGCCGCGCAGGGCAGCGACATCGCGCTGACCTACCGGAGCAACCGTGGGCGTGCGGAAGAAGTCGCGGCCGAAGTGCGTGGCCTCGGGGGCGAAGCGAGCATCCATGGCGTCGACATCGCCGACGAGGCCAGCGTTGCGGCGGC
This sequence comes from uncultured Rhodocyclaceae bacterium, assembly GCA_964500425.1. GTDB lineage: Bacteria > Pseudomonadota > Gammaproteobacteria > Burkholderiales > Rhodocyclaceae > Sterolibacterium. The sequence goes on from CAZCPD010000067.1 coordinate 1,360, forward strand.
GGTTCAGGAAATCGCCGCCACGCAACGCATCCATACGGTGATCGTGGCGAGCGGTTCCGACATCGCCCAGGAGCGTATCGCCGACCTGACGCCGCAAGCCTGGCGGCAAGTGATCGACGCCGACAGCAACGGCTTCTTCAACGTCGTCCATCACACGCTGCCGCATCTGCGCGCCAACGGTGGCGGCAGCTACGTGCATCTGTCCACCTGCGGCATACAGCGCTGGCCCGACGGCGATGCGCTGTCGGTGGCGCCGAAGGCCTGCAACGATGCGCTGTTGCGCGGCATCGCGCGCGAGGAAGGGCGCCACGGCATCCGCGCCAATTCGATCGCCGTCGGCGTCATCGAGAGCGGCATCTTCCTGCGCCTGCGCGAGCAGGGGCATTTCGACGAGCGCTGGCACCGGGCCGTGATGCGCAACCTCTGTCTCAAGCGCTACGGCCAGCCTCGGGAAGTCGCCGAAGCCGCCTTCTATCTCGCTACCGCCGGCTACGTCACCGGCCAGACCATCGCCGTTTCCGGCGGCTATGGCATTTGAATCGCATCTCACCATCAAGGAACATCATGAGCACCCTGCCGCCCTGTCCCAACTGCCAGTCCGAATACACCTACGAAGATGGCGCGATGTTCGTCTGCCCCGAATGCGCGCATGAATGGAGCAAGGATGCGGTCGCCACGGGCGGCGAGGAAGCGCGCGTCTGGCGCGATGCGCACGGCGTGGTCCTGAACGACGGCGACACGGTCACGGTGATCAAGGACCTCAAGGTCAAGGGTTCCTCGCTGGTCGTCAAGGTCGGCACCAAGGTCAAGGGCATCCGCCTCGTCGAAGGCGACCACGACATCGACTGCAAGATCGACGGCATCGGCTCGATGTCGCTGAAGTCGGAATTCGTCAAGAAGGCCTGAACGCCCGCTATTTTCGCGTTGCCCCCGTGCTCGCGGCGTTTCTTCCGAACGTCACTGCCGAGGCGCTCGCCGGCCACGCCGGCGTTGCCGCCGGCCTGCTGCTGGCGCTGCTCGCGCTGCGGCGTCTTCCGCTGCTCTTCGCGCTGTTCCTGTGGCCAGGCACGCTGGCCCATGAGCTGGCGCATTACCTTGCCGGCCTGCTGCTCGGCGCGCGGCCGGTGGCGCTGGACGTCTGGCCGCGCCGCGTTGGCGGCGGCCGCTGGCAGCTCGGCGAAGTGCGCTTCGCGCGTCTGCGCTGGTGGAACAAGGCGCCCGTCGGCCTCGCGCCGCTGGCGCTGCTGCCGCTCGCAGCCGGACTGTTCTGGCTCTCCCTGGGTTGGCCGTCGGTGTCGCCGGCCGGGTTGGCGCTGTCGTTTCTGGCCGTGCAATTCCTCGTCGCCGCCTGGCCGAGCCGGCAGGATCTGCTGCATGTCGTCTCGGCCCTGTTGGTGCTGGCGCTGATCGTGCTCGCCATCGCTGCGTTGCGTGTGGGCTGGCGCAGCCTGTTCGGCGTGGCATAACCGCGAGCGCGGGGTCGGGTGATAAAGCTGTTGACAACGGCCGGGGTCTGGATGAGAATAATTCCCATTACCAGTTGATGCGCGTTCTTATGTCCCGTCCGCTTCGCCCTCCGTCGTCTTCCGCCGAGCCTTCGGCGCCGCTTCCGGCGCCAGCTGCCTTGCAGGTTCTCGACAGTGCCGCGCTGTTCGGCGGTCGCGACGAAGTGTTGATCGTGCATGGCGGCGAAACCTACCGCCTGCGTCGCACGCGGCAGGGAAAGTTGATACTCACCAAATAGCCTGCGTCGTCCGGCAGATCAAAGCCAGCCAGCGCGTCATCGCCAGCCAGCCAGCACCTTCAAGGGCGCGGCAAGCCAGCCAGAAAAATTTCCGGAGGTTTGCCGTGCGTCGTGCCGTCGATATCTTTCGTTCTCCCTGCGTCGCCGCGCTGGCGTTGATCGCCCTGCTGGCCGGTGGCCAACTGCTGCCCCTGGTCTGACATGCTGCTCGCGCTGCCGCTCGAAGCTCACGACTGGTACGCCCCGCAGCGCTTCTCGCGTGCGGGGCTGGCTTTCGCCGTCCTGGCGCATGTGCTGGTGTTTGCCGCCTTGCTGTGGCTGCCGGACAGCGTCGCGCCCAGGGTGGAAGCCGTGCTCAGCGTCAGCCTGTTGCCCATCGCCGAGGAGCGCACCCCGGCTCCCGCGGTCGAACAGCCGCCGCCGCAGCCGATTGCGCGCGCGCAGCCGCGGCCGCAACCCGTGCGCCTGGCGGTGGCCGCCGAGTCGCCAGCACCCAGCGTTGCGACGGTTCCGCCGCCGCCCGTCGAGACCCCGGTGGTCGCGCCTTCTGTCCCGACGGTCGCATCCGCTCCGTCGAGTGCGGTCGCGGCGCCCGTGGTACCGGCGGCCTTGCCCAGCCAGCCGCGCTTCGACGCCGATTATCTCGACAATCCCAAGCCGCTCTATCCGCTCCTCGCCCGCCGCATGGGCGAGGAGGGCCGCGTCGTCCTGCGCGTGCGCGTCGCCGCCAACGGCCTGCCGGCCGACGTGCAAGTCCATTCCGGCAGCGGGTCGCCGCGTCTCGATCAGGCCGCACTGGAAACGGTGCGGCGCTGGAAGTTCGTCCCGGCTCGGCTCGGCCAGGAGACCGTCGCCGCCACCGTGCTGGTTCCCATTGCCTTTTCACTGAAAGACTGACCATGGAAAACCCCCTGGGCTTCGGCCATTTTCTGACCCATGCCGACGGCATTGCCCGCTTCATCCTCGCCATCATGCTGATCGCCTCGATCGGCACCTGGTACCTGATCGTCACCAAGGGCGTGCGCCTGTTCAACGCGCAACGGCGCAGTGCCGCCTTCCTGGCCGGGTTCTGGCTGGCCAACAGTCTCGACGAAGTCGCGCGCCGCCTGCGCGAGACGGGCGTGACCGAGCCGTTTTCGCATCTCGTCCATCACGGCTTCACCGCCATCGAGCAGCACAAGGCCGGCCGCGACGGCCAGCGTTCGCGCGGCCTGATCGACGCCGGCACGCCCGACGAATTCCTCACCCGCGCGCTCAAGCGCGCCATCGCCCAGGATCGCGCGCGTCTCGAACACGGGCAGAGCTTTCTCGCCACGGTCGCTTCCTCGGCGCCCTTCGTTGGCTTGTTCGGCACCGTCTGGGGTATCTATCATGCCTTGATGGCGATCGGCAGCAGCGGTCAGGGCACGCTCGATCAGGTCGCCGGGCCGGTCGGCGAAGCGCTGATCATGACCGCCATCGGCCTCGCCGTCGCGATTCCCGCCGCCGTTGCCTACAACGCCTTCGCGCGCGCCAATCGCAACACGCTCGCGGAGCTCGACTCCTTTGCCCACGACGTGTTCACTTTCCTCGCCACCGGCTTCAAATCCATGCCCGACGCCGGCAACGGCGCGGAAGTGGCCCGCACCTCGGAGCGCATCATCGCCCGCGTCGCGGCCCATGCCGCGAACTCGGCCAGTTCTGCCCAGGCCGCGCCCGCCGCGCCGGCAGCCTCCTGAGGACGCCGCCATGGCATTCGGTTCATTCGCGGAAAGCGGCGGCGACGACGCCCTCGCTGAAATCAACATGATCCCACTGATCGACGTGATGCTCGTGCTGCTGGTGATCTTCATCGTCGCCGCCCCGATGCTGACGCACGCCGTCAAGGTCGACCTGCCCAAGGTGTCGTCACAGCCCAACCAGCCCAAGCCCGAGACAGTGCAGGTCAGCATCGACGCGGCAAGCCAGGTGTATTGGAACAGCACTGTCGTCACGCCGGCCGAATTCGCCGGGAAGCTGCGCACCGCGGCTCGCACGACACCGCAGCCCGAGCTGCACCTCAACGCCGAACGCACGACGCCCTACGAGAAGGTGGCCGAAGTCATGTCCGCCGCCGCGCGTGAGGGGCTGACGCGCATCGGTTTCGTGACCGAGCCGACGCGCTGATTCGCGCGGCGTAATGCCATAACGGTATTCATAGTTGTCCAGAATTCCAGCCAGCCAGCTTTCGAGTCAGCCAGCCAGAACTTTCCATCATCCTCAACCGGAGATTCGTTTCATGACTGACTCAACCCGAAAGCCCGCGCAGGCCCTGGGCCTGCTTACCCTGTCCCTGACCATCGGCGCGGCGCCGGTCGTTGCCGCTGAAACCACCCTGTCCACCGTGCGCGTCGAGGCCAGCGCCGAGCGTTCCGCCAAGGAAACCCTGCAAGCCGTGACGACCAAGATCGGCAAGGGCAAGCAGGAACTGCGCGACATTCCGCAATCGGTGACCGTCGTCACCGAGCGCCTGATTGACGACCGCCATCTCGACACCTTCAAGGATGCGCTGCACAGCACCGCCGGCATCAGCTTCCTGGCGGCCGAAGGCGGCGAGGAAGACATCCGTCTGCGCGGCTTCTCGCTGCAGGCCAGCGGCGACATCTTCGTCGATGGCATGCGCGACCCGGCCTTCTACGAACGCGACACCTTCAACTACGACCGGCTCGAAGTGCTGCGCGGCTCGGCCTCGATGCTGTTCGGCCGCGGCTCGACCGGCGGCGTCGCCAACCAGGTCAGCAAGGAACCGTTCCTGATGAACGCCAACGAAGTCACCGCCACCGTCGGCAGCGGCCATTACGGCCGCATCGAGGGCGACTTCAACCTCAAGACCGGCGACAACGCCGCGGTGCGCATCGCCACCATGTGGACCGGCTCCGACGCTTACGGCCACTACGGCGCCGGCCTCGACAAGAAGGGCATCGCGCCCTCGGTGCGCTGGGGCATCGGCACCGCCGACGAATTCCTCGCCAGCGCCTACCACCTCGACAACCACAACGGCATCCACTACGGCATGCCCTGGCTGACGCCCGCCCCCGGCGCCGCCAACCGCGTACTGGCGCCCGTCGATCCGAAGAACTATTACGGCATGGGCAGCGATGTGAATGCCGGCGAAGCCAGCTTCGGCACCCTCGGCCACACCCACCGCTTTGCCGACGGCGGCGAGCTGAAGACCGCCTTCCGTGCCGGCCACTTCAAGCGCGACCAGCGCGCCAGCGCGATCCGCTTCTGCCAACGCAGCGTCAACGCCACCACCGGCGCGGTGACCAACCCGACCTGCCCGAGCAGCGTCACCGGCGCCACGCTGAGCGACGTCACCGAGCTGACGCGCGGCAGCAACAACAAGACCATGGATCTCGACACGCAGACGCTGCAAAGCGACTACAGCGGCAAGTTCGCCGCCTGGGGCCTCAAGCACGCGCTGCTCGCCGGCATCGACATGACCCGCGACGCCTTCGACGGCTACACGCCAACGCTGCCCAGCGGCGTGACGCTGACCAAGCCGCGCACCAAGCTCGGCACGCCGGACGACGGCGCCGCCGTCAATGAGGATCTGCGCGAAAAGCGCAAGAACCGCGACTTCGAATCCAAGGCGCTCGGCGTCTATGCCCAGGACATGATCCAGCTGGCCGACCGCTGGAAGCTGGTCGGCGGCCTGCGCTGGGACAAGTTCGAGGGCGCCTACCGCACCTTCGCCACCACCGCCACGGCGGCGACGGCAACCGCCCCGGCCTATGCCATCGGCCAGCTCACCGGCGAGCGCGGCCGCTCCGACAGCCTGTGGAGCAAGCGTCTCGGCGCGCTGTATCAGCCGACGCCGCTGTCGTCGTATCACCTGTCCTTCGGCACCTCGTTCAACACCTCGGGTGACGCCTACCAGTTCGACGCGCTGGGTTCCAACACCCCGCCGGAGAAGAGCCGCAACGTCGAACTCGGCGCCAAGTTCGAAAGCGAGAAGGGCGACCGCAGCCTGCGCCTGGCGCTGTTTCACTCGACCAAGTACAACGAGCGCAACCGCGACGAGGAATCGGTGACGCCGACCAACTACCTGCTCTCCGGCGCGCGCCATGCCGCCGGTATGGAAGTGGATGTCGCCGGCCGTCTGGCGGACGACTGGGAAGTTTATGTCTCCTACGCCTGGATTCCCGTGGCGCGCATCGACAAGGGCGCCTCCGACGGCAATACCCTGCTCACCGGCGAAATGGTCGGCGCCCGCCCGGGCCTGACGCCCAAGCACAGCGGCACGGTGTGGACCACCTGGCAGGCCAACCGCCAGTGGCGTCTCGGCGGCGGCCTCAACCTGCGCGGCAGCATGTCCCCGCAGCAGGCGGCGGCCATCGTCGCGCCGGGCTACGTTACCGCCGACCTGATGGCCGAGTACGCCGTGATGCGCGACCTGACGCTCAAGCTCAACGTCACCAACGTCGCCAACAAGCTCTACGCCGACTTCCTCTACCGCGGTCACTACGTCCCTGGCGCGCCGCGCAACGTGCAGCTCGGCGCCACCTACAAGTTCTGATGGAGGGCGAGACATGAACATGCAACGGCGCGACTTTCTGAAGCAACTGGGCGCGCTGCTCGGCAGCGCCGCGCTACCGTCGTTCGCCCTGGCGGCGGCCGAGGGCGGCGCGATGCGCGTCGCCGGCGGCTGGCGCCAGAACGAGCGCGACTGGCAGGTCGGCATCCTGCGCGTCGACTGGGCTGGCGGCCAGGTCGTCACCGAGGCGGCGCTGACCGTGCCGTCCCTGACCCACGCCGTCGTGCCCGAGGCCGGCGGTGGCTTTCTTGCCGTCGCCACCCGGCCCGGCGTCTGGCTGCTGCGTGTCGACGCGCAGGGCCGGGTGGTCGACCGGCTGAACATGGCCGACGAAAGCGAAGGGCGCGGTGCGCGCACCCTCGACGGCCACGTCGTCGCCAGCCACGATGGCCAGTGGCTGTATACCGGCGAAACCGACCGCGCCAGCGGCGACGGCTGGGTCAGCGTGCGCGACGCGCGCAACCTGCGCAAGGTCGCCGAGCATCGCACTGGCGGCGTCGATCCGCACCAGTTGCTGGTCGACGCGCGTGGCCGGCTGGTGATCGCCAACGGCGGCATTCCGCGCACCGCCAGCGGCGACAAGCGCGATCTCGACAAGATGAATCCGAACCTGGTGCTGCTGGCGCCCGAGTCCGGCGAAAAGCTCGGCGTCTGGCAGTTGCGCGACAAGCGCCTCGCCCCGCACCACATCGCCTGGAACCGCCCGGTCAGCGGCGGCCCGACGCTGCTTGGCATCGGCCTGCAGGCCGAGCACGACGATCCCGCGCAGCGCCGCCAGGCGCCGCTGCTGGCGGTGTGGGACGGCGAGGAACTGAAGGTGCCGTCCTACATGGTCGCCGAGGGCTACGCCGGCGACGTGACGGCCGGCCCCAACGGCGGCTTCGTGATCACTGCCCAGCATGCCAACCGCATCCTGCTGTGGCAGCCGCAGCAGCCGGCCGAGCTGACCGCCATCGGCGAAGTCCAGAAGCCCTGCGGCCTCTGGCCGATGGACGCGGCGCCCGGCGTGGTGATCGGCGGCGGCCTCGGCGTCGCCCGCTGGCATGCCAGCGAACGCGGCGGCATGCTGCGCTGGCCGGCAGGGATGGCGGCGGGCAACCACTGGGCGATCTTGACCTGATCCAATACCGGCCGGAGAGCCACATCCTGCTTGCCTCTCCGGCCTGGCATGGCGGAGAGCAAGCATCCATGCGCTTTCCGGAAGCTTGCTGACTCATGTTCGGGATGTTTCGCGGACGCGACGAAGGGTCGGAGTATCATGCCGCCATGCCGCGCCAATTTCTGCATCGTCATACCGAGCGGCTGCTGCGCGGTGTTGCGCACAGCCCGTTGCTGCCGCTCCTGACTGGGGCGCTGGCTTTCGTGCAGACGCTGACGTTCAGCGTGCCGGTGACGGTGATGCTGGTGCCGGCGGTGCTGCTCGGCCGCGCGCGCTGGAAGCCGATCGTGTTGCTGACTTCGCTCGGCAGCGCCGCCGGTGCGACGCTGGTGGTGATGCTGTTCCACGAATGGGGCTGGCAGAAGATTCTCGCCGTGTTTCCGGCCATCGTCGAGTCGCCGGCCTGGCCTCAGGTCCATGGCTGGGTCAGCGAGTGGGGCGTGGTCGGGCTGCTCGCCGTATCGGCGCTGCCCGTGCCGCAGGCGCCGGCGCTGCTGTTCTTCGCCCTCGGCGATCCCGATGCGGGGGCGATCCTGCTGGCGATGTTCGCCGGCAAGCTGATCAAGTACGGCGTCATTGCCCGGATCACCATCGTCTCACCGGAGAGGTTCGGCGGCATCCGGCGCGGTTTCGCGAAACGCCGCGCGCTGCGGCGTGCCCGGCGCCTCGATCGCTAACCGGGCTGGCCGAGCGTCACGATGCGTTCCTGGCGCTGGCCGTTGCGCAGCAGGGTGATGCTCACCCGGTCGCCGTTCTGGTGGTTTTCGAGGATGTTGAGCAGGTCGTCGTCGTTCGCGACGGGCGTGCCGGCGATGGCGACCAGCTGGTCGCCGGGGATCACGCTGCCGTCGCGCGCGCGCCGGAAGGGGCGCAGCCCGACACGGTCGGCCGGGCTGCCGGCTTCGACGCCGACGATGATGATGCCCGGCGGCAGCCCCAGGGCGCGGCGGACGCTGTCGGCGGCGCCCTGGATGCCCAGCGTCGGGCGGATGAACTTGCCGTCGCGGATCAGGCGCGGCACGATGCGGCGCACCTCGTCGACGGGAATCGCGAAGCCGATGCCGGCCGATGCGCCGCTCGGGCTGTAGATCGCGGTGTTGACGCCGATCAGGCGCGCCGCCGAGTCGAGCAGCGGGCCGCCCGAGTTGCCGGGGTTGATCGCGGCGTCCGACTGGATCACGCCGCGGATGCGCCGCTGGGTGACGGATTCGATCTCGCGGTTGAGGGCGCTGACGATGCCGGTGGTCAGGGTCTGGTCGAGGCCGAACGGGTTGCCGATGGCATAGACTTTCTGGCCGACCTGGAGATTGCCGCTTTCGCCGATGAGGATGGGCTTGAGCTTGTCCTTCGGCGCGTCGATGCGCAGCACGGCCAGATCGCGGTCGGGAAAGGCGCCGACCAGCGCGGCTTTCCAGGTTGTCTGGTCGGCCAGCGTGACGCGCGCGGCATTGGCGCCCTGGATGACGTGGAAATTGGTGACGACGTGGCCGGCCTCGTCCCAGATGAAGCCGCTGCCCGTGCCGCGCGGCACCTGCATCACCGAACGCGAGAAGAGGTCGGTCGCGTATTCGACCGTCGTGATATGGACCACCGAGCGCGAGGCGGTCTTGAACACGGCGATGTTGCTCTTTTCGTCCTCCTGCAAGGGGCCGCGCGGCGCGATCGGCCGCAGCGGCGGCTCGGCCGGCGCCGCGCTGCTCCAGGACGGGAGCGCGGCCAGCGCCAGCGTGAGCAGCGCGGCGCGGATGATGGAGGGCTTGCGGGGCATGGGATCGATATCCTGAGTAGCAGTGAGCGTCGAGAACGCACGAAATTCGCGACCGGGAGGCCGCTCCCACAACGCGGCGAGGTCCGTGGGAGCGGCCTCCAGGCCGCGACTGGCATGCCGATGTGGCGCTGGCATCCCATCCGGCAAAGTGTCACATGGCTGACGATACTTTCCAATAGGATTGAAAATTGGGCGCATCGTCCGCATTTTCAAGGGGCGGAAGGGCCGCCACGGTGTGCCGGTAAATCGCTAGGAAACTTTAGGCCGCTCGCGAGGCTCTATATGACGTGTCCGGAATGCCGCAGCAGCCGAAGGTGGCGGGCCGGATCGAATTCATGAACAGGGGAAGGCGCCAATGGAAGCCGAAGCCGGACAGTCGTTGAAGTTCTACAAGGTTGTTGCACTCGCCAGCGTCATCGTCGCGGCGGCGGCGGGGGGCTATGCCTATTCGCAAAGCCGCCTCGCCGCGCCTGCTGGCGGCGCGAATGTGGTCGTCGCGTCGCCGCCCGCGCCGGGCGAGCCGTTCAGGCAGGTTGCCGGTCTGCCGGACTTCGCCGAAATCGCCGCGCGACAAGGTCAGGCAGTCGTCAACATCAGCGTCTCCGGTTCGGCCCGCAGCGGCTTTTCCGGCTTTCCGCAGCTCGACCCGGACGACCCGTTTTATGAGTTCTTCCGGCGCTTTCATGGCCCGACGCCGCGCGGCAAGATGCCGCGCCAGGGCATGGGCTCGGGCTTCATCGTCAGCGCCGACGGCGTCGTCCTGACCAACGCCCACGTCGTCGCGGACGCCGACGAGGTGACGGTGAAGCTGACCGACAAGCGCGAGTTCAAGGCCAAAGTCGCCGGACTCGACAAGGTTTCCGATGTGGCGGTGCTGAAGATCGATGCGAAGGATCTGCCGACGGTGAGGATCGGCAATCCGGAGAGCAGCCGCGTCGGCGATTGGGTGGTGGCGATCGGTTCGCCGTTCGGCTTCGAGAACAGCGTGACCGCCGGCATCGTCTCGGCCAAGTCGCGCAGCCTGCCCGATGAGGGCTACGTGCCCTTCCTGCAGACCGATGTGGCGATCAACCCCGGCAATTCGGGTGGTCCGCTGTTCAATCTGAGCGGCGAAGTGATCGGCATCAACTCGCAGATCTACAGCCGCAGCGGCGGCTATCAGGGGTTGTCGTTCGCGATCCCGATCGACGTCGCCATGAAGGTCAAGCAGCAGTTGCTCGAACACGGCAAGGTCAGCCGCGGCCGCATCGGCGTGATGATCCAGGACGTCAGCCAGGATCTTGCCGATTCCTTCGGTCTCGACAAGCCGGCCGGCGCGCTGGTGAGCTCGGTGGAAAGGGGCAGCCCGGCCGACCAGGCGGGGATCGAGGCGGGCGACGTGATTCTCAAGTTCAATGGCAAGCCCATCGTCCGCTCGGGCGAACTGCCGCCGCTGGTGTCGGAGCAGGCGCCGGGCAGCAAGGCGACGCTGGAAGTCTGGCGCAAGGGCAAGGCGCGCGAGATCACGCTGAGCCTGGGCGAAATGAAGACGGCCGTCGCCGGCGACGGTGGCGATGAGGGTAGCGCCGGCAAGCTCGGTCTTTCCGTGCGGCCTTTGACCACCGAGGAGCGCAAGGAGGCCGATGTCTCCGGCGGTCTGCTGGTCGAGGAGGTCGCCGATGGCCCCGCGGCCAGGGCCGGCATCGAGCCGGGCGACATCATCCTCGCCGCGAATGGCGATCGGGTCGCCAGCATCGAGCAGCTGCGCGCCCTGGTGGCCAGGGGCGGCAAGCATCTCGCCCTGCAGATCCAGCGCGGTGACAGCAGGATGTTCGTGCCGATCCGGATCAGGTAGCGCGGTCAGGCCTGGCCATGACCGGCCAGGCCGTCGCGGTGGCCGGCGCCCGTGCCGGGATTCGAGCGCGGGGCGCGACGTCGGGAGGGCGTCGAATGTGGTGATGAGGTTGCGCGAAAGCGGTCTTTCGGTCGTTCGGACTGGTCGTCGGACCGTTGGCATTTCTTCGCCAATTGGGGATATGATGAGGTTGGGATACACCCTTGGCTGTCACCAATGAGGAGCGTCAATGAAACGTAACGTCTTGAGTATCTCCCTCTTCGGCATGGTTGTGGCTGCTTCACTCTCGGCGTGTGGCGGGGGCGGAGGGGGCGGCGGAGCGGTCAGCACGACGCCCGCTGTCACCGTGACGTCCTTCCCCCTGCAAACCGGCTACAAGGCGCTGATTGCCAATGGTTTGACAAAGGATTTCACCGTCTCGGGCAGTTGCGCAGGTTCGGGAAGGCGGGTTTTTTCGGCGGCAACGACGGCCGCGACGTTCGAAGGAACCGAAGGGCTCTCCGCCACGGGCACGCTGACGATGTCATTCTCGAATTGCACGCCGGCCTCGGTCACCGAGAGCTACACGAATTACTACGATACCAACTATGTTTCGGTGGGCGGGGTCAGTGGCAGTGGCGACTACGGCGTCTACCTCACGCCGCCGATCATTCCGACCTCGGTCGCGGTGGGTGACAGCGGGACGATAGGCACGGAAACCTATTACACGGACAGTTCGAAATCGATGGTCAGTGGCACGGTCGTCGAAACTTATGCCGTGGAAGCGGATACTTCTAATACGGCCATCATCAACGTCATTTCAAAAAGCTATGACGCGGCCGGGGCATTGAATCAGACCGCGCAGACACGCTATCGCATTTCTGCAGAGGGCGCCCTGACGGTGATTTCAACCGACATCCAGGCCGCCGGCTCGGATGTCCATCTGATCCTGACATACCAATAAAGTCGGCTCCGGCGCGGCTGCCCTGAATTGCGGGGCAGCCTGGAGTTGTCCGCATTCTGAGATTAGGCTCAGGATTCGATGCGTTTCCTTCGGTCATCGTTGCAAGGGAGCGGCCATGCGCCTCATCGCGCAAGGCGCCCCCGTTTCTCCGCCATCGACACCGTCGCACACGTCCCCGCATTGAACTGCAGGAAATCCGA
>CAZCPD010000068.1:0-13526 GCA_964500425.1 uncultured Rhodocyclaceae bacterium
TCGGGCCGATCGTGCAGTGCTGCGCCGCCAACATGATCAGCCGCGTCAGCAGCTTGAGACGGTCGGCGGTCTTCTCGATCGGATTCAGCGCGAAGTGCGGCGGGATCACCGGCAGATGCGCGAACGACCATTTGCCGCGCTTCACCTCGTATTCATCCGGCGCCTTCAGTTCGAGCAGGTGGCCGATGGCCGACGAGAGCACGTACTGGTCGCTCTCGAAATATTCGCCTTCCTTGGTGAAGCCACCCAGCGCCCGGGCGATGTCCTGGGCGACGGAAGGTTTTTCGGCGATGATCAGTTGTTTACTCATGCGGTTTCATGGCCCGAAAGGCGTCGGAAGCGCGGCATCATAAGCGCGGCCAGCGGCAACTGGCAAGCAGTCAGGCGTGACCGGCGCCGCGCTCAATGAACGAATGGCAGGCTATCCTCGGCCGACAGCAGCTCTTCGAGCAGCAGTGCGTCGACCGATTCGATCGACGGATGGCGCCGCCAGAGCACCATCAGGACGATGATTTTCAGTTTCGACAAAGGCACGCTGGCCGCGCGCAGCACCATGGCGCGCTCGACGATCATTTCGCGCAGCACGCCATCAATGGCGCCGGCGCTTTCCAGGAAATGCAGGAAGCCCCGACATTCCACCGGCAGCTTGGCGAGTTCCTTGTCGCAGTAGAAGCGCATCGACTGCGCCCCGGCGGCCTGATAGTGACGGTAGTCCGTAGCGTCGAGATTTTCGAGGCCGGACAGCCACTCCAGCGCCGCCGAAATGTCGTCCTCCTCGAAGCCGATGGCGGAGAGCTTGCGGGCCAGCACAGACGATTCCGGGAAGGAACCGGGCTGGGCGTAGGTTTCGAAGAGGTAAACCAGGATGTCGAACATGATGTCGCTAAGTATTTGTCTGCAAAGTCGTTTTCGCCTGGACGGGCGACACGGGACGGCCTTGCGGGAATCGAATTATGGCAGGCGCTGATAGCGGCCGCCGGGCATGCTGGCGACCCGGCCGTCGAGCTCAAGCTGCAACAGAATGGCAAGAAGCGCTTCGGCCGTCAAGCCGGCGCGTTCGGCAAGGGTGTCGACGGCGCAGGGATCGTGCCCCAGCGCGGCAAGCACGCGTTCGCCGTCCGGATGGTCCGGGTGGTCCGCAGGGACCACGGCAGCCGACCGCGCGACGGGTGTGGCGGCTGCCTGCCAGTTGAGCTCTTCGAGCACGTCCTGTGCCGATTCGACCAGCTTGGCGCCCTGCTTGATGAGCTGATGACAGCCTTTGGCGAGCGGCGAATGGATGGAGCCGGGAATGGCGAAGACGTCGCGGCCCGCCTCGGCGGCGAGCCGGGCGGTGATCAGCGAACCGCTGCGCGCTGCCGCCTCAACCACCAGGCAACCGTGCGCCAGACCGGCGATGATGCGGTTGCGGCGTGGAAAGTTGCCGGCCAGCGCTGGCGTGTCGAGCGGAAACTCGCTGACGATGGCGCCGCGTTCGGCGATCTGCCGCGCCAGGTCGCGGTTGCGCGCCGGGTAGACGCGGGTGGCGCCGGTACCGATCACGGCGATCGTCGAACCGGTGACCAGGTTCCCGCCGGCCGTGCCGGAGAGCGCGCCGCGATGCGCGGCCGTGTCGATGCCCAGCGCCATGCCGCTGACGACGGTCAGGCCGGCCGCGGCGAACGCGGCGGCGAAGGCCTCCGCGTTGGCCTCACCCTGTGGCGTGGCGTTGCGGCTGCCGACGATGGCCAGCGCCGGACGATTGAGCAGCTCCGGACGTCCCTTGACGTAGAGCAGCACGGGCGGATCGGCGCTGCGCAGCAGGGCTTGCGGGTATTCGGCATCGGCCAGCGTGAGGATGTGGTTGCCCGGCTCGGCAGCCCAGGCGAGGGCGGCTTCGATTTCCGCGTCGACGCCCGTTTCGGCATGCAGCAGGCGCCCGGCCTGCGCCGGGCCGACGACGCCGCGCAAGGCGCCCATGCCGCTGGCGAAAATGGTTTCCGGCAGGCCGAAGGCCGCCAGCAGCATGCGCTGGGTTTCGCCGCCGATCCCGGGCGTCAGCGTCAGCCGCAGCCAGGCAGCGAGGCTGGCGTCAGCCGCGGTCGTCATGGCGAGCCCCCCCCGAATCAGTCGGTTCGCATCGAGCGGGTCGTGAAATGCGCGCCTTAGGGCGTCGCGGCGGCGTCGCCGACAATCACCGGCCGGCTGACATTCATCACCAGCGCGTAGGAAACCCGGTCGAAGACGCGGAAGACGAAAAGCAGTCCATAGCGTTCTTCCGGCAGCCGATAGGTTTCCAGCTTGCCCTGGAAGCGGTTTTCGATGTTCACGCCGGCGCGCGACAGCGCCAGCACATGACCGACCTCGAGACCGTCCTGCTTGCCGCGCGAGAGGGTGACGATCGAATGGCTGGCGCCTTCCTCGACGGCGCCGTAGACCGACATCACGCGGCTCTTGATGGGTTTGTCCGGCGCGTGCGGCACGTAGTTGACGATTTCCGGGCGCGGCGCCGGGACGAGGCGATCATCGCGGCCGATTTCCTGGGTGGACTTGAGGATTTCCAGCGTCGCGGGCTCGCCCTCGCGGGTCAGGCGCGCGCTGCCGAGATAGAAGGCTTCGTAGCCGAGCAGCTGGTTGTTTTCCGGATCGACCAGCGCCTTGCCGGGGCGATAGATCTGCCACATCGGCTGTTTACCAACAATGCCTGTCGCATAGGCGGTGTTGCCGGCGCCGACCACCACGCGATCTTCCTGGGTGGCGACGATGCGCGGGGCGCCGTCGAGCTGGCCGGCCTCGATGATCAGCGGCTGGGAGAGGAAGGGTTCGATGAGTTTCTGGGGAATGCTCGGAATCGCGCGGGTGTTGTCTTCCATCAGCACTTGCGGCGAAGCCTTGAATGTGCCGGCGCCGCCGACCGGTGTGCCGATCCGCAGTTGCGGCTGGCTGCCGCTGCGGTCCAGATAGACGATCTGGCCGGGATAAATCCAGTGGGGATCCTTGATCTGTTCCTTGTTGAGACGCCAGATTTCCGGCCAGCGCCATGGCTTCTTGAGGAAAATGCCGGAGATGCCCCAGAGCGTGTCGCCGGGAACCACGATGTGGCGGTCGGGCGCGTTCTCGGCAAGTTCCAGCACGTTACCCCTGGTCGCGACCGCGCCGGAAACCGGATCCGACTGCGCCAGCGCCGGCGAACTTGCCAAGCCGAGGACCATGCTTGAATAACTCAGGAACAGCGCAGATATAATTCTCGATTTCGTGGTCACAGTCATTGTGGCACCCTCTGGAAGAAGCCGCGATTACGCAACATGCATCATGCCAGCCAATCGGCCGATAACGCTTTATATTAGATTCTGCATCTAATGGCTTAATTCGGCAACAATTTTACCGGGATTATTTCACGAACCGACCATGGCGCTCCTCACTATCCTCCGCTATCCCGATCCGCGTCTGCACACCAGGGCGCAGAAGATCGACCAGATCGACGCCGACATCCGCCAGCTCGCCGCCGACATGGCCGAGACCATGTACGCCGCTCCTGGCGTCGGCCTGGCCGCGACCCAGGTCGACCGACACATCCAGCTGGTGGTTATCGACACCAGCGAGGACAAGTCGAGCCTGCTGACCCTGATCAACCCGGAAATCATCTCCCGCGAAGGCGAATGCGAGGGCGAGGAGGGCTGCCTGTCCGTCCCCGGCGTTTATGAAACGGTGACGCGCTCCGCCCGCGTGCGCGTGCGCGCGCTCGACCTCGACGGCAAAATTTTCGAGCTCGATGCCGAGGAAATGCTCGCCGTCTGCATCCAGCACGAGCTCGATCATCTGCAGGGCAAGGTGTTCGTCGAATATCTCTCGCGCCTCAAGCAGACGCGCATCAAGAGCAAGCTCAACAAGCGCGTCAAGCATCATGACCGGGTTGTCGCCTGATGGCTGCGTCGTTGCCGAAAGCTCCCCAACGGACATGACTTTGAAGAAGGCGCCCCGAAACATGAAAGTCATCTTCGCCGGCACGCCGGAGTTCGCCGCCGCCGCGCTCGACGCCATCCTCGCCGCCGGACACACCGTGCCGTTAGTGCTCACACAGCCGGATAGACCCGCCGGACGCGGCATGCAGCTGATGCCCAGCGCCGTCAAGCAGCTTGCCGTGAAGCACGGGCTGGAGGTCTTCCAGCCCGAACGCCTGAAGGACCCGGCGACCCATGAACCGATCCGCGCCGCCGTCGCCGATGCCGGGGCCGAGATCATGGTCGTCGCCGCGTACGGCCTGATCCTGCCGCAAGCCGTGCTCGACCTGCCGCCGCGCGGCTGCATCAACATCCATGCCTCGCTGCTGCCGCGCTGGCGCGGCGCCGCGCCGATCCAGCGCGCCATCGAAGCCGGCGATGCGGAAACCGGCGTCACCATCATGCGGATGGATGCCGGTCTCGATACCGGCGCCATGCTGCTCAAGGAAGCGCTGTCAATCACCGCTGACGAGACCGCCGCCAGTCTCCACGACAAACTTGCCGAACAAGGCGCGCGACTCGTCGTCGACGCCCTGGCGCGCTTCGATCAACTGGTTGCCGTGCCGCAACCGGCGGACGGCGTGACCTACGCAGCCAAGATCGCCAAGAGCGAGGCCGCGCTCGACTGGCGGCAGCCCGCCGCATCGCTGGCCCGCCGCATGCGCGCCTTCAACCCCTTTCCCGGCGCGACCTCGATGCTTGCCGGCACCCCGCTGAAGGTCTGGCAGGCGGCGCCAATCGAGGGCGACGGCGAACCCGGCACGGTGCTGGCCGCCGACGCTGCCGGCATCGTCGTCGCCTGCGGCCAGGGCGCCCTGCGCCTGACCGAACTGCAGAAGCCGGGCAGCAAACGTCTCGCGGCCGGCGATTTCCTGCGCGGCTTTGCCGTGGCCGTCGGTGCGCGCTTCGACGCTTGAGCGATTCAGGGTGATCGCATTCGCACAATTCCGCCGTCGGAACGGAAAGAAGTTCTTCGTGGGAGCGGCCTCCAGGCCGCGAAGGGATACGGCATTCGCGGCCTGGAGGCCGCTCCCACGAAATGCCCGCGCCAATTGCGATCGTCCTGTCGAGCGATTGAAATTCCGCGAACGGCCATCAGCGATCGAGCAAAACGCGTCTGCCGCCTGTGCCTGATCCGCTGATTCGCTGCGGTGTCACCCGCGACGCCGCGAAATAATCGCGAAGTGGCGCGGAGGATTTGTTACGATGCGCGCCGATGAACTCCAGACCTCCCCCCCGTATCCGGCGCGCACCTCGCGCCATTGAGCCGTTGCCCGAATTGCCTTCAGACTCGCTGGCCAACGCCTTGCTGCGCGCCGCCGCGGTCATTGCCGAGGTCATCGGCGGCAGAAATCTCGATGCGGCCCTCGCCGCCTGCTGGCAAGCGCACCAGCCTCAGCCCGCGCAGCGCGGGGCGATTCAGGATCTCGCGTATGGCGCGCTACGCCAATATGGGCGCGGCGACTTCCTGCTCGATCGTCTGCTGCGCGAGCCGCTCGACGAGGCCGGCGCCAAGACGACGCTGCGCGCCCTGCTGCTGGCGGCGCTCTATCGCCTCGAAGTTCGTCCGCAGGATGCGCACACCAGCGTCGACCAGGCGGTCGAGGCGGCGGCGCGTATCGGTCGCGGCCAGTTCAAGGCGCTGGCGAATGCCGTGCTGCGCAACCGCTTGCGCCAGGCGGACACGCTGCTTGCCGCAGCGGATGACGACGAGGTGGCGCGGTATCAGCATCCGCGCTGGTGGCTCGACAGGATGCGCGCGGCTTACCCGGAGCACTGGCAAGAGATACTTGCCGCCGGCAACGGCCATCCGCCGATGACGCTGCGCGTGAATCGGCGGCGCGCCACGACGCAGGATTATCTCGCCGAGCTCACGGCCGCCGGCATCGGTGCGCGCTGGCTGGGCGAGGCTGCCTTGTTGCTCGAACGGCCGCAGGGCGTGGACAAGCTGCCCGGCTTTTTCGACGGTCGCGTTTCGGTGCAGGACTGGGGCGCGCAGCACGCGGCGCCGCTGCTCGATGCGCGGGATGGCCAGCGCGTGCTCGACGCCTGCGCCGCGCCCGGTGGCAAGACCACGCATCTCCTGGAACTCGCCGACGTCGACCTGCTGGCGCTCGACGCGGAGCCGCAGCGCGCGGCGCGTATCGAAGAGAATCTCGTCCGCCTCGGCTTGCGCGCGCAAGTCCGCGCGGTCGATTGCCGCGATGTCGACGGCTGGTGGGACGGCCGGCCGTTCGACCGCATCCTCGCCGACGTGCCATGCTCGGCTTCCGGTGTGGTGCGTCGCCATCCGGATATCAAGTGGCTGCGCCGCGAAAAGGATCTGATCGGCTTCGCGCGAACGCAGCGCGAAATTGTCGATGCCTTGTGGCGCGTGCTCGCGCCCGGTGGCAAAATGCTCTATTGCACCTGTTCGTTGTTTCCCCAGGAAAACGCCGCGCAAGTCGATGCCTTCCTGCATCGTCATGCGGATGCCGAGCGTTTGCCCTTGCCGCCGACGGCGGCTGACGAAAGAGAACGAGAAAAAGGACGGGCCCTGCATTGGCAGTTGCTGCCGCAGGCTGAACATGACGGTTTCTTCCATGCCCTTTTGCAGAAACGCCCTTGATCTGGCTCGGCGCCGCTGGCGCGCGCTGGTCATCGCGTTTCTGTTGGGGGTTGCGGGTCAGGCCGGTCTGGCCTGGGCTGGTGTCATCGAGGCGACTTCGGCGCGCCTGGCGTCGAGCGAGGATGCCTATGTTCTTTCCGCCGAATTCAACATCGATCTGGGCAGTCGCCTCGAAGAAATCGTCACGCGCGGCGTGCCGCTGTATTTCCAGCTCGAAATCGAGATCACGCGCAACCGCTGGTTCTGGCCCGGGGAGCATATTGCCGGGCGCGTCCTCAATTACCGCCTCGCCTACCTTCCACTGACCCGCCAGTATCGGCTTTCCAGCGGCGGCGGATTGCCGCAGGATTTCGCCAAGCTGGCCGATGCGCTGCGCGTGATGGGGCGCGCAGCGGCCCTGCCCGTCGCCGAGCGCGGCGCCCTGAAGCCAGGCGAGACCTATCATGCGGCGCTGCGCCTGTCGCTCGATCGCCAGCAATTGCCCAAGCCCTTGCAGCTCGACGCCATCGCCAACAAGGACTGGATGATCGAGGCGAAGGTGTTGCGCTGGCAGTTCGTGCCAGGCGCCGCAGCCGAGCGCGAGGTGAGATAAATGGCGATGCGAACCCCCGCCATCATCGCCGCCGTGCTGGCCTTCATCGTCGGCGCGATCCTGCTGTTCCTGCTGACTTCGGCGAGCTCCAACACGGCCCTGTTCGCGCACAACTATCCGTTGCTGATGGGGCTCAACGCGGTGCTCGTGGTCGTGCTGGTGGCCGTGGTGCTGGTGCAGTTGCGCGCCTTGCGCAGCGAATATCGTCAGGGCGTGTTCGGCTCGCGGCTCAAGTCGCGGCTGCTGCTGATGCTGGCGTTGATGGCGGTGCTGCCCGGTGCGCTGGTGTATGGAGTCTCCATGCAGTTCGTGGTCAACAGCATCGACTCATGGTTCGACGTGCGTGTCGAAAGCGCGCTGGATGGCGGCCTCACGCTGGCGCGCAATGTTCTCGACGCCCAGCTCGACGAGCTGACCGAGCAGGCCAGCGGCGTCGCCCTGCAGCTTGGCGATGCCCAGGAGGTGCGGCCGGCGCGCCTCAACCGCCTGCGCGAGCAGGCCGGCCTGCAGACCGCGACCGTGTTCTCGGCGAATGGCCGGGCGCTGGCGAACAGTTCCGCCAGCACCGACAAGCTGCTGCCCGAATCGCCGACGTTGGCGCAATTGCGCGAGGCCCGCCAGAAGCGCGGCGTGGCCTGGCTCGAAGGTGATGCGGCGAGCGGACTGGTACTGCGTGCGCTGGTGCCGGTGACCGGTAGCATGCAGGCGCTGGAGCCACGCATCCTCCAGGTGACGCGCAAGGTGCCGGCCTCGATTGCGCAGAGCGCGCGCAGCGTCGAAGCGGCCTATCGCGATTACCAGGAGCTTTCGCTCGGTCGTCAGGGCCTCAACCGCATCTACATGCTGACGCTGACGCTGACCCTGCTGCTGGCGCTGTTCGCCGCGATCGCCCTGGCGATCTTCCTTGCGCGGCGTCTGGCGGCGCCGCTGCTGATTCTCGCCGAGGGCACCCAGGCGGTCGCCGCCGGCGACTTCACGCCGCGCGCCGAGCTGGAGACCCATGACGAACTCGGCGTGCTGACGCAATCCTTCAACCGCATGACGCGTCAGCTCTCCGAAGCGCGCCAGGAAACCGAGCGGCATCGCAGCAAGGTCGAGGCGGCGAGCGCCTATCTGGAAAGCGTGCTGGCGAATCTTTCGTCCGGCGTCATGGCCTTCGACCGTCACTTCGTGCTGCGCGCCAACAATCGCGGCGCCTGCACCATCCTCAACGACACGCTCGATGGCGTCGACGATCTGCCGCTCGCCGAGTGGCCCGGCCATGCGGCGTTCCGTGACGCGATCCTCGCCGGCTTCGCCGGCAGCGAGAGCTCGGCCAAGCCGTGCGAATGGCAACAGCAGGTCGAAATCGACAGCGCCGAATCCGCCGGCATCGCCGCCCAGGTGCTGCTGTTGCGCGGCTCGACGCTGCCCGAGCAAAGCGGCGGCGGCTATGTCGTGGTATTCGACGACATCACCCGGCTGATCGCCGCCCAGCGCTCGCTCGCCTGGGGCGAGGTGGCGCGGCGCCTGGCGCATGAGATCAAGAACCCGCTGACGCCGATCCAGCTTTCCGCCGAGCGCCTGCAGCACAAGCTGGCCGGCCGCCTTGATGCGGAAGGGCTGGCGATGTTGAACCGTTCGACGCAGACCATCGTGACCCAGGTCGAGGCGATGAAGTCCATGGTCAACGATTTCCGCGACTACGCGCGCATGCCGCCGGCGCAGTTGCAGCCGCTCGATCTGAACGCGCTGATCATGGACGTGCTCGAACTCTACGAAAATGCCGGCGTGCGCGTGAATACCCAGTTGGCGGCGAAGCTGCCGCCGATCGCCGGCGATCCGTCGCAATTGCGTCAGGTGATCCACAACCTGCTGACCAATGCCCAGGAGGCGGAGGAAGAGGCACACAAGGAACACCCCGAGATGCATCCCGAAATCCGCATTGCGACGCGCCGCGACGAGAACGGCAGCGTGCTGCTGGCGGTGACTGACAACGGCAGCGGCTTTCCGGCCCAGATCATCGCGCACGCCTTCGAGCCCTATGTCACCACCAAGGCCAAGGGGACCGGGCTGGGCCTGGCCATCGTCAAGAAGATCGTGGACGAGCATCGCGGCGAGATCCGCATCGCGAACCGTGCGCCATGCGGCGCGGAAGTATTGATCCGTCTGCCGCAGGCGGCGTGAAGACAGAGGCAACACACTTGCCAACCAGCAATTACAGGAAGCACGAGGAGTCGATATGGCACAGATACTGGTAGTCGATGATGAAATGGGCATCCGCGAGCTGCTCTCGGAAATTCTTGCCGACGAAGGGCATGACGTGAAGCTCGCCGAGAATGCGGCCGCTGCGCGTGTCCAGCGCGAGCGAGCGCGGCCCGACCTGGTGCTGCTCGATATCTGGATGCCGGATACCGATGGCATCACCCTGCTCAAGGAGTGGGCGGCCAACGGCCAGCTGACCATGCCGGTGATCATGATGTCCGGACACGGCACCATTGACACGGCGGTCGAGGCGACGCGCATTGGCGCGCTCGATTTCCTTGAGAAGCCGATCGCCTTGCAGAAGCTGCTGGCCTCGGTGAAGAAAGGCCTGACCAAGACGCCGACGCAGGCGGTGGGCGGCCTCTCGCTGGCGGCGTTCAGTCGTTCGGCGCCGCTGCGCGACCTCAAGAAGCGCCTCGAACAGGTGGCGGCGAACAGCCGTGCGGTGATGCTGCGCTCGGCGCCGGGCGGCATTGCCGAACTGGCGGGACGCACCCTGCTCGCGCCGGGCAAGGTGTGGCTCGATTTTGCCCACGACAGCGTGCCGCTGACCCTGGAAATGCTCGAAGCCGCCCGCGGCGGCGTGCTGTTTGCCGAGGAGCTCGGCCGTCTCACCCGCCTGCAGCAGAAGAACCTGATGTTCGCCGCCGAGCGCCTGGCGAAATACGATCTGCGCCTGATTGCCGCCACCACCCTCGACAGCGCCGCGCTGGCGGCACAAGGCTGGGAGGATGCACAGATCAAGCAGATCTTCGACGTCTGGCTCGGCGTCCCGGCGCTCTCCGAGCTGCGCGACGAGATTCCCGAAATTGCCGCGCATCTGCTGATCCAGCGCGTCGAAGCCGGCGAAGTGCCGCGCCGCCGCTTTTCGACCGCCGCCCTCAACGCCCTGCGTCAGCACAGCTGGCCGAACGGCTACGACGAACTGAAAAGCACCGTGAAGTCGCTGGCGCTGTCCGCTCTGGAAGATGAAATCCTCGCCGAGGACGTGACGCGCCTGCTCGCCGCGCAAGGCTTCGGGATCTCGGCGCCGGTCGGCCTCTCACCGGAGATCATGGCCCTGCCACTGCGCGAGGCGCGCGAATCCTTCGAGCGCATCTACTTCGAACACCACCTGCGCATCGACGGCAACAACATGACGCGGCTGGCCGAAAGGACCGGCCTCGAACGCACCCACCTCTACCGCAAGCTCAAGGACCTCGGCCTGCGCAACGGTCGCAAGGATGATGAGCGGGTGCTGGTGGAGGAATAAGGGGCGCTTACGGAGTACGATTCACGGTCATGGCAAAGGGGCGCCTCGGCCGCTGACATAACCCGGCGGTGCGCGACCGATGCGTTTGCACTGATCCTTCAGCTCGTTGACGAGGCGACGGGCGTGGGCCTGGCTGTCTTTGGCGATGTAGTCGCCGATGCCGATAAGATCCTGCCGGGACTTCGGCGAGAAGGTGACCGGCGCCATCAGCCCGCGCGCTTGCCGCCGGCCTTGCCGGAAGGCTTCGCCGCGCCGCGTTTCGGCTCGGCGTAGCGGGCAGACAGTTCGGCAAACACGTCATCCGCGGCGATGGCGGGGCCGCTGTCGATGCCTTCCTGAATGGCGTTGCGCAGATCGGCGTTCAGACGTGTCAGCATCGATTCATAAACCTCCGGCGAAAGCAGAAAAGTCGCCGGCCGATTGTGATCGAGCACCGCCACGGGTTCGGACCCCGCCTGTTCGAGCACCGCGCTCGGGCTGCGTTTGAGTTCGGTGATGCTCACCGAGCGGGTGGCGAGTAGCTGTTCCATGAGGCGCCTCGATGCGTGCTGAAAAAGGTTCTGAATTGTGTGCCATTCCCAGAACGCCGGCAACGCTGGGGCTGCGATTGTGGCGGTCACGGTGCGCCAGCGGTTTTCGTGGGGGCGCTCGGAGATTCGCGGCCTGGAGGTCGCTCCCACAGGCGGGGAAGGGGGCGGCAGGAGCGAACGAACCTGCTACCATGCGCGGTTTTCCGGCAACCGTTTGAAACGAAGCACTTCTCATGTCCCTCGAACTCAAATACATCACCGCCAACGGCATCCGCTTCGCCTATCACGAGGCCGGGGCCGGCAACAGTCCGCTGGTGCTGTGCCTGCACGGCTTTCCCGATACGGCGCAGAGCTATTCCCAATTGTTGCCGGCGCTGGCGGCGGCGGGCTTCCGTGCCGTGGCGCCGTACATGCGCGGCTATGCGCCGACGGGCCTGGCGCCGGATGGCGATTATTCGACGACGGCGCTGGGGCGGGACGTGCTGGCGCTGATCGAGGCGCTCGGCGCGAAGGATGCGGCGCTGGTTGGCCACGACTGGGGCGCCTATGCGGCCTATTGCGCGGCCAACCTCGACGCCGCGCGCATCCGCCGGTTGGTGCTGATGAGCGTCCCGCATATCGGCGGCGCGGTGCAGTCGCTGAAGCAGTTGCGGCGTTCCTGGTACATCTGGTTCTTCCAGCTGTCCGGCCTGCCGGAGCGGCGCGTGGCGCGCGACAACTTCGCCTTCATCGACCGGCTGTATCGTGACTGGTCGCCGAGCTGGTCGGTCACCGAGGCCGATCTGCGCCCGGTGAAGCAGGCACTAACTGCGCCGGGTGGCCTTGCCGCCGCAATAGGTTACTACCGCGCGATGTTCCGCCATTCGACCCGGCAGGGCTGGGCGCTGCTCTCGGCCAAGACCTCGCCGCCGACGCTGCTGCTGTCCGGCGCCGTTGACGGCGCGGTCGGGCCGGAGGTGTTCGGGCGCAGCAAGGAGGCGTTCACCGGGCCGTTCGAATTCCGCCTGCTGCCCGGCGTCGGGCACTTTCCGCACCGCGAGGCGGCGGGGGTGGTGACGCCGATGATGGTCGATTTTCTGCAGGCGGACCAGCCAGGTTAGTGGGTACTGGCTAATTCCGTTAGGGTTTAGAGGCGGCGTCCACCTGAAACCCGGATGATGCCGGCCAGATCGCGGTGCTGTTCGATGTCGGCATAGCCGCCGGCGATCAGCAATGCGCGTACGTCGTCCGCCTGATCGTAGCCGTGCTCCATCAGCAGCCAGCCGCCGGGCAGCAGGTGGGCGGTGGCGGCGGCGACGATCCGCCTGAGCGCGTCGAGGCCATCGGCGCCGCTGGCGAGCGCGCCGGGCGGCTCGAAGCGCAGGTCGCCCTGGGTCAGGTGTGGGTCGTCGGCGCGGATGTAGGGCGGGTTGCTGACGATCAGGTGAAAGCGCTCACTCTCGCTGTTCAGCACGCCACACCAGTCGCTTTCGATGAACCGCACCGAGGCATCGGCGCCGAGCGCGGCGGCGTTCTGGCGGGCGACGGTCAACGCACCGTTCGAGCGGTCGACGGCCGTCACGTCCGCGCCACGACATTCGAGCGCCAGCGTCACGGCGATGCAGCCGCTGCCGCAGCCGAGGTCGAGGATGCGCGGCGCGGCGATGCCCTGCATCTTGGCAAGGCCGAGCTCCACCAGTAGCTCCGTTTCCGGGCGCGGGATCAGCACTTCCGGGGTTGTGGCGAAGTCACGGCCGTAGAACTCGCGCGTGCCGACGAGGTAGGCAATCGGCTCGCCGGCGGCGCGGCGGGCGACGAGTCGCTCATAGGCCGTCTGCTCGGCGGCGGAAAGCGGGCGTTCGGGATGGGCGGCGATGGCGCTCGCCGTCAGGCCGGTGGTCTGCTGGAGCAACAACCGGGCTTCCAGACGGCCGATGTGGCGCGTCGCAGCGTCCAGCGCTAAGCCAGTATCCAAGGCATTCTCCGTAAACGTGAGCACCAACTGACTATTCGCTGTCGGCCAGCGCGGCCAACAGTTCCGCCTGATGCTCGGCGGTCAGGGCGGCGACCAGCTCGTCGAGGTCGCCGCCCATGATGGCGTCGATCTTGTAGAGCGTGAGGTTGATGCGATGGTCGGTAACGCGGCCCTGCGGGAAGTTGTAGGTGCGGATGCGCTCCGAGCGGTCGCCGCTGCCGATCAGGCTCTTGCGCGTCGAGGCGATCTTGGCGGCCTGTTCGCGTTCCTGCTTGTCCTTGATGCGCGCCGCCAGCACGGCCATGGCCTGGGCCTTGTTGCGGTGCTGCGAGCGGTCGTCCTGGCATTCGACGACGATGCCGGTCG
>CAZCPD010000069.1:0-13482 GCA_964500425.1 uncultured Rhodocyclaceae bacterium
GGCGCCAACGACATCGTCAATCCGGCCGCCCAGGACGACCCGACCAGCCCGATCGCCGGCATGCCGGTGCTCGAAGTCTGGAAGGCCAAGACCTCCATTGTGATGAAGCGCAGCATGGCCTCGGGTTACGCCGGCGTCGATAATCCGCTCTTCTACAAGGACAACAACCGCATGCTGTTCGGCGACGCCAAGAAGATGCTCGACGAAGTGCTGGTGGTCTTGAAAACCTGAGTTTCGTATTGATCCGAACGACAACGCCCGCTGCCGCGGGCGTTGTCGTTCGAGGCTCCCCTATCTCCGCATTCGAGAGGAACCGCATCATGTCCCTGCGCCACCTGCTGGCTGCCGCCGCACTCCTGCTGCCCGCGTTCGCCATCGCCCAAACGCCGCCCGCGCCGCGCACCACCCAGGAGATCGTCGCTGGGCGCTGCGCCCTGTGTCATGGCGCCGAGGGGGAAAGCGCGAGCGCCATCTATCCGCGCCTCGCCGCGCAGCATCCGAAGTATCTGGAAAAGCAGTTGCGCGATTTTCGCGACGGTCGCCGCAAGAGCGAGACCATGAGCGACATGGCCAAGGACCTGCGCGATGATGAAATCGCCGCACTCGCCGCCTGGTTCAGCAGCAAGAAGGCTGGCACGCGTCAGCCCGGCGACCAGGACCTCGCCGGTGTCGGCCGCTATCTGTTCACACGCGGCAACAGCTGGTCGGGCGTGCCCGCCTGCGCCACCTGTCATGGCGCGCAGGGACATGGCACCGAAGCCCTGCCGCGTCTCGCCGGACAGCATCCGGCCTACATCGAAACCCAGTTGAAGGACTTCAACCGCCGCGAGCGCACCAATGACAACGCCATCATGCACTCGGTCGCCGCGAAGCTGACGGAACTCGAGACCAAGGCGCTGTCGGTGTTCATCGGCGGCCTTCAATAAGCGCGCGGCGCTACAGGCCGAACGGCTAACGGCGTACAATCGGCGCCAGGAGAACATGCACCCTGGAGGGCAGTTGGGGATGAAGATACTTCTGGTCGAGGATGTGCGTTCCATCGCCGCACTGATGACGTTTCGCCTGAGCCAGCTCGGGCATGAGGTGGTTCACGCCGCGGACGGGGCTGCCGCGGTCGTACTGTTCAAGGAGATCGCCCCCGACCTGGTGCTGATGGATATCGAGATGCCGGTCATGAACGGCTTCGAGGCAACCACGCGTATCCGGGCCGAGGAAGCCAGTCACAAGTGGGCATGGACGCCGATCATCTTCCTGACGGTATCCGACACCCCCATCGATCTGCTGACCGCCATCGAGGCCGGCGCCGACGATTACCTGCCGAAGACCGTCGCCGAGGAAGTGCTCTTCGCCAAGATCAAGGCGATGTCGCGGATCGCCCAGCTGCGCGGAGCGCTTTGCGCCGCGAATGCCAAACTGGAAGAACTTGCGACGCGCGATGCGCTGACCGGCATGTTCAATCGGCGCTACATGGACATGGAAGTCGACATGCTCTGGGAGCGGGCGCGCAAGGGCACGAAAGGCGAAGATTTCGCCGTGTTGATGGTCGATGTCGATAATTTCAAGAAATTCAACGATACCTACGGTCATCAGGTCGGCGACGATTGTCTGATTCGAGTGGCGGCGGCGATTCAGGCGGCGCTTGTTCGCCTGCAGGAGCAGGGACGTTGCCGCGATGGTTTTTGCGCTCGCTATGGCGGCGAGGAATTCGCGGTGATCCTGCCAGCCGCAACGGCTGACGACATGCAGGATTGCGCCGATGTCCTGCTCGAATCCGTGAAGTCCCTTGCCATCCCCCACGTGCGCAACGAAAGCCATGGCGTCGTGACCATCTCGGTTGGCGGCAAGCGAGTCGATCCGCACGTCGAAAGCGTTTCCCAGGTGTTTCGTCAGGCCGATGCGGCCCTGTATCGCTCGAAGGAAAGCGGCCGCAATCGCGCCAGCTTCTCCTGAACGCCTTGTGTCGGCCTCTGTTGCGACCGGTCAAACGCGCATAGAATCGCGGGTTTTCAGAAATCCCGCTGTGTGCCAAGACTGTGCGACAACCGCGCGGCAAACGCGGCAATGATTTTCCTCATGCGGCCTCTAAAGGAACCGAAATGACGTACCCATCGACGCGCGATGCCGTTGGCAAATGCCTGTCAGAAGCCAGACTCAACGGACTCACCTTGCGCAACCGCATCATCAAGGCCGGCACTTTTGAAGGCAAGTCGCCCAACGGCTTGCCCAGCGCCGATCTGACCGAGTTGCACCGGCGTATCGGAGAAGGCGGCACGGCGATGACCACCGTCGCTTACTGCGCCGCCGAGAACGACGGCCGCCTCAATTCGAACATGATGTACATGGACGAATACGTGCGTGCGCCATTGTCGGAAATGATCCGGACCATCAAGACCAGCGGCACGCGCGTCGCCGGCCAGTTGTGCCATGCCGGCGGTTTTTCGAAGAACAAACAGCTCAGCACCGCGATGCCCTACGGTCCGTCGTTCGGTCTCAACAAGCTGGGCATGGCGCAAGGCATGTTCTTCTGCGGCGCGCTATCCAGGGAAGGAATCCGCGCGCGCGTTGCGACGATGGGGCGCGCCGCGGCCTTCATGAAATCGGTCGGCTTCGAAGCCATCGAAATCCATTTCGGTCATGGCTACGGCCTTTCCCAGTTCATCTCGCCGATCACCAACAAGCGCACCGACGAGTATGGCGGCAGCCTCGCCAACCGCATGCGCTTCCCGCTCGAAGTGCTGGCGGCGGTGCGCAAGGCGGTCGGTGACGACTTCCCTCTGCTCGGCAAGATCAGCATGTCCGATGGCGTGCGCGGCGGCGTCACCTATGAAGAGTCGCCGCTGATCGCCGAGATGTTCGACAAAGCCGGTCTCGACTGCGTGATTCCCAGCGACGGCACCAGTTCGATGAACCCCATGCTGCTGTTCCATGGCGACAGCATCCTGCCGGGCATGCTCGAACAGGAGAAGAACCCGATCATGCAGGTCGGCCTGCGCGTCGTCGGCCCGCGCATGTTCCGCTACTACCCGTATCGCGAAACCTATCTGCTCGACAACGCGCGGCGCATCCGCGACAAGGTGAAGCGCGGCGCCGTCTGCTACATCGGCGGCGTCTCCAGCAACGAGAGCATCGCCAAGGTGATGGGCGAGGGCTTCGACTTCATCCAGCTCGGCCGCACCCTGCTGTTCGATCCTGACTTCGTCAACCACGCCCAGGCCGACCCCGATTACCTCAACGGTTGCACCCACTGCAATCGCTGCGCGACGCTGATCGAGGCGCCCGGCGGCATTCGTTGCGTGCTGCGTTAGGGAAACGCCGGACAATTACTCACCGTTCTTGCTGAGCCTCTCGAAGCTCCTTCTGACGGACATGACGGCAAGATGGCTTGCACGAGGATCGAGGATCACGGCGACTTCCGTTACCGCAACCCCCGCAGATAGCGCCACTCGACGCCCCGCTTGACCCAGTGGAATAGACGCGAGGCGGGCAGGGCTCGATTGCGCTTCATGCTGCGATACACCAGCATGCCGTGCGCGCCGTCGTCGATGATGCAGGCGAGTTCGGCTTTCGGGCGGGCGAATGGCGTGCGGCCGGCCAGTTCTGCCGCGAGGTTATGCGCGGCGGCGACGGCCTGTAGTTCAGCCATGTGCGCCTGCTTGGGCAGCCAGTCGGGGCCGGGGTAGCTGCCGGCGTCGCCGGCGACGTAGATCTTCTCCTGTCCATTGACCCGGCAGAATTCGTCGGCGGCGAAGAAGCCGCCGGGCGACAACGGCAGGTCGCTGGATTCGGCCCAGGCCGGGCCGGTGAGGCCCGGCATGAACAGGATCAGGTCGGCGGGCAGGCGGCCGCCTTCCGTGGTCACGCTGTCGGCGGCGAAGGAGAGCGGCTTGTGGCCCAGATGCGTGGCGATGTCGCGTCGCGCCATTTCGGCCAGCAGGCCGGCGACGGCCTGGTCGCCGAGGCGCTGACCGGGTTGGGCGGACGGGTTGAAGAAGGTCAGGCGGAAATTGGCTCGCCTTCCCTGTTGGCGCAGCCATGTGTCGACGCCGAAGAGCAGTTCGAACATCGGTCCGCCGCGCATGGCCGATGGCTCCTTGGGGTTGCTGCCGAAGCCGAAGGCAATCGCGCCGCTGCGCATCGCGCTCAGGCGTGCGCCGATGGCTTCCGCCGCCGGAATGCCCTCGCACAGGGTCAACGCGTGTTCGATGCCCGGCAATGTTTTCAGGAAGCGCCCGCCGCTTGCGATCAGCAGTGCGTCGACCTCGAGTGGCCCGCTGTCGGTCAGCACCGTGCGGCCGCTTTTGGCGAGGCCGGTGACGCTGCCTTGCCGGTGTTCGATGGCGTGGCGACGCAGAAAGCCGTCGAGTGGGGAACGCAGGGCGTCGCCGTTGCGCTGCCCGCCGGGAATCCAGATGAGGCTGGGGAGATAGATGAATTCGCGGCTGGGCGAGACGAGTGTGAGCACCGCGCGCGGCAGCAGGCGTCGTAATTCGCGCGCGGCGCGCAGGCCGGCGAAGCCGGCGCCGAGGATGGCAATGCGTGGCTCGGGATGGGTCATGGTGGTCTCCGAAGGTTATGCTTGAAAATGTTGGCCGCGTCTGGCGGCGGTGACTGGTATATTAGCAGGCTCTGATATGGATATTGTCATGAAATTGGGTTGGGGTGTGCTCATGATCGGCGCCGGTGGATGTTTCCGCGGGATGCTGGCGAGGGGCGGCAGGCGTGTTCTGCTGGCGATGCTCTGTGTAGCGTTCGTCGGCAGCGCGTCGGTGCAGGCCGGCGAGATGGACAAGTCTCAATCCGCGGAACGCACGAGCGGTTTCGCCGACCCTCGGCTGAGCGTTCATTTCTTTCGCGCCGAAGGCTGCCCGCATTGCGAGGAAGCCGGCGTTTTCCTGCAGCGTTACGCCGGCGATGAGCGCATCGCGATTCACCGCTACGAGATTCAACACGATCCCGCCGCGCGCCAGGATTTCGCCCGCATCGTTGATGCGCTCGAACTCTCCGAAGCGGGTGTTCCGCTGGTGGTGATCGGCGACTGGGCGGTGATCGGCTTTCATGGCGACGATAGCAGCGGGGCGGCGATACATGCACAGTTGACGCGTTGTCTTGCGCAGGCTTGTTCCGACAGCGGCGGGGCAATCATCGCCGGCCGGCAGCCATCGCCGCCGCTGCGCCTCGCCGAGACCGTGCAAGTGCTGCCGAAGACGCTGCGCTTGCCGCTGATCGGCGAGGTGAATCCCGCCGCGCTGTCGCTGCCGGCGCTGACCGTGCTGCTTGGTGCGCTGGACGGTTTCAATCCCTGCGCGATGTGGGCGCTGGTTTTCCTGCTCGGCCTGCTGATGGGCGCCCGCGACCGGCGGCGCATGTGGCTGCTCGGCCTGACCTTCCTGTTCGGTTCCGCACTGGTTGTCTTCATGATCATGGCGTCATGGCTCAATGTGTTGCTGGCGGTCGGCTATCTGGGCTGGCTGCGCGTTGCCGTTGGCATCGTGGCGCTCGCGGCGGCGGCCTGGCAGCTTCACGACTATTTCACCAACCCGGAGGCGGCCTGTCGGGTCGGGCATGGCGATGAGCGTCGTCCATGGCTGGCCCGGCTGCGCCGTTACGCGCTCGACGAGCGTTTGTGGCCGGCGCTCGGCGGAGTGTTCCTGCTGGCGCTGGCCGTCAATCTGATCGAACTGGTCTGTTCGGCCGGCATCCCGGCCGTGTATACGCAAGTCCTGGCACTGTCGGCGCTGACGCGCTGGCAGTACTACGGCTATCTGCTGCTCTACAACCTGGTCTTCATGCTGGACGACATCCTCCTGTTCGTCGTCGCCGCGAGCACCCTGCAGCTCACCGGTTTTGGCGCACGCTACGCGCGCGGCAGCCGGCTGATCGGCGGCGTGGTGATCGGCGTCATCGGACTCCTGCTGCTGTTCCGGCCGCAATGGCTGGCGTTTCATTGAGGGTTGCCGTTGCGCGATCGGGCCGCGTTGCGTAGCATCCTCCCTTTTTCGCCGTCGCCGCGTTTTTTTCATTCCCTGGATGGCGCAGGCTTGCTCGGCCGTGTCGAGCTTGGGCGCGACGGATTTCTGGCATCAGCAACGGGAATTTTTCATGAGATCGAATCTTTCGGCTTGCAGGCGTTGGCCCATGCTGGCGGCGGCGCTCATGCTGGCGGCCCTGGCGGGCTGCGGCGACAAGCCAGCAGCGTCGACCGCGACCGCCACGGTTCAACCTGCGCTCACCGTCACGACCGTGGCGCCGCAGCAGGAGGACTGGCCGCTGACGCTGTCGGTCGATGGCAATGTGACGGCCTGGCAGGAGGCGGTGATCGGGGCGGAGCTCGGTCAGTACCGGATCGCCGAAGTGAATGTGCAGGTCGGCGACCGGGTGGCGAAGGGTCAGGTGCTCGCGCGCATCGCCGAGGATGCGGTGGCCAGCGAACTCGCTGAATCCAGGGCGGCGGTGGCGGAGCTGGAGGCGTTTGCCGCCGAAGCCAAGGTCAACGCCGACCGCGCCGAGGCGCTGCGCACACAGGGTTTCTACAGCTCGCAGACCGGCGCGCAATACGTCACCGCCGAGCGCACTTCCGGCGCTCGCGTGGCGGGCGCGCGGGCGCGTCTGCAAGCCGCCGAGCTGCGCATGGACAAGACGCAGGTGACGGCGCCGGACGACGGCGTGATTTCGGCGCGCACCGCCGCTGTCGGTTCTTTGACGCAGCCGGGGCAGGAGCTGTTCCGCCTGATCCGCGGCGGGCGTCTCGAATGGCAGGCGGAGCTTCCGGCCAACGACCTGATGCACGTCAGGAGCGGCGCGCCTGCCTGGCTGAGTGGGCCGGACGGCAGGCAGATCGTCGGCAAGGTGCGCAGCGTCGCGCCCAGCGTCGATCCGCGCACGCGTAACGGCATCGTCTATGTCGATCTGCCGCCGCAGTCGGCGTCCGGCCTGCGCGCCGGCATGTTCGCGCGCGGCGAGATCGAGACGGGCGGCGCCCCGGCGCTGACCCTGCCGCAATCGACGGTGGTCCTGCGCGAAGGTTTCGCCTATGTTTTCGGTATCGTCCCCGCCAAGGCCGGCGAGCAAGTCCGGGTCGAACAGATCCGCGTCAAGACCGGGCGGCGCAAGGGCGAGCGCATCGAGATCATCGAAGGCCTGAAGAGCGCTGCGTCCGTGGTTGAAACCGGCGCCGGTTTCCTCGCCGACGGCGATATCGTCAGCATCGTCGCGGGTGTCGCTGGTGTCGCGGAAGGCGCCGCGCCATGAACGTTTCCACCTGGTCGATCCGCAACCCGATTCCGGCCATCCTGCTGTTCATCATGCTGACGCTGGCCGGCATCGTGTCGTTCCGCGCCATGGAAATCCAGCAGTTTCCCGATGTCGAACTGCCCACGGTGCTGGTGACCGCGAGCCTGCCCGGCGCCGCGCCGTCGCAGATGGAAACCGAAGTGGCGCGCAAGATCGAGAATGCGATGGCCGCGTTACGCGGGCTCAAGCACATCTATACCAAGGTGCAGGACGGCACGGCGATCGTCACCGCCGAATTCCGTCTGGAGAAGCCGCCGCAGGAGGCGCTCGACGATGTGCGTTCCGCCGTCGCGCGGATCCGCGCCGATCTGCCGGCGGAACTCAAGGATCCGGTGATCGAGAAGATCGATCTCGCCGGCAGCCCGATCCTGACTTACACCGTATCCTCGAAACGCATGGACGACGAGGCGCTGTCGTGGTTCGTCGACCATGTCGTCAGCAAGGCGATGCTCGGCGCGCGCGGCGTCGGCGCCGTGTCGCGCGTTGGCGGTGTCACCCGGGAAGTTCGCGTCGAGCTCGATCCCGCGCGGATGCTGGCGCTCAACGTCACGGCGGCCGAGATTTCGCGCCAGTTGCGGCGCATTCAGCAGGAAGCCTCGGGCGGTCGCACTGACGTCGGCGGCGCCGAGCAGACGGTGCGCACGGTGGCCACGGTCGAGAGCGCGCAAGCGCTGGCGACGATGGAAATCGTGCTCGTCGATGGCCGCCACGTGCGACTCGACCAAGTGGCTCGCGTCAGCGACACCGTCGGTGAGCAGCGCAGCGCCGCGCTGCTCAATGGCAAGCCGGTGGTCGGCTTCGAGATCCCGCGCAGTCGCGGCCTCGGAGCGGTGACGGTCACCGAGAACGTGCGCGCCAAGCTCAAGCAGCTGCAGGCCGAACAGCCGGACATCGAGATCACCGAGGCCTTCAACTTCGTCGATCCGGTGGTCGACAACTATGAAGGGTCGATGTCGCTGCTGATCGAAGGCGCGGTGCTCGCCGTGCTGGTGGTCTGGCTGTTCCTGCGCGACGCCCGGGCGACCTTCATCTCGGCCACGGCCTTGCCGCTGTCGATGATTCCGACCTTCGCCGTCATCCATCTGCTCGGCTTTCCGCTCAGCGTCGTCAGCCTGCTGTCGATGTCGCTGGTGATCGGCATCCTGGTCGACGACGCCATCGTCGAGATCGAGAACATCGTGCGCCACCTGGCGCAGGGCAAGACGCCGATGCAGGCGGCGATGGAGGCGGCCGACGAAATCGGCCTGGCCGTGATCGCCACCACCTTCACGCTGGTCGCCGTGTTCCTGCCGACCGCCTTCATGGGCGGCCTGCCCGGCAAGTTCTTCGTCCAGTTCGGCTGGACGGCGGCGATCGCCGTGTTCCTCTCGCTGGTCGTCGCGCGCATGCTGACGCCGATGATGGCCGCGTATCTGCTCAAGCCGTCCGCCGGTGCGCATCCCGAGCCGCGCTGGCTGGCCGTCTATGAAACCTGGGTCGAGGCCTGCCTCAGACATCGCGCGGCGACGCTGCTGGTCACCGGCGGCTTCTTCGTCGGTTCCTTCGCCCTGGTGCCGTATCTGCCGTCCGGCTTCATTCCGCCGGATGATTTCTCGCAGACGCAGATCTATATCTCGCTGCAGCCGGGCAGCACCTTCAAGGACACGCTGGCGGCGGCCGAACAGGTGCGCGTCGCCATCGAGCGCAACCCGCATGTCCGCATGGTCTACACGGCGGTGGGCGGCGGCAAGTCGGGCAGCGATCCCTTCATGCCGGGCGGCGCGAGCGACGTGCGCAAGGCGACGCTGACCATCAACCTGACGCCGCGTCCGGAACGGCGCGGGATCAGCAAGCAGGAGATCGAGCGCGACCTGCGCCAGGTGCTGACGACGATCCCCGGCGTGCGCGCCACCGTCGGTCTCGGCTCGGCGGCGGAAAAATACACCCTGGTGCTGGCGAGCGAGGACGGCCCGCTGCTCGCCCAGCAGGCGCGCAAGGTCGAGCGCGAACTGCGTTCCATCCCCGGCATCGGCAGCGTGACCTCGACCGCCAGTCTGGTGCGTCCGGAACTGATCGTGCGTCCCGATTTCGCGCGCATGGCCGACCTCGGCGTGACCTCGGCCGACATCGCCGACACGCTGCGCATCGCCACCGCGGGGGATTACGATCAGGGCCTCGCCAAGCTGAATCTCGCGCAGCGTCAGGTGCCCATCGTCGTCAAGCTGCCGCCGGGCGCGCGCGCCGATCTGCCGCTGCTCGAACGACTCCGGCTGCCGAGCAGGAACGGACTGGTCATGCTTGGCAATGTCGCCGCCATCGAGATCGGCGGCGGCCCGGCCGAGATCGACCGCTACGACCGTCTGCGCAACATCAACTTTGACATCGAGCTGAACGGCCAGCCGCTCGGCGACATCGAAAAGACAGTGCAGGGCCTGCCCAGCGTGCGCAACCTGCCGGCCAGCGTGATGCAGACGACCGTGGGCGATGCCGAGGCGATGGGCGAACTCTATGCCGGCTTCGGCCTGGCGATGACGGCCGGCGTGCTGTGCATCTACGTCGTGCTGGTGCTGCTCTTCAGGGACTTCATCCAGCCGGTGACGATTCTGCTCGCCCTGGTGCTCTCCGTGCCTGGTGCTTTTCTCGCGCTGTTCATCACCAACAAGGCGATCTCGATGCCGTCGATGATCGGCCTCATCATGCTGATGGGCATTGCCACGAAGAACTCCATCCTGCTGATCGACTATGCCATCATCGCGCGGCGCGATCTGGGCATGGAGCGGCGTCGCGCGCTGCTTGACGCCTGCCGCAAGCGCGCCCGGCCGATCGTCATGACCACCATCGCCATGGGCGCCGGCATGCTGCCGATCGCGCTGGGCATCGGCACCGATCCGAGCTTCCGCGCGCCGATGGCCATCGTCGTCATCGGCGGGCTGATCAGCTCGACCTTCCTGAGCCTGCTGGTGATTCCGGTGGCCTTCTCCTATGTCGACGAGTTCATCGCCTGGGGCAGCGCCTACCTGCGCCGCAGACGGGGCGGCGCAGCGATCGGGGGCGGTGAGGGGAACGCGGACCCCGAGGGGGCGCCAACGGACCCGGCCGCGCTGCGGTAAAATCGGCCCCGTCATCCCTTGATGGAGGATTCCATGCAAAACCATCTCTTCAAGACCGCCGCCACGACGGCCCTTGCGGGCGCCAGCTGCGCGGCGCAGGCCTGCGGCTTCGTTTCGACCGACGGGGGGCTGGCGTCGATGTTCTGCATCGATGATCCGCTCAACATCCTGATCCTGTCGGTCCTCGTCGGCGGCATCTGCGCCATCGTTCCCGGCCTGTTGCGCAGCGTCGGCATACTCAAGCGCGCGCACGGCTGATTTTCCTGCCTGGGGCAGAGCGGGGCTTGCGCCCTCCCTGTTTCCGAATCAGACGAGCGCGGCGCAACACAGCAAGGTTGTCGCTTCGACCACTTCCACCAATGCGCCGGCGGTGTCGCCAGTCATGCCCCCGATCGTGCGCAGCATCGTTCGCCGTAACGCCATGAAGGCGATGAGTGCGGCCACCGTCGGCCCAAGTACCGTCATCCCGCTCGCCGTCAGCAATGCCGCGATCGCTGCGAACAACAGCCATGCCGCGAGCCTCGGCAGATGTTCGTGCATCGTCGCGCCCAGGCCGCCGGGCCGCACGTAATCCGTCGTCAGGAACAGCGGCAGCAGCAGCGCACGGCCGAGCAGCGGGGCGACGACGAATGGCCATGGCGAGTCGGTTGCGACGATCACGCTCAGTGCGGCGAACTTGACGAGCAGGACGATGACGAGCGCCACCACGCCCAGCGGCCCGCAGGTCGGCTCCTTCATGATGGCCAGCGCGCGCGCAGCGTCGCCACGCGCGCCGGCCCAGCCGTCGGCGCTGTCGGCAAGGCCGTCGAGATGCAGGCCGCCGCTGGCGCCGACCCACACTGCCAGCAGCAGCGCCGCCGCTGGCAGCGGCGCGAGGTGTCCGTGGAGCAGCGCGCCGAGCGCCGCCAGCAGCGCGCCGATCAGCAGTCCGACCAGCGGATAGCAGAGCAGCGAGCGGCCGATCTCCGCGTCGTTCGGCGCGACGCGCAGCGTGATGGGCAGGCGCGTCAGGAATTGCAGGGCGATCGCCAGCGGGCGTAATGCCTTAGTCATGTTCGCGAAGTTCCGGGAGGACTGCAACTTCCATGGGGTGCAGCGAGGCGTGCGGCACGTCGATCTCCAGCAGTCGGTGGCGCGGCAGGCCGCGCGCGGTGCAGAGCAGCAGGCGGATCACGCCGCCGTGGCTGACGATGAGCACGCGGCGTCCCGTGTGGCGTGCGGCGATGTCCCGCCACGCCGAACGCACGCGCGTTTGGAAATCGGCCAGCGTCTCGCCGCGCGGCGGCGGATAGCGCCAGGGATCGCGCCAGAAGCCGCGCAGCGCCTCGGCCTCGGCGGCATCCTGCATCAGGCTGTCGATGGCGCGGCCGTCCCAGGCGCCGAAGTCGAGCTCGGCGAGGCGCGCGTCGGTCAACAGCGGCAGGCCGCGCGCCTCGGCCAGTTCGCGGGCGAATTCGGCGCAGCGGCGCAGCGGCGAGGTCACGACGGCCTGCCAGGCATCGCGACCTTGTCGCGGCGCGGAAGACGTTGCGGCGCGCATCTGCGCCCAGCCTTCCGCCGTCAGC
Organism: uncultured Rhodocyclaceae bacterium; assembly: GCA_964500425.1. GTDB lineage: Bacteria > Pseudomonadota > Gammaproteobacteria > Burkholderiales > Rhodocyclaceae > Sterolibacterium. Next base: position 11,945 of record CAZCPD010000069.1, read on the forward strand.
GCATCGTCGCGGCGACCGCGCAAGATGGCGGGGCCGCCGTCATCGGTCGCGCCGTGGCGCAGCAGCTCGGCGATCAAAGCGGTTTCGAAACGGCGGCTTCGGCGAAGGTGGCCATGCCGTTGTGGAGATCGCAGGCGAGACGCAGCAGCGGCGCCGCGAGCGCCGCGCCGCTGGCTTCGCCGAGGCGCATGCCCAGCGACAGCAGCGGCCTTGCCTGGAGCGCCGTGAGCAGATGGGCGTGGCCAGGTTCGGCGGAGCCGTGGCCGTAGAAGAACCAGTCTGCTACGCCGGGCCGGATGCGCTCGGCGACCAGCGCCGCCGCCGTGGCGATGAAACCGTCCACGAGCACCGGCAGGCCGGCTTGCGCGCTGGCGACGAAGGCGCCGGCGAGCGCGGCGATCTCGAAGCCGCCGAGGCGACGCAGGGCTTCGCGCGGCTCATGCAGGTGATCACGATGCAGTTCCAGCGCGCGGCCGATGACGATGGCTTTGTGCGTGACGCCGGCAGCATCGAGTCCCGTGCCCGGACCGGCGAGTCGCTGCGGCGTTTCGCCCAGCAGGGCGCAGGCCAGCGCGGCGGCGGCGGTGGTGTTGCCGATGCCCATCTCGCCGCCGATGAAGAGCTGCGCGCCGTCGCGCAGCGCACGCTCGACGGCTTCGCGCCCGGCAGCGAGCGCTGCGTCACACTGTGCGGTCGTCATCGCGGCCTCGCGCGCCAGGTTCGCGGTGCCGGCGTCGATGTGGAGGTGGATGACGCCGGGCACGTCGCGCAGCCCGCTCGCCGTACCGAGGTCGATGACTTCCAGGCTTGCCCCGAGGCTGCGCGCCAGCACGCTGATCGCCGCGCCGCCACGCGCGAAGTTGCGGATCATCTCGGCGGTGACGGCCTGCGGAAAGGCCGAAACCCCTTCCGCACAGACGCCGTGGTCGGCGGCGAACACAACGATGCGGATGGCATCGAGGCGCGGCTGTTCACAGCCTTGCATGGCGGCGAGGCGGATGGCGATCTCCTCCAGTTCGCCGAGCGCGCCGGGTGGTTTGGTGAGCTGTCCCTGCCGCGTGCGCGCGGCGGCGGCCATCGCCTGGTCGAGCGGACGCGGATCGGCTCTGATCCAATCGGTATTCATGGGCTTCCTTTCAGGTATAGCGGCAGACCCGCAACGGTGAGAATGACGCGCTCGGCGAGCGCGGCGACGTCCTGGTGCAGGCGTCCCGCCTCGTCGCAATAGCGGCGCGTGAGTTCGCCCAGCGGCACGACGCCCATGCCGGTCTCGTTGCCGACCATGACGATGTCGCCGGGCAGCTCCGGCAGCAGGGCGAGCAGCGCATCACGTTCGCGCGGCTGGCGTTGCGGGTCGGCGTCGAGCAGCAGGTTGGTGAGCCACAGCGTCAGGCAATCGACGAGCAGCAAACGGCCCGGCGCGGCGTGGCGCTGCAATGCATCGGCGAGCGCCAGCGGCGCTTCGACCGTCGGCCACTCGGCTGTGCGCGTGGCGCGGTGATGGGCGATGCGCGTGGCCATCTCGGCATCGCCGGCGC
>CAZCPD010000070.1:0-13449 GCA_964500425.1 uncultured Rhodocyclaceae bacterium
CCGTGCGCACCGAGCGATTCGCGGCCTGGAGGCCGCTCCCACCGCAAGCAACGTTTCCATAATGGGAAAAGGGTATCCAGCATCGTGTTCGCGCAATTCAAGGATTGGTATGCCCACCGTCACGACTACGCGCGCGGCTGGCAGACACGCACCGGCGGCCAGGTCGTCGCGACGATGTGCACCTACACGCCCGAGGAAGTGTTGATCGCCGCCGGCATGCTGCCGGTGCGTGTACTCGGGGCGCATCAAGCGCAGAACGTTGCCGAGCCGCACATCTTCGGCATGTTCTGTCCGTTCAGCCGTGACTCGCTGGCGCAGGGGCTGCTCGGCCGCTACGACTACTGCGCGGGCCTGGTGCTGGCGCAGTCCTGCCTGCATTACCGGCAGACGTTCACCTCCTGGCGCGATCACGTGCCGACGGTGAAGTGGGATTACTACCTGCCGATGCCCAACGAGGTTCAGTCGCCGTTCGCGCGGGTGCAGCATCGCAACGAGGTGCAGGGCTTCCGCGCCTTCGTCGAAGGCCAGCGCGGCGCGTCGATCACGGACACGGACCTGCATGCCGCGATCGAGGTGGTGAATGAAAACCGCCGCCTGCTGCGCCAGCTTTTCGACTTGCGCAAGGCGGCGAATCCGCCGCTGACCGGCGCCGAGGCGCTCTACGCCTCGCTGACGGCGCAGTTCGTCGACAAGGTCGAGCACAATCGCGAGTTGCAGCGCGTGCTGGCCGAATTGCCGCAGCGCGCCGCGCCGCGCGAATCCGGCGTGCGCCTGATGACCATCGGTTCGGAGAACGACGACATCGGCTTCATGGAAATGGTCGAGTCGCTCGGCGCCACCATCGTCATCGACGACCAGTGCTCGGGGACGCGCAACTTCTGGAACGAGGCTCGGCCGCACGACGATCCGATTGCCGCCATTGCCGACCGCTACTGCGCGCGCCCGGCGTGTCCAACCAAGGATTTTCCGGCGCACACGCGTTTCGCCCACGTGCTGGGCCTGGCGCGCGAATACGACGCGCAGGCCGCGATCTTCCTGCAGCAGAAATTCTGCGATCCGCACGAAGGCGACCATCCCGGGCTCAAGCGTCATCTCGAAGACAATGGCATCCCGACGCTGTTTCTCGAATTCGACGTCACCAACCCGATCGGCCCGTTCCGCACGCGCATCGAGGCTTTCCTGGAAACGCTGGCCGAGGAGGATCTGTTCTGATGCTGGCGGCGATGCATGGTGGGGGGGATACGTCGGGTTACGCTGCGCTAACCCGACCTACGCGCGCTGCAGCTTGTGTAGGTCGGGTTAGCCCGCAGGGCGTAACCCGACGATGGACTGCGGTGATACGCCGTCGCAGGGACGCGAGATGAGATATCGGCGCGCATTTGTCGCTGGCGGATCCTTCTTCTTCACCGTGGTGACGGAAGGTCGCCGGCCGGTGTTTGCGACTGCCCACGCCGTGGATGTCTTGCGGGAGGCGTTCAAAACCGTGCGGCGAAGTCGTCCGTTCGAGATCGATGCCATGGTCGTGATGCCCGACCATCTGCATTGCATCTGGACTTTGCCGGAAGGCGATGCCGATTTCGCCACGCGCTGGCGGCTCATCAAGACCTGGTTCAGCAAGCATTGTGATCCTGCGTTGCGTGATCGGGCCCGTGGGGTCTGGCAGCATCGTTATTGGGAGCATCTGTTGCGCGATGAGTCCGATTTCGCGCGTCATGTGGATTACATCCATTACAACCCGGTCAAACACGGCTTGGCAGCGGCGGCGATTGAATGGCGTCATTCGAGCTTGCATCGCTATGTCGCCGCCGGTCTATGCGCGCCCGATTGGGGACAGCAGGCGCCCGATTTAGAGGGGGTTGGGCATGAATAGCCAGGGGGTGTCGGGTTACGCTGCGCTAACCCGACCTACCTGATCCGATACCGCAGGTTGGGGTACGCCCCGTAGGAAGTCTCCATGGGGAGCGCAGCGTAACTCAACATTCGACCGCAAGATCGTGGCTTCGTAAAATTTCAAGATGACAAAACAGACGATCCATCCGACCGAGCCCCTGCGCTGCTGGCCCAAGGCCAAGGAGCTGCGCGAGCGTTATTACCGCGACTACGCCAGCGCCAGGGAGCGGGGCGGCATTCGCTGGGCCGGCTCGGCGTGGACGTTCGATGCGATTCCCGCCGGACTGGGCCGCGACGTTTATCCGCTGACCGGCGAGCCGTATGCGGCGGCCATCGCGCACGACCGCAAGTTCAACCTCGAGTGCCAGAACGCCACCGAGGCGGCCGGCTTCGCGCGCGACCTGTGCTCGTACATGCGCAGCTACTGGGGATCGATCTATCTCGATCGCTACCTCGATGGCGGCCGGTTTCCCAAGCCGGACTTCAATTTCCAGACGGTGATCTGCTGCTCGCATGCCAAGTGGTATCAGCACGCCGCGCAGCTGGAGGGCACGCCGGCGCGCTTCATCGATGTCTCGGTCGGTCCGTACCAGGATCTGACGGAGACGCGCCTGCAATACGTCGTCGATCAGGGGCTTGAATCCATCGAATGGCTGGAGAAGGTCACGGGGCGGACATTCGACGACGCGCTGTTCATCGAGGCGGTGCGGAACGAGATGCGCTCGACTTCGCTGTGGGCGGAGATCTGCTGCCTCAACCGGGCGAAGCCGGCGCCGCTCGACGAGAAGACGATGTTCTCGCTCTACGTGATGGCGACGCTGCACAAGTCGTCGCGGTGGTGCGCCGACTTCTACGAGGAACTGCGCGACGAGGTCGCCGACCGCGTCGCGCGCGGCATCGCCGCCGTGGCCAACGAGCGCTGCCGGCTGATCTCGGACACCCAGCCGCCGTGGGCCTTTCTCAAGCTGTATCGCTATCTGGAGGAATACGGCGCGGTGTCGGTCGGCTCGCTGTACACCTTCGGTCTGGAGGGCATCTGGGAGACCAAAGCCGACGGCCGCTGGGGGCCGCGCACGACGCCGATGCAGCAGGGGGTCGCCATCGTCGGTCGCGAGCAGGCGATGCGTCTCTATTGCGACTGGAATCTTTCCAAGCCGCAGTGGCAGCACTTCTACGATCCGCGCCTGAAGACGGAAATGATGAAGACCATCGTCCGCGAATGGGGCGTCGATGGCGTGATGCTGCACCTCAACCGCGGCTGTGAAGGGCTCTCGCTGGGCATCATGGAAAATCGCCTCGGGCTGGCGCAAGCCGGCATCCCGGTGATGAGCTATGAAGGCAACATGGGCGACGAGCGCGAATTCGACCTCGAACGGACGCAGAACCGCATCGACGCCTTCATGGAAATGCTCAACCTCAAGCGGGAGTTCCCATGACGGCGAGCCTGGCGGGGCGTGTTTCGGCCGGTATCGACATGGGCGCGCGCTGCGTCAAGGTGGTGTTCGTTCAGGCGCAGGATGGCGCGGCGCCCCGTGTCGTCGGCCGCCATCTGATGTTCCCCGAATCGCTGGACATGGATGCGGCGGCGGAGAAGGCCTATGCCGATGCGTTGCAGGCGGCGGGGCTAGGCGCCGCGCAGGTCGGGCGCATCGTCGCCACCGGCGCAGCGCGCCGGCTGGCGCGCTTCGCCCACGACGAGGTCACCGAAGTGTCGTCGGGCGCGCGCGGCGCGGTGTTCCTGTTTCCGGCGGTGCGCACCGTGATCGATGTCGGCGCCGAGGAAGGACGGGGCATCAAGACCAGTGCGGCGGGCCGCGTGATCGACTTCGCCGGCAACGAGAAATGCGCGGCCGGGGCCGGCGCCTTTGCCGAGTCGATGGCGCGCGCCCTGCAGCTCCCGCTCGCCGAGTTCGGCGCCGCCAGCCTGCGCTCGACCCAGGCCATCCCGATGAACGCCCAGTGCACGGTGTTCGCCGAATCCGAGGTCGTTTCGCTGATCCACGCCGCCACGCCGCGCGAGGACATCGCCCGCGCCGTGCTCGACGCCGTGGCCAGCCGCGTCTGCGCCATGGTGCGGCGGGTCGGCATCGAGGATGAGGTGGCGCTGATCGGCGGCATGGTGCATAACCCGGGCTTCGTCCGCGCCTTGCAGGAGGCGCTCGGCGTCGGCCGGTTGCTGCTGCCCGAGGCGCCGGAATACGTCGGCGCGCTGGGCGCGGCGTTGATCGCCCAGCAAGGCGGATAGCCTCAGACGCGGTTCAGTCTGGCAGCCAACGTCGCAGCGTCGGGCCGCTCGGGCTGAGCCGGCAACATGAATTGGACTGGCTCATCTCCTGAGCCTTGCGCCTCGCAGAATGGTTTCCGTTGTCCATCAATCACGGAGACCCGCCATGTTCGAAGAAAATGTCCTGACCTACTCCAGCGATCCCGATGCGCTGGTATTCTGGAGTGTCAGCCTGCTGGGCGCGCTGTATCTGTTACTGGTTCCGTTGCTGGAGAAACTCTGAATGTCGATTGAAACCGGGCGCGAACCTGACCGCATCGGTCTTGCCGCCTTGCCGGACGGGGCGCTTGTGGTCTGCGCCACGGCGCGTCTGGCGCGCGATCTGCGCCGCGCCCATGACCTGCTTCAACAGGCGCGGGGGCGCACGCGCTGGCCCGCGCTGGCAACGCCGACGCTGGCCCAGTGGCTCGACGAGCTGAGCGATGCGGCGCTGCTCGCCGGACGCCTCGATGTCGAACGGGCGCCGCGGCGCGTGCTGTCGTCGCTGCAGGAGCGGCTGCTGTGGGAGCAGGTCATCCTCGATCTCGCCGAGTCCGGCAACGCGGATGGCGAGGCCGCTGCCCTGTTCGATCGTGCCGGGCTGGCCGCCGCGGCGCAGGAGGCTCATGCACTGACGGCGGGCTGGCGGATCCGCTTGCCGGCGCCGGAGAGTGACCCATGCAGCGAGGAATGCCGGCAGTTCCAGCGCTGGCGCAAGGAATTCCGGCGCCGCCTCGATGCCGCCGGCTGGCTCGACGCGGCGAACGCGCTGGATGCCCAGATCGAGGCGCTGGCCGCGGGCGGGTTGCCTGCCTGCGCGGACCAGCCCGGCAGAGGTGACGAGTCTCTCCCGCGTTGCGTCGTCTTTGCCGGCTTCGACCGCTACGATCCGCAGACGCTACGTTTTGCGCGCCTGCTCGAAGATCGCGGCGTCGCCGTGTACGAACTCGAACAGGGACTCGCCGAACCCGGCGCCGCCGCAGTGCTTGAGCTGCCCGACCGCTTGGCGGAATGTCGCGCAGCGGTGGCCTGGGCGCGTGACTGGCTGGCGGCGCGGCCACAGGCGCGCCTCGGCATCGTCGTGCCCGAGCTCGCCGCGTTGCGCGAGACGCTGGCGGCGCTCCTCGACGATACGCTTGATCCCGCCGTCATCGGCGCCGCCCATGCAGAGGTTCCGCGCGTCTTCAATTTCAGCCTCGGTTTGTCGCTGGCGCGCCAGCCGCTCGTCGATACCGCGCTGCGCCTGCTCCGCCTGGCGGCGGGGGCGCGCCGGATTGCGCAAGCCGAGTTTGGCGCGTTGCTGCGTCGCCCCGGCTGGTCGGCCGATGTGCGCGAAGCCGACGCGCGCGCCCAGCTCGACCAGCGGCTGCGCGAGAAGCTTCCGCCGACGTTCGCGCTCGATCGCCTGTTGCGTTTCATGGCGCCCGCAACCGATCGCGAAGGGGGCAACGGCGGGTCGCCGCGGCAGTTGTTCGCTCATCTGGAGGCGCTGCGCGACTGGTCGGCGGCGCAGCCGAGGCGCCAGCTGCCTTCCGCCTGGGCCGAGTCGGCTTTGCGTCTGTTGACGCTGCTCGGCTGGCCCGGCGAGCGTGCGTTGTCGAGCCACGAATTCCAGGCGCGGCGCGCTTTCGACGAGGCGCTGGGCGTCTTCGGCGAGCTCGATCCACTGCTCGGTCGCATCGATCTGGCCACCGCCAGCCGGCATCTCGGTCAGATCTGCGGCGAGCGCATTTTCCAGCCACAGACGCGGGGCGAGCCTTCCATCGAGATCATGGGCCTGCTCGAAGCCGCCGGCACGCCGCTCGACGGCCTGTGGGTGATGGGCATGAACGATCACCTGTGGCCGCCGGCGGCGCGCCCCAATCCGCTGTTGCCGGCCGAGGCGCAACGCCGTGCGCGCGCGCCGAATGCCTCCGCCGAGGTGCAGGGCGAATTTGCCGCCGTCATTCAGCGACGGCTGCGCCGCAGCGCGCCGCAGGTCGTGTTTTCCTGCGCGCACGCGGAGGGCGAGCGCGAGCTGCGGCCGAGCCCGCTGCTCGCCGGCCTGCCGCGCGGCGCGGTAGATGTGGCTGGCGTGGCGCAGGCGGCGACGCTCGGCGAACAACTGGTCGCCATGGCATCCCCGCAGGCGCTTGCATGGCTCGATGACTCGCGCGGTCCGCCGGTCGGCGTGGACGAAGTGCTGCGCGGCGGCACGGCGCTGCTGCGTGCGCAGGCGATCTGCCCAGCCTGGGCCTTCCATCGCTACCGGCTGGCCGCCCGACCCCTGGAGACGGCGGTCGACGGGCTTGATGAGCGCGATCGCGGCACGCTGCTGCACGCCGTGCTGCAATGCTTCTGGCAAGCGCATGGCGCGGGCGGGCTCGCCGAGCTGCTGGCGATGACCGATACGCTGCGCGCGGCCGCCATCGAGCGCGCCGTCGAGGAAGGGCTCGTGGTGTTCGAGGCGACGCTCGACGCGCCGTTGGCGCCACGCTTTCGCGCCCTCGAAGGCGAGCGGTTGCGGCGTCTGCTTGACGCCTGGCTCGCCGTCGAGATGACGCGTGATGAGCCCTTCACCGTGGTCGCCTGCGAGCGTGAGCAGTTGATCGAGATCGAGGGGATCGAGGTGCGCACGGTGATCGACCGGCTCGACCGGCTCGACGACGATCGTCTGGTGGTCATCGATTACAAGAGCGGCGGCCAGTTGAGCCAGGCGAGCTGGGGCGACGCGCGCATCCGCGAACCGCAGCTGCCGGTCTATGCCGCCTTCGGCGCGAGCCGCGAGGAGACCGAGGGCATTGCCGCCGTCGCCTTCGCGCGCGTGCGGCCGGACGATTGCGGCTTCGTCGGCATCGCCGCGGCGGGCAGCGTTCTGCCCGGCGTGGCGGGCATCGGTGACGAAGCCGCGCGCAAGGTGTTCCCGGCGCAGGCCAGCTGGCCTGCGTTGCTCGATCACTGGCGCGTGAGCATTGCCGCCATCGCCCGCGAAATCCGCGCCGGCGAGGCGGCGGTCAGCTTCGACGACGAGAATGCGCTGCGCTATTGCGAGGTGCGTCCGATCCTGCGGCTTGCCGAACGGCAGGCGCAGATGGCGTGTGCCGATTGCCGCGGCGAGGAGGAGGCATGAGCGCGCCGGTCGATCTGCTCGCGGAAGATGCCCGCAACCGCGAACGCGCGCTGGCGCTGGCCTCGTTCATCGTTGAGGCCCCGGCCGGCGCGGGCAAGACGGAACTGCTGACGCAGCGCTACCTGCGTCTTCTGGCGACCGTCGCCGAGCCCGAGGAAATCCTTGCCATCACCTTCACCAACAAGGCGGCGGCGGAGATGCGCGGGCGCATCCTGGCCAGTCTTGCTGTTGCCGCGGGCGGCGAGGCGCCCGAGTTGCCCCACAAGCGCATCACCTACAACCTCGCGCGCGCCGCGCTGGCGCATGGCGCCGAGTGTGGCTGGCGGCTTGCCGAGCAGCCGGCGCGGCTGCGCATCTTCACCATCGACGCCCTCTGCGCCAGCCTTGCCCGACAGATGCCCCTGCTGTCGCGCTTTGGCGCTCAGCCGCGCGTCTGCGACAAGCCCGAACGGCATTACCAGGAAGCCGCCCGGCGCACCCTGGACATGCTCGACGCTGACGAAGCGCATGGCGCGGTGGTTGCCGCGGCGCTGCGTCATTTCGACAACGACGGCGTGCGCCTGACACGCCTGCTGGCGAGCATGCTGGCGCGGCGCGACCAGTGGCTGCGCCATTGCCTGGCGAGCGGAGAGGGTGCTGCGGCAGCCGCCGAGGCGGGGTTGGCGGCGCTGGTGCAGCGCGATCTGCTGAATGCCGCGGCCGGCTTCGATGCCCGGCTGCAGTCGTGCGTCATGCCCGCCGTGCGTTTCGCGGCGGCGCAGCTCGGCGCGAACGACCCCGCGTCGCCGCTGTCGCCTCTGCTCGACTGGACGGCGTCGCTGACGGGCGATGCGGCGGAGCTCGCCGCCTGGCGCTCTCTCGTCGATTTCCTGCTGACGCAGAAGGACACGCCGCGCAAGGCTTTCAACGTGAAGAACGGGCTGCCGCCGGGCAAGGAGGCAGAGCCGCACAAGAAGGCGCTGATCGAGACACTCGCCGGTCTCGATGCGGCGTGCGTGGCCGCGCTGGCGCGCATCCGCTGCCTGCCGGCGCCGGCTTATGGCGAGGACGAGTGGGGCACGGTCGAGGTCATGGCTGCGTTGCTGACGCTGGCCGCTGCACAGCTGTGGACGGTGTTCAACGAGGCGGGCGAGGCCGATTTCATCGAAGTGGCGCAGCGCGCGCTGCAGGCGCTGGGCGGCGAGGATGCGCCCAGCGATCTGGCGTTGACGCTCGACTATCGCGTGCGGCATCTGCTGGTCGACGAGTTCCAGGACACCAGCCCCTTGCAGGTCGAGCTGCTCGAACGCCTCACCGCCGGCTGGGCGCCGGACGATGGGCGCACGCTGTTTTGCGTCGGCGATCCGATGCAATCCATATATCGCTTCCGCAAGGCCGATGTCGGCCTGTTCCTCGGCGCGGCCGCGAGCGGCATCGGCAGCGTCGCGCTCGAAGGTTTGCGTCTGTATCGCAACAACCGCTCTAGCAGCGCGGTGATCGAGTGGATCAACGGCGCCTTTGCCCGCATCCTGCCGCCGCGCGACGAGGCGGTGAGCGGCGCCATCGCCTATCGGCCATGCAGCGCTTCACGTCCCGATCTCGACGCCGATCTGGCGGCGGGCGTGTATGTGCATGCGCTGCTCGGCGCGGCGGAGGATTCCGCCGCAAGCGAGGATGAGCGGGAAGCCGCCTGCGTGCTCGACATCATCGCGCGCGCGCGCGAGGCGGCGCCCGAGCGGCGCATCGCCGTGCTGGTGCGTGCGCGCAGCCATCTCGTGGCGCTGGTGGCGATGATCCGCCGCACGCGGCCGGAGCTGGCATTCCAGGCGGTCGAGGTCGAGCCGCTCGCCGGTCGCCAAGGGGTGCAGGACCTGCTGTCGTTGACGCGCGCATTGCTGCATCGCGCCGACCGCGTGCATTGGCTCGCCGTGCTGCGCGCGCCGTGGTGCGGTCTGACGCTCGCCGATCTGCATGCGCTGGCCGCCGATGCGCCGTACGAGACGGTCTGGCGCCTGATGAACGACCCTGTGCGCGCCGCGCGCCTTTCCGCCGATGGGCAGGCGCGGCTGGCGCATGTGCGCGCCGTGATCGGCGAAGCGTTCGCGCATCAGGGGCGTGTCGTCCTGCGCCGCTGGGTCGAGGGGGTCTGGCTCAAGCTCGGCGGCGCGGCCTGTCTGCATGGCCCGGGCGGCGGGTCGCCCGCCGCCAACGTCGAGGATGCGCGCGCCTTTTTCGATCTCCTGGGCCGGCTCGACGCCGCCGGTGAATTCGATGTCGATGCCCTTGCCGACGAGGTGGATGAGCTCTACGCCGCTCCCGACGGTCGCGACGACCGGCTGCAGCTGATGACCATCCACAAATCCAAGGGGCTCGAATTCGATACGGTGATTCTGCCGGGTCTGCACCGCAAGCCGCGCGGCGACGATCATCCGCTCATGTTGTGGGAAGAGGTCGCGCTCGACGGCGTTGAGGAACGGTTGATCGCCGCGCCCTATGTCAAACGGCGCGAGGGCGCCGCGCCGACCCCTTACGACTACCTGCGACTGCTCGAACAGGAGCGTTCGGCCAACGAAACGATGCGCGTGCTCTACGTGGCCGCAACGCGCGCGATCCGCCGCCTGCATCTGGTTGGCGTGGCGCCGCGTGACAAGCAGGGCGCGCCGCGCGCGCCGGCGAATACCTTCCTGGCATTGCTTTGGCCGGTCGCCGATGTGTCCGGAGATTTTGCGCTCGCGGCGGATATGCCGAACTCCGCGGATGACCCCGCGCTGCCGGACGAACTCGACGGCGCGGTCGTGTCGGGCGAGGGGGGCGAGGGGGCGGCGGGGGAGGTCCGTGCGGCATTCGTCCCGCGCTTGATCCGTCTCGCCGATGCGCGCGTCCCCGAGATGCTGGCGCAGGCGCCGCTGCGCGTTCGACCGGCGATCGCCGAGCGGGACGAGATGGGGGATGGCGGGGATGGCTTGGGTCGCGAGGATGAAGCGGCCGGCGACGGCCACGACCGGTTAGCCGCCGATATCGGCACGCTGACCCACGCCTGCCTCCAGCAGATGGCCGGCGATGGCTGGGCGGCTTGGGATGCCGGACGCCTGGCGGCGCTGGCGCCCCGCTTGCGGCTGTGGCTGGCGCGGCGCGGGCATGACGCCGCGGCGGTGACGGCGGGGGGCGCGCGCGTCGCCGCGTTGCTCGAACGGATGCTGGCGAGCGACACTGGCCGCTGGCTGCTCTCCGCGCACGAAGCGGCGGCCGCCGAGCTGGCGCTGACCGACGTGGTCGACAGTGGTGGCAGCGGCGGCGGTGGCAACGGTTTTGCCACCCATGTCGTCGACCGCTGCTTCGTCGCCGAGGGACAGCGCTGGATCGTCGATTACAAGACGACGGAGATCGGCGACGGTCGCGCCGACATTGCAGTGCTGCGGACGCATGCCGAGCGCTACCGGCCGCAGCTGGAGCGCTATGCGCGTTTGTTCGCCGACGAAGGCCGGCCGCTGCGTCTGGCGATTTTTTATGTGGCGCATGGCGAGTTGGTGGCGTTGGAATGAGGAGTGAGTCGTGGGGAGTGAGGCGGTGATTCATTGGGATGAGGGGGGCGAGACACGCTCGTTGCGCTGGCGCTCGCTGGCGGGAATTGCGCCGCCGAAGCGCGTCGTCGTCGCCGATGACCGCATGACGGCGGATGCGGCGTACCGGCTGGCCTGCGAGGGCACGGCGCTGCTCTGGTGCGGCGATTTCCAGAATGCGCGCCAGCTTTTGCAGGCGCTGGCGCGGCGCGTCGACAGGAAACCCGTCAAGGCGGCGGGCAAGGCGGAGACCAGGGCAACAACGCCAACCGAGCGCTTTCATCAGTATCGTCTCGCCCAGTCGCAGCGTGCGCGCACGCTGGGCATGCTGCTGTTGCCATTCGAGGGGGGGCACCGGATTCCGTTGCGCCGCGCGCCGGATGTGCGCCAGGCCTGTCTGGAAGCCCATGGTGAGGATGAGCAGCCCTATGCGGCGACGCTGCGCGAGCTGCTCGGCATCGTCGGTGCGCACGAATGGCGCAAGGGTGGTGTCGCGGTGCCTGCGCTTGGCGAAGGGGCGCGGATTCATCCGCACTATGGTGTGTTTTCCCCGGTACGCGGCGAGTATCTCGATCTCGTCGCCCGCGCGCCGCTGCCGGCGGCGCTGGCCGAGACGCCGCTGGTCTTCGACATCGGCACGGGCACCGGCGTGCTGGCGGCGCTGCTGGTCAGGCGCGGCGTGTCGCCCCCCGTGCATGTGGTCGCCACCGACCAGGACAGCCGGGCGCTGGCCTGTGCGCGCGAGAACGTCGAGCGGCTGGGTTTGGGGTCGCGCATCGATGTGGTCGCCGCCGATCTTTTTCCGGACGGACGCGCCGCGCTGGCGGTCTGCAATCCGCCCTGGTTGCCGGGGCGGCCAGCCTCGCCGCTGGAGCATGCCGTGTATGACCCGGAAAGCCGCATGCTGCTGGGCTTTCTGCGCGGCCTGGCGGCCCATCTGGCGCCGGGTGGTGAAGGCTGGCTGATTCTTTCCGACCTTGCCGAGCATCTTGGTCTGCGCAGCCGCGAGCAGCTGCTCGCGGCGATCGCCGACGCGGGTCTTCGCGTGATCGAGCGGCATGATATCCGTCCGCGGCATTCGCGTGCCGCCGATGCCGCCGATCCGCTGCATGCGGCGCGTGCCGCCGAGGTGACGTCGCTGTGGCGACTGGCGGCGTCGACTGGTCAGGCAGGCTGACAAAAAGGCCACGCAAGGCGTCAGCGCCGGCATACAATGGCCGCTTGGCTCGGGCCGGGTCCGAACGCAGCCGCAGAGCTGCGCGGCGCGATTGCCTGAACGTCATCCATTGCAGATTTCGTTGGAGGAGGAGACCATGAACATCCTGTTGACCGGCGCGTTCGGCAACATCGGCGTGAGCACATTGAAGGCGCTCGCCGGGCGCGGCCACAGGCTGCGCTGCCTGGATGTCGATACGCCCGCGAACCGCAAGACGGCGGCGCAGTTCGGCAATGCCATCGAAGTGCTGTGGGGCGACATCACCAAGCCCGCCAACGTCGCCCGGGCCGTTGAGGGCATGGACGTGGTGCTGCATATCGCGGCGATCATTCCGCCGCTCAGCGAGAAGATCCCGGACAAGGCCAGGGCCGTGAATGTCGATGGCACGCGCCACATCATCGAGGCCATGGAGAAGTCGCGCGTCAATGGCAAACCGCCGCGCCTTGTGTTCTGTTCCTCGATCAGCGTGCTTGGCCGCAATCGCGACCGCAGCAAGCTGGTGTCGGTGGACGAGCCGCTGGCGCCGAGCGACAACTACAGCCACAACAAGGTCACCTGCGAGAACCTGATCCGCGCGTCGACGCTGGAATGGGCCATCCTGCGCCTCAACGCCGTCCCCCCGGTGCGGCTTGATCAGTTCGATCCGATCATGTTCGAGATCGGTCTCGATGGCCAGGTGGAGTTCGTGCATACGCTGGATGTCGGCCTGGCGCTGGCGAATGCCGCCGAATCGGACAAGGTCTGGGGCAAGGTGCTGCTGATCGGCGGCGGTCCGAAGTCGCGCTATCACTATCGCGAGTTCTTCAGCAAGATCCTCGACACCACCGGCGTTGGCATGCTGCCCGAGTCGGCGTTCGGGCGCGGCAGCTTCTATTCGGACTGGATGGATACCACTGAGAGCCAGGCCCTGCTGGATTATCAGCGTCACGGTCTGGACGACTATCTGAAGGAAATCGAAGGTCTGCTCTCATGGCGCAAGCCGGTGGTCCGGCTGCTGCGGCCGGTGATCCGCCGCGTGCTGCTCAAGAAGTCGCCGTACTACGGCAAGGGGCAGGCGTAGGCTCAGGCTTGGGAGGTTCAGGGAAATCGCACACACATTCGTCATTGGCACGGCGATCGTTATTTGGAGCCCCTCTCCCTCACGAAGTTGGGGAGAGGGGAGTCCATATGCGATTGCCCTGGGGAGGTTGGCGAGGTTGGCTGGGGGGCCGCTGGACTTTCCTGCCTGCCCCCATGCGCGGATGCCGGGTTACGCTGCGCACTCCCAGGGGCACACCCGACGGGGCCAAACGCAACCTGCGCCCACTGACGTTTGAGGATCTCGAGGGCGTGTTCTCATTCAGGCGACGCAATCCGCCGACTGAATGAGAACACGCCCTAGGGGTCAGGCGTCCTGAGCGCCGGTCTGCCGGTAAAAACGCCAGGTGCCGCG
>CAZCPD010000071.1:0-4670 GCA_964500425.1 uncultured Rhodocyclaceae bacterium
AGCGGCTCGCCGCTGGCGCGTTCCATGATGAAGAAGGGCATGCCCAGCGCTTCGGCGCCTGGCTCGGCCCACAGGACTTTCGGCACCTTGACGCTGCTGCGCTCGCCAACCATGCGCATGACCTTGACCTGGAGGTTGAAGTCATATTCGGGGAAGATCGGCAGGGCATCGGCGGCCGGCGGCAGGCGACCGACGAAGGAGCCGCTGCGGGCGACGCCCTTGTCGTTCCAGGACATGTCGAATAGCAGGGTTTCGCTCGACATGCCGGCGCTGCCCGGATTGCGGATTTCCGACAGCTTCGGCGCGGAGCCGGGGCCGAGCGTTTTTTCCATCCAGGCCGTCAGGCGCTGGTGGATGACGCCAAGATCGCGTGTTGACGTCTTGACTTGAGTCAGGTCGGGGGTTTCTGCCATTTTCGAATCTCTCCAGATCGGGTTGGTTTTAGTTGCTTTATGTTGTTTTAAACAGCAAGGCCGGCCGTTCTCGTGCGGAATGGTCTAGGATCGCGCAGGAAGACGGGATATCATTGCCACGACGACGCGTTGCCGCATGCCATGGTCGCCGGATCGGCCCTCGGAAGCGGTTCGCAGAACCGCAAAAAGCCGGGCAAAAAAACCGTTGGATACTACCTTGATTCGACCACTCACGCAATGACGGAGGGTCTTCAGGGCGGCTGGGTCGGCGCCGCAGGGCGTCCCATGAACGATGTGTATCGCGTTGTTGCGGAAGAAAAACAGGCTGTGCAGCGGCCGGGGCCGGCGAGAGGGGCGATCCTGTAGATATACCCAATCTGGGGATTTGCTCGCGCGGCGCGCGTTATGCGGTACGCTTTGACGTTGGGGGGATAATGACGAGAAGACAATGGCGCTTGGCGCCGCTATTGCTGGCCTTGCCAGCAAGCATGGCATGGGCTTTCGAGCCGATCGAGTTCGACAACGGCGCGGTGCTCGACGTGTCGGCTCAGTTGTCCTACGTGTACATGAAGCGATTGTTCGGTCCGAGCCCGGTGTTGGTGGATGCCGCCGACCCGAGCGCGCTCAATGGCGACGACGGCAATCGTACGGTCGGCAAGCATGGCGCCATCAGCAACCGCTTGAGCGGGCTCGCCGACATCAGTTTGCGCCAGGGCGATTACCGCGCCTTCATGCGCGTGAGCAGTTTCTACGATGCCGCGATCGATCACGGCAACGCCAATGGCTCGCAGGGGACATTCAACGCCACGGCGCCGTCCGACCATTTTGGCGCCGCCGCCGAAGATCTCGGCGGTTCGCGCACCCGCCTGCTCGATGCTTACCTCCAGGGGCGCTGGAAGCTCGGTGACAACAACCGCTATCCGCTCACCGTCAAGGTCGGCCGCCAGGTCGTCGCCTGGGGCGAGGGCCTCAACTTCATGGGCATCGGCGGTTCGATGAATCCTCAGGACGGCTACAAGGCGCAGATTCCCGGCACGCCGATCAAGGAAATGTTTCTGCCGTCCGAGCAGATTTCGGCGACGCTGGGCGTCGGTAGCCGTCTGATGCTGATGGGCTACGGCAAGTGGGCGTTTCGCGAGACCGAGGTGATGCCGGTCGGCACCTATTTCAGTTCCAGCGATCTGGTCGGGCCGGGGGCGTCCTTCATGCGCTTCACCGCCGGCAGCAATGCGCTCGGCGCCTGGCGGGAGCCGGATGTCGGGCGCAAGTCGGGCGGCCAGTGGGGCGTCGGCGCCAAGTATCAGCTGACCGATGCGACCGATGTCGGCCTGTACTTTCTGCGCTACAACGAACTGGCCGGGCTGCCCGAGTTCAATTACGGTGGCGATTTCTGGCTGCTCGGCCAGGGACCGACGGCGATTCCCTTCCTGGCGAATCTGGCGCCGGCCAGTTACCGGATTCGCTACATGGACGATGTCAAACTGAGCGGCGCGAGCTTTTCGACCAAGATCGGCGAGGTCAATGTCGCGGGTGAAATTGCCCATCGCAGGGGTGCGCCGGTGATGATGTCCGACAACCACTATCAACTGGCGCGGGCCAGGGTGACCAACGCGCAATTGTCGGCGATCCGTCTTTGGGGAACCGATTTTCTCGGTGGGCTGCTGGGCGTCGACACGGCCCAGGCGACCGGCGAAGTCGCCACCAGCACGGTCAGGAGTTTCGAGACGCCGGCCTTCAGCGGGACGCCGACGGAGCCGGCGGCATTGCGCCATGACAAGAACTCGATGGCCTATGCGCTCGGCCTGACGCTGAAGTACACGGCGATCTTCCCCGGCTGGGATCTGGCCGTGCCGGTCGACTGGATGCATCAACTGAATGGCAATCCGGCCATGCCCGGCTGGACTTCGGGTCTACAAGGCGAGAATGACCGGCGTCTTTCCCTTGGCGCGACGTTTTCCTACAAGCAGAATCTGGAGCTGGGGGTCAAGCTCGCCCATTACCTGGGCAAGGCCGACTGGCGCAATCATTCCTACCATGCGCTGGTCGATCGCGATTTCATCGCCATCACCGCTTCGTATCATTTCTAAGCGCCGCCCGTCGGTGAGATTCGGGTTGAACCGCCGCCGGCAACGATAGACGACAGGACATGTCAATGAACTACAAGTCATTCAGATTCGCGATGGTCTTCGGCGCGGCGTTTCTCGGCGCAGCCGGCATCGCGCACGCCAAGGGTACTGCCGAGGAAATCGCCAAGCTGGGCAAGTCGCTCACCTGTGTCGGTGCGGAAAAAGCCGGCACGGCTTCGGGCGTCGCCGAATTCAGCGGCAAGTGGCTGGGGCCCGCGCCCGGCATGTCGACGGAACCGGGCAAGCATCCGGTCGACCCCTATGCCGATGAAAAGCCGCTGTTCACCATCACGGCGCAGAACCACGTCCAGTACGCCGACCGGCTTTCCGAAGGCCAGAAGGCGCTGTTCCGGAAGTACCCGAACACCTACCGGATGCACGTCTATCCCTCGCACCGCGATTTCCGTTATGACGACGCACTCTGCAAGGTCGTCATCCAGAATGCCGCGAGCGCGGAACTGACGCTCGACGGCATGGGGGTGGCGAACGGCTTCATGGGGGCGGCGCCTTTTCCCTTCCCGAAAAGCGGCCTCGAACTGGTCTGGAACAACCTGCTGCCGGTCCGCGCCTCCTGGGATTATCGCGATACCGATACCATGGTGGTCTATGCGAACGGCACCACCATGCACGGCTGGCAGATCCTCTGGGGATATTCCCGGGTCAGCGACCCGCGCCTGCGTGGCGCCAGATATGAAGGGCAGTCTTCGCTCATGATCGGGATCGCCTTGTTGCCGGAGCGCGAGAAGGGCACCGTCAAGCTGATTACCGACTACTTCAATTACGCATCGAATGCGCGCCAGGGCTGGTTCTACAATCCGGACACGCGCCGCGTCCGCCAGTTGCCGGGCTATGGTTACGACCAGACGATCGAGTCTTCCGGCGGAACGGTGACGGTGGATGACGTGCGTATCTTCAACGGTCCGCCCGACCGCTACCACTGGAAGATCGCCGGCAAGCGGGAGCTCTACATTCCTTACAACGGCTTCAGGCTCGAAGGCAAGGCGGTCGGCGAGAACAAGTACGCCAGGCTCCTCACCCCGGGCCATGAGAATCCCGAGTTCGTGCGCTGGGAGCTGCACCGCGTCTGGGTGCTCGAAGCCACCCTCAAGGAAGGCTATCGCCACCTCTATCCGCGCCGCACGATCTTCATTGATGAGGACAGCTGGCTGGCGACGATGGCCGACAACTTCGACGCCCGCGGCAAGCTGTGGCGCTTCAACTGGGTCAATAACTACTATCTGCCGGGGCCGAACATCTTCAATGCTGGCTCGGCCTTCTATCACGACCTGGATTCGGGCAACTATTCCGCTTACGACCTCGCGCAGGCCAAGGCGAAATCCCATGTGGTGCATCCGCCCGGCGTGGATTACGACAAGGTCGAGTTCTTCACCATCGAAAACATGAAGTCGATCGGGTATTGAGCGGCGGGGCGTCGGCAGACCTGGCGTCGCCGCCTTGGTGCGGCGTTCAGCGTGTTGGGTGGGTGCATCGTCCAAACGGACGATGCCCGTGACGGTCGTATGCGTAGAGTGGGCGGTCTTCGGTGTACCTGGTACACCGGGTGCTTCAACGCCTTGATTCAAAAGCTGCAATGCTCCGATAAATACAAACAAAGAAACCTGGCAGGGGGAGAAATGAACCGTAAATCGAGCAGCTTCATGCCGAAGTTGTTGCCCATGTTGTTGGCGCTCCATGGCGGAGCAGCCCTGGCCTTCGAACCGATCAAGTTCGAGGATGGCACCGTGATGGACATCTCGTTGCAGGTGAATTACCAGAACCTGAAGCGTATCGCCGAGCCGTTGCGCATGCAGGAATACAAGACCGCGATATCGCATCCGCAGGGCGCCGTGGTGATGCCGAAGTTTGCGGCGCAGACGACCAAGCGACCGGGTGGCGGCACCATGTGGCCGCCCGCCGTCGACATCTTTACCCAGATGGAAACCAAGCTGAACACCGATGACGGCCAGCTGGTTACCAACAAGCACGGCACGATCAGCAACCGCATCAGCGGCCTGCTCGACGTCAATGTGACCAAGGACAACTATCGCGGTTTCATTCGCGTGAACTCTTTCCGCGACGCCAAGATCTTCCAGAACAACGACAACTACTCGCAGGGCACCTTCAACGGCGT
>CAZCPD010000071.1:4770-13394 GCA_964500425.1 uncultured Rhodocyclaceae bacterium
TACTGGAAATGGAAATTCCGCCCGACCGAAATGGCGCCGGTTGGCACCTATTTCAGCGCCAGCGACTTCCTCGGGCCAGGCGCGCAGTTCGAATATGCGCTGCCCTACCAGGGTTTGATCCCCTTCATCAACGAACAGCTGGGGCTCAACATCAATGCCGCCAACGCCAGCAACTACGGCGCCTGGCGATCAGACGACATCGGTCACACGAACAAGGGTCAGTGGGGTATCGCCCTCAAGCATCAGTTGACCGACACCACCGACATCGGCCTGTACCATCTGAATTACACCGAGACTGTCGGCTTTCCGCAGATGATCTTCGGCACCGACTACTGGAAGCTCGGTCAGGGGCGTGTCAGCTACGAGCAGGGTGCGCCGAATTACGATTTCAACGCCGCGCTGCTTGAGTACTACATCAATGCGCTGACGCCGTTCAACTCGGCCTACGCGATGCGCTACATGAACGACATCAAGCTGTACGGCGGAAGCTTCTCGACCGTGTTCGGCGACTGGCAGGTGGCCGGCGAGATGGCCTATCGCAACGGCGCGCCGCTGATGATCAGCAATCTGCATTACAACCTGGCGCGGGCCAAGATCCTCAATGCCAATATGTCGTTCCTGCGCTCCTGGTCGGGCTCGAATTTCCTCTGGGGGGCGACCGGAGCGGACAACATCATTCTCGGTGGCGAAGTCGCGGTTCAGCACCTGCTGAGCTACGAGACCCCGCCGGCTTCCGTCAATCCCTGGATGATCAAGCAGAACTACCCGATCGGTCCGGCCGAGCCGCGCTTCGACAAGAACGCCGTGGCCTATGTGGCGCGCTTGCAGATGGATTACACGCCGTGGCCGGAATGGGATCTGTCGATCCCGATCTTCTATTGGCATGAACTGCTCGGCAACGGCGCCGTGCAGGGCGGCTGGAACAGCGGCCTGATGGGCAAGGGCAGCAGCCGTGCGAGTATCGAGACGAAGTTCACTTACCGGCAGAATCTGGAACTGGCGATGTCGCTCAACTACTGGCTGGGCGATTACGACCTGCGGAATCGCTCGTTCAACAGCTATGCCGACCGCGACCTTCTCGCCTTGAACGCGACTTACCGTTTCTGAAGCAGCACAGTGTTAACGTTTCACTTGATTCATTTAATTGTTACAACAGGAAAGACAGCATGAAACTCAAGCATCTCAAGGTGGCCATGGCCATCACCGCCGCGGTTGGCATGGCGGGCGTCGCTCATGCCAAGGGCAGTGCCGCTGAGCTCGCCAGGCTCGGCAAGGATCTCACCTGCATGGGCGCGGAAAAGGCCGGCACGCCCTCCGGCGTCGCCGAATGGACCGGCAAGTGGCTGGGCGCCGCGCCCGGCATGACGACCAAGGTTGGCGCGCATCCGGTCGATCCCTACGCCAACGAGAAGCCCTTGTTCACCATCACGGCGCAGAATGTCGCCCAGTATGCGGACAAGCTTTCCGACGGTCAGAAGGCGATGTTCAAGAAGTACCCGAACACTTTCAAGATGAACGTCTATCCGTCGCACCGCGACTTCCGCTATGAAGACAGCGTCTGCAAGGCCGCCTACAAGAACGCCGCAGAGGCCGAGCTGGCCGAGAACGGCCTCTCGGTCAAGAACGGCCACATGGGCGCCGCGGCCTTCCCGTTCCCGAAGACCGGTCTGGAAGTGCTCTGGAACGGCGTCCTGCCGAACCGCGCCGCGGTTGACTTCCGCGACACCGACATCGCCATCGTTTCCCCGAACGGCAAGATACTCTGGGGCTGGCAGCAGATGTGGTCGTACGCCCGCAACAACGACGAGAAGCTGCGCGGCACCAAGTACGAGGGCCTCTCCTCCTACACGCGCATCGTGACCTTGTTGCCCGAGCGTGAAAAGGGCGCGATGACCCGCGTGCTCGACAGCTTCACCATGGAGAAGGAGGCGCGTCTGGCCTGGCAATACATTCCTGCCGTGCGTCGCGTGCGTCAGGCGCCGGGTTTCGGCTTCGACATGCCGAACCCGTCGTCGGCCGGCACCCTGACCGTGGATGACACCCGTCTGTTCAACGGTTCCGGCGAGCGGTACAACTGGAAGCTGCTGGGCAAGAGGGAAGTCTACATTCCTTACAACGGCTTCAAGCTCGAAGGCAAGGCTGCTGGCGAGAACAAGTACGCCAAGCTGCTGACGCCGAACCACGAGAACCCCGAGTTCGTGCGCTGGGAGCTGCATCGCGTCTGGGTGATCGAAGGCAAGGTGAAGGATGGTTTCCGCCACCTCTATCCGGCACGCACGCTGTATGTGGATGAGGACACCTGGCTGTTCACCATGGCCGACAACTACGACGGTCAGGGCAACGTCTGGCGCTTCAACTGGATCAACACCTACTACCTGCCAGGCCCGAACTTCTTCAATCAGCTCAGCGCCTTCTATCACGACCTGAGTTCGGGCAACTACTCCGCCTACGACCTGGCCCAGGGCAAGGAGCGCAGCGACGTGGTCGACGAGCCGAACGCCGAGTGGGCGAAGCCCGACTTCTACTCGCTCGACAACCTGAAGGTGACCGGCTACTAAGCCGCAGCTGTTCAGTCAGTCGAAGGCAATACCGGAAAGGGGGCTGCGGCTCCCTTTTCCTTTTCAGCGGTGTTGAAGGCGATCGAGGGAAGACTCATGGCGGACGAACGAACGACGTTTTGCCGCATCTGCGAAAACCAGTGCGGCTTGCGGGTCACCGTCGAGGGCGATCGTATCGCCGCCATCCGGCCGGACGACGCCCATGTCGCCACGCGCGGCTATGCTTGCATCAAGGGCTTGACCTTCGAAAACGTGCGAACGAGTCGCGACCGCGTCACCACGCCGTTGAAACGCACCGATGCCGGATTCGTGCCGATTTCCTGGGAGCAGGCGTTCGCCGAGATCGGCGCGAAAGTGCGCGAGATACGCAGCCGTCACGGCGACGACAGCGTCGGCGTGTACTTCGGCAATCCGCCCAGCTTCAGCATACCCGCGACCATGTTCATCAATGCCTTCGGCATGGGGCTGAACACCGCCAAGCTGTTCAACACTGGCAGTCTCGACTGCAACAACAAATTCGCCGTCAGCCAGCAGATGTTCGGCTCGCCGATGGCGCTGACCTTTCCCGACCTGAACGAGGTGCGCCTGCTGGTGATCGTCGGCGCCAACCCCGTGGTCTCGAAGGGCACCTTCGTCCACGTGCCGGCGCCGGCGCGGCAACTGAAGGAAATCGAGGCGCGCGGCGGCCGCATCGTTCATGTCAATCCGCGCTTCACCGAGTCGGCGAAAGCCGCCGGCGATCATCTGCCGATCCGGCCGGGCACGGATGTGTTCTTCCTGCTCGCCTTTCTCAATGAGGTGATTGCCCGCGACGGCATTCGGCATGACATCGTCGCCGCGCACATGAACGGTTTTGCCGAACTCGCGGCCGTCGCAGAACAGTGGAGCGCCGAGCGTCAGGCCGAGGTCACCGGCATTTCCGCCACGCAATTGCGCGAACTGGTCGCCGCCTACCTTGCCGCCGACGGCGCCGCGCTATATGCCGCCACCGGCCTCAATCAGGGCGGCAACGGTACGCTGGCGTTCTGGATCCTCGAAGCCATCAACGCCGTCACCGGCAATCTCGACCGGCGCGGCGGGAGTCTGATGGGGCGCGGCATCGTCAATTTCGCCAAGGTCGCGGCACGCACCAAATACCGCGAGTTCCGCTCGCGCATCGGCGACATACCGAGCTTTCTCGGGGCGTTGCCGATGGCCCTGCTCGCCGACGAGATTCTCGAACCCGGCAGCGACCGCATCCGCGCCATGTTCGTCGTTTCCGGCAATCCGCAACTCACCGGCACCAACAGTACCCGTACCGCGCAGGCGCTCGATGCGCTGGACCTGCTGGTGTGCGTCGATATGTTCCGCTCGGAAACCGCCGAACACGCCGATTACATCCTGCCCGGGCTGCACTTCAGCGAAAGGCCGGACATTCCCTTCTTCTTTTATACCTTCGGCGGACTGATGCCGACGCCGTGGTTCCAATACACCGACCGGCTGGTGGCGCCACCCGGCGAGTGCCGCGACGAAACGTGGATCATGGCGCGTCTCGGCAAGGCCTGTGGCGCGCCGTTGTTCGGCTCGCGCCTGTTCCAGGCGCTGCTCGATCTGGGCGAGTGGCTGAAGCGCGCGCCGCTCGTTGGGCGACGCCTGTTGCCGGCCAACGAGCGCATGCTGCAGATGATCGCCCGTTTCGGCGGCCAGGGCGGCCTGGCGCGGCTGCGACGCCATCCCCACGGGCGGCGTCTGGCGCCGAACCGGCCGGGCGACTACCTGGGCAAGCGGGTGCTGACGGCGGACGGCAAGGTCGCGCTTGCCACCCCAGCGTTGCTGGAGCTGGCCGCGGCGCGCCTGCTTCCCGCGTTCGAGCAGGCGCGGGAAAACCTCGGCGAACTGCTGCTGATCACCAAGCGCGAGCGGTATACCCACAACAGCTGGACGCACAACGATCCGGCTTTCGTCAAGGGACGTTACGACCGGAATTACCTCTACATCAACCCGGCGGATGCTGATGGTCGCGGCCTTGCCGATGGCGAGACGGTGCGTATCGCCGCGGCGGCCGGCAGCGTCACGGCGCAGCTCAGCTTCTGCGCCGAGATGATGCCGGGCAGTGTCGCGTTGCCCCATGGCTGGGGCCATCAGTCCGCCGTCGGTCTTGGCGTCGCTTCTCAAACCAGCGGAGTGAATGCCAACATTCTCGCCCCCGACGGGCCGGCGGCAATCGAGCCGCTCTCGGGGATGGCCCAATTCAACGGCATCCCGGTCAAGGTCATGCCGGCACAATCCCATCCCCAAGTCCTACTCTGTATGGACGATGCGCAGGCCCGGCAAGGGGCTTAAATTCAAAAAAATTTGCTATTAAAAGCAGGAGGAGATGACAGTGGAATCGTATCTGGATTGCCGGCCAAGGGGGGTGTCATGCGCGTACTGATTGGCCTGGCTATGTCGCTGATCATTGCGGTCGGCGCCTACTTTTCGTTTACTTCGCGTCCTCCTCCCGTCTTTGCGGAAACCCGCATTCATCCCGAACATTTCGGCGTCACCGGCATGGTGAAGGCCGGCAACCGGCTCGTCGCCGTCGGCGAGCTTGGGCACATCCTGCTCAGCGAGGATGAAGGCAAGACCTGGTCGGAAGCCACCATCAAGGACGGACGCGGTTCTGCCTTGACCCAGGTGGTTTTCTTCAACGACAAGGAAGGCGTTGCCGTCGGCCACGATGCGTGGGCCCTGTTTACCGAGGACGGCGGACTCAACTGGCGCGAAACCCTGTTCGACAAGGAGTTCTCCGAGCCGCTGCTGGGCGCCTGGGGCTTGTCCGAAGGAGCGGTGTTCGCCTACGGCAGCTTCAGTCGCTACTTCGTTTCCAACGATCGCGGCCGCACCTGGGAAAAACGTGATTCCGGTACCGGCGACAAACACCTTTACGCCATGGACGGCGACAAGGATGGCCGTCTGATGATGGTCGGCGAGCATGGTCTGGCGGCCAGATCGACCGATGGGGGCCAGACCTGGCAGGTGATTCCCGAGTTCTATCGCGGCACCATGTTCGGCGTGATCCGCATCAGTGCCGACGAATGGATCGCCTACGGCCTGCGCGGCAACGTCTTCCTGACCAAGGATTTCGGCGCAACCTGGCAGCAGATCCAGACCGGTCTTTCCGTCGGCCTGTTCGGCCACACCCTGCTCGACGACGGCACGATCTTCATCGTCGGCCAGGGCGGTGTGGTCATCGAATCGCGCGACCGGGGCGCCAGCTTCAGGATCGTTCAAGAAAACAAAGGCGCCAATCTGACCGCCATGGTTCCCCTCTCGGGCGGACGCATGCTGGCGGCCGGACTTGGCGGCATCAAGACGCTTGACAGCGTCCAGCAGGGGGAAAAGAAATGACCGAGCGCCGCACCACACCCTCGCGCTTCCGCATCTTCGTCGATCGCTGCGCCGATTTCCTGATTGGCTACCGGCGCATCCTGTTCACGATCTTCGTGGCGATGACCGTCGGCTTCGGCTATTCGGCGACGAAGATCCAGCTTGATCCGGGCTTCCTCAAGATGATCCCGATGACGCACCCGTACATGCAGACGTTCGAGAAGTACATGACCGTCTTCCCGGGCGCCAACCAGATCCTCGTCAACGTCCGCTGGAAGGGTGAAGGCGACATCTACAACAAGGAGTTTCTCGACACCCTGCGCAAGGTGACGGATGCCGTCTTCTTCACCCAGGGCGTCCAGCGTAGCAAGCTGGCTTCGCTGTTCACACCCAACGTGAAGTACGTCGAGGTGACCGAAGAAGGCTTCCGCGGCGACGTCGTCGTCCCGGCGCAGTTCTCCTCCGACAATCCGGACGACCTCGCCCAAGTGCGCGTGAATGTCACGCGGTCGGGTGAAATCGGCCGTCTGGTGTCCTCCGATCTGAGGTCGGCGATGGTGGCGGCCGAGCTCCAGGAGACCGATCCCAACAACCCGGGTCAGCGTCTCAACCTCTACGAGATCTCCAAGCAGATGGAGGAAATCCGCCAGAAGTTCCAGAGCCCGAACATCGAGATCGGCGTCATGGGCTTCTCGATGCTGGTCGGCGAAGTCGTCGCCGGCCTGTTCGGCGTGTTCCTGTTCTTCGGCGTCGCCTTCATCATCACCGCGCTGCTGCTGCTCTTCTATTGTCGCTCGCTCAAGCTGACCGTGGTGGCGCTGGTGGTGGCGCTGTTGCCGGTGGTCTGGCTGCTTGGCCTGCTGCCCCTGATCGGCATGGGCATCGACCCGATTTCCATGCTGGTGCCGTTCCTGATCTTCTCGATCGGCGTCTCCCATGCGGTGCAGATGACCAACGCCTGGAAGCTCGAAATGCTCAAGGGCGCCAGCTCCGACAAGGCCGCGCATGCCGCGATCCGCAAGCTGTTCATTCCCGGCACGGTCGCGCTGCTGACCAACGCGCTCGGCTTCATGGCGATCATGAAGATCGAGATCCCGATCGTTCATGAGCTTGGCATCACCGCCTGCCTGGGCGTGCTGCTGATGATCATCACCAACAAGATGATGCTGCCGATCATCCTCTCGCACCTGAGCCTGGAAAAGCGGGCCATGAAGGCGACCGAGATGGATGGCGTCGGCAAGCACCCGCTCTGGTGGCGTCTGTCGGTATTCACGCAGCCGAAGCCGGCGCTGGTCGTCTTCGCCATTGCCACGATCCTGCTGGTGGTCGGCGTGGTCGAGTCGCGCAAGCTGCAGATCGGCGACATCGGCATCGGCTTCCCGGAGCTGCGCCAGTCCTCGCGTCTGAACCAGGACACCAAGCAGATCGCCGACAGCTACCAGATCGGCACCGACGTGCTGACCATCATCGCCGAGGCGCAGAACGTCAAGGAAGGCTGTCTCGACTACCCGGTGATGAACAGCCTCGAGCGCCTCGAACTCCACATGCGCGGCGTCGATGGCGTGCAGTCCGTGATCAGCGCGCCGACCATCGGCAAGATCGTCGTCGCCGCGCAGAACGAAGGCAGCCCGCGCTGGGGCGCCATCGGCCGCACCTACGAGGCGCTGCGCCAGGGCGGTCGTGCCTACGACCCCGAATACGGCGTGAATACCGAAGCCTGCCAGACGATCCAGGTGATGGTCTTCCTGAAAGACCACAAGGGCGCCACCCTGGCCCACGTCGTCAAGGAAGCCAAGCGCTTCATCGCCGCGGAGAAGAATGATCATGTCGTCCTGCGCCTCGCCGGCGGCAATGCTGGCGTCATGGCAGCGACCAACGAGGCGGTGGAAGAGGCCGAGATCACCATGCTGCTGTCGATCTTCGGCGCCATCACGCTGCTCTGTCTGCTCACCTTCCGCTCGTGGCGCGCGGCGGTGTGCATCATCGTGCCGCTGACGCTCGTCTCCATCCTTTGCAACGCTCTGATGCCGGCACTCGGCATCGGCCTCAAGGTGGCAACGTTGCCGGTGATCGCACTGGGCGTCGGCGTCGGCGTCGACTACGGCATCTACCTGTTCGAGCGCATCCAGCACCAGATGGAGCACCTCGGCCACGACCTGCGCACAGCCTTCTACGAGGCCATGTGTCAGCGTGGTACCGCCGCGGTCTTCACGGCGATCACCATGTCGATCGGCGTCGGTACCTGGGCGTTCTCCTCGCTCAAGTTCCAGGCCGACATGGGGTTGCTGCTGGCCTTCATGTTCCTGGTCAACGTGCTCGGCGCGATCTTCTTCCTGCCGGCATTGGCGGCGTGGCTCAACATGCCCTCTGGCCAGGGCGACATGACCGACCTCGACACGCCGCCCATCGAAGCGCACGGCGACTGAAAGCCAAAACCCCGCCGCGCCCGCGGCTTGCGCGCCCCGTGAACAGGCAAACAGCCTTGACCCGGGGCGCGCTGCTTTGTAGAATGCCGCACCTGCCTGTCCCAGGGCAGTCGCATCGCAATCCGAATTCGGGGGCATAGCTCAGCTGGGAGAGCGTCTGGTTCGCAATCAGAAGGTCGGGAGTTCGATCCTCCCTGTCTCCACCATTATTCAAAAAACCAACCGTTATCGGTTGGTTTTTTTTTCGCCCGTTCCCACCCGAGTTGGCGCGGATTCGGGCCATGCTGCGACG
>CAZCPD010000072.1:0-13254 GCA_964500425.1 uncultured Rhodocyclaceae bacterium
TCATCAATTCCGGCTGACGCGCGGAAGCTTCGAGGAAGCGGCTACCCATGATGCCGATGCCGATACACGCGCCAGCAGCGCCGAGGCCGATGATGAGACCGGCGGCAAGAGCAACAAAACCAACCATTTGTTCCATGACAACTCCTTTAGTAACGGATTTAAGGTAAAGAAAGTATTAGTGAGTTTCGTGTGCCTGGCCGATATATACCAGCGTCAGCATCATGAAGATGAAGGCTTGCAGCGTGATGATCAGAATGTGGAAGATGGCCCAGATGGTTCCGGCAAAGACACCGCCCAGCCACAACAGGCCGCTGCCAAAGGTACCGGCCCAGGCCGCGCCCATCAGGGCGATCAGCATGAAGATCAGTTCGCCGGCATACATGTTGCCGAACAGTCGCATGCCCAGCGACAGCGCCTTGGCGGCAAACTCGATGAGGTTGAGCATCAGATTCATCGGGTAGAGGATGACCTTGTCGCCAAACGGCGCGGCCACCAGCTCGTGCAGGAAACCGCCGATCCCCTTGATCTTGACGCTGTACCAGAGCATCAGCAGCAACACGCCGAGCGACATGCCCAGCGTGCCGTTGAGGTCGGCCGACGGCACGACACGCAGGTAGGCGTGCGGGTCGCCGGAAGCGCCCTGCCACAGCAGCGGAAGCAGGTCGAGCGGCAGCAGGTCGAGGGCGTTCATGAAGAACACCCAGACGAAGACGGTCAGCGCCAGCGGTGCGATGAAAGTGCGATCGCCATGCACGATGGACTTCGACTGCGACTCGACCATCTCGATGACGATCTCGAGCGCTGCCTGCAGGCGGCCCGGCACGCCGGAAGTCACCTTGCGCGCCACCGACCACATCAGGAAGATCGCCAGCAGGCCCATGGCCAGAGAGAACACGAAGGTGTCAAGGTTGGCCAGGGAGAAGTCGATGATCTTCTCCTGCGCATGCCCCGAGCTGTTCAGGTGGGTCAGGTGGTGGACGATATATTCGGACGCCGTGGGCGCCGCTGCTTCGTGACCGGTTGCCATATTCGTCAGGTCTTTACCAAGAATGCGAGTAAATTTGCCTTAAGCGCCGCAAACAGCCCGACGAGCATGAAAACCCAATGCACATCGGCATACCACTGCTGTACGGCCACCAAAATTCCTATCGTTGCGACGACCTTGCCGAACTCACCGGCAAAGAAGCTGACGCCACTTGCGCGGCCGCTGACGGCCGCGGCTTTCAATCGCACGACGAAAACCAGATTGGGCAGGATGTAGGCCAGGCCACCGAACAACGCCGACCACAAGCCTCTTTCGCCTGCAAATAAAAACCCAACCCCACCAGCAACGAGCGTCATCACAAGCTGTAGCAGAACCGTTTTATGCATGGTTGCCGCCCCGCAGTGACACGCGCGCAAACCGGCCGCGCGAAAAGTCGGTGATTATAAGAACATTTCCGAGATTAGTCAAAGGAATAACTCGAATGAAGAATTTGATGGCCCGATCGGGTGGAAGTCATTCAGGACGTTAAGACTGCGACGTGAAGTCAGGATCGGCGCGCAGGCGTTCGAGTATGCCTTCGAGTTGATCCAGGCTGCTGAAACTGATCGTCAGGCTGCCCGCGCCCTTCTTGCTAGTGACCAGCTTGATCGGGGCGCCCAGCGTATCGGCGAGCTCTTCCTGGAGACGCAGCAGATCCCGGTCGACTTTCTGCTCGACGACCTTCTGCGGCGCCGGATGCAATTCGCGCTGCACCAGTTTCTCCGTCTCACGCACCGACAGTCCCTTGTGCACCACCAGCGCAGCCAGGCGCGCCTGATCGCCCTTCGGGAGAGGCAGCAGGGCGCGCGCATGGCCCATGTCGAGCTCGCCGGAAAACAGGCACTCCTGCACCGGCTTGGCCAGATGCAGCAGGCGCAACAGGTTGGAGGCCGCGGGGCGCGAACGGCCGACGGCATCCGCCGCCTGCTGGTGACTCATGCCGAATTCATCGATGAGGCGCTGGATGCCGGCGGCTTCTTCGAGCGGATTGAGGTTTTCACGCTGGATGTTTTCGATCAGCGACATCGCCAGCGTCGCCTCGTCGGGAATCTCGCGCACCAGCACCGGCACTTCGCTCATGCCAGCGAGCTGCGCAGCTCGCCAGCGCCGTTCGCCGGCGATGATCTCGTACCTCTCGTTGCCGATCGGACGCACCAGGATCGGTTGCATGATGCCCTGCGACTTGATCGACGCCGCAAGTTCGTTGAGAGAGTCCTGATCCATGCGCGTGCGCGGCTGGTATTTGCCGGGCTGCAGCTTGGTGACCAGCAGGGTGTCCTGATGCATGGCTTCGGGGCCGGTATTGGCGTCCAGCAACGCGCCGAGACCGCGTCCGAGGCCTTTCTTCTTGGGGGGGTTCATTGATGCTTCTCCTGGTGCGTAACGGGTGCGCGCTTACATCGTCTTGACGCGTTCGATCATCTCGCCGGCAAAGGCCTGATAGGCCTGCGCACCCTTCGAGGTCTTGTCGAACAGCACGCCGGGAATGCCGTAACTGGGCGCCTCGGCAAGACGCACGTTGCGCGGTACGATGGTCTTGAAGACCTTGTCGCCAAAATGCTGTTCGAGCTCGGCGGAGACCTGATGGCCCAGCGTCGCCCGGCTGTCGAACATCACGCGCAGCAGACCGATGATCTTCAGATCGTGGTTGAGATTCGCATGCACCTTCTTGATGGTGTTCACCAGATCGGACAACCCTTCCAGCGCGTAGTATTCACATTGCATTGGAATGACGACGCCATGCGCCGCACAGAGTCCGTTGAGCGTCAGCATCGACAGCGACGGCGGGCAGTCGATCAGGACGAAGTCGTATTCGCTGACGTGCGCGGCGAGGGCCTCCTTGAGGCGCGTCTCGCGCCGCTCCAGCTCGACCATCTCGACCTCGGCGCCGGCCAGATCGCGATTGGCGGGCAGCAGGTCGTACTTGGCATTGCAGGTGACGCGCACCTCGGCCAGGCTGGCTAGGCCGACCAGCAAGTGGTACACGGATTTTTCCAGCGCGCGCTTGTCCACCCCGCTACCCATCGTGGCGTTGCCCTGCGGATCAAGATCCACCAGCAGGGTGCGCCGACCCTTGGCGGCGAGCGCGGCGGCCAGATTGACCGTCGTCGTGGTCTTGCCGACCCCGCCTTTCTGGTTGGCGATGGCAAAGATGTGCATGGCGATTTCCTCTTACTTCTTTTCGATCGTGATCAGATGGCGTTGCGCGTCGAGGCCGGGCACAACAATGGGAATGCTTGATGTCACGCGCCAGTCATCCGGCAAGCGCGCGATTTCCTCCTGCGGCTGAACCCCTTTCATGGCCAGCAGCGGCGCCCCCGGCGCCAGCAAGTGACCCGCCACCTCGACGAACAGGGCAAGGTCGGAAAAGGCCCGGGAGATGACCGCACCGAACGGCGAGAGAGGCTTCGAATCTTCCACTCGACCATAGTGAATACTCACGTTGTCGAGTTTCAGCTCGATTTTTGCCTGCTGCAGGAAGGTGGCTTTCTTCTGGTTCGCTTCGATCAGCGTCACGGCCATGGCCGGCCGCGCGATGGCCAGCGGGATGCCCGGCAGACCGCCGCCGCTGCCGACATCCGCGAGCGAGGCGAACGACCCGAGATGCGGCAGCACCGCCAGCGAATCGAGCAGATGCTGGGTGACCATCTGGCTCGCGTCGCGCACCGCCGTCAGGTTGTAGACGCGGTTCCATTTGGCAAGCAGCGCCAGATAGGCGGCGAATTGCGCTTCCGCGCCGCCCGGCAGGTTCAGGCCGAGACGGTCGACACCCGCGTGTATCTTCGCTGCAATGTCCGGAGGCAAGTGAGTCATGCGAGTCATGCGCGCTGTTTTTCCTGGAGCGAGCGGCGCTTCAGATGCACCAGCAGCAACGAGATCGCTGCCGGAGTGACGCCCTGGATGCGCGAAGCCTGGCCGAGGGTTTCCGGACGATGCTGGTTGAGACGCTGCTGCACCTCGATCGACAGGCCATGCACCTTCGCATAGTCGATATCCGCCGGCAGGCGCAGCGACTCGCTCGACTGACTGCGCTGAACGTCTTCCAGCTGGCGGTCGATGTAGCCCTGGTACTTCGCCTGGATCTCCACCTGCTCGATCACCTGCGCATCGAGGGCCGCCGTTTCGCCAAAACCCGGCAAGGTCGCCAGTTCATCGTAGCCGACCTGGGGCCGCCTCAGCAGATCGAACAGCCGGTATTCGCGTTCCATCGGCTGGCCGAGCACGCGCACCGCATCAACCTCGCTGACCTGCTTCGGATTCACCCAGGTTGCCTTGAGGCGCTCGCTCTCGGCGGCGATGGCGTCGCGCTTGCGATTGAAGGCGTCCCAGCGTTCGTCATCAACGAGACCCAACTCGCGGCCGATCTCCGTCAGGCGCAGGTCGGCATTGTCCTCGCGCAGGCTGAGGCGATACTCGGCCCGACTGGTGAACATCCGGTAGGGTTCGGAAACGCCGCGCGTGATCAGGTCGTCGACCAGCACGCCGAGGTAAGCCTGGTCACGGCGCGGCCGCCAGGCCTCCGCCCTGCCCTGCGCCTGCAACGCGGCGTTGAGTCCGGCGAGCAAGCCCTGCGCCGCCGCTTCCTCGTAGCCAGTCGTGCCGTTGATCTGGCCGGCGAAGAACAGACCGCCAATGGATTTCGTCTCCAGCGAGGACTTCATGTTGCGCGGGTCGAAATAGTCGTACTCGATGGCGTAGCCGGGACGCAGGATGTGGGCGTTTTCCAGACCGCGCAGGCTGCGCACCAGCGCCAGCTGCACGTCGAACGGCAGACTGGTGGATACGCCCTGCGGGTAGATTTCGTGCGTGGTCAGGCCTTCCGGCTCAAGGAAGATCTGGTGACTGTCCTTGCCGGCGAAGCGATGGATCTTGTCCTCGATCGACGGGCAATAGCGCGGGCCGACGCCTTCGATGACACCTGTAAACATCGGCGAACGGTCGAGGCCGGCGCGAATGATGTCGTGGGTGCGAGCGTTGGTGTGGGTAATCCAGCACGGCACCTGGCGCGGATGCAGTTCGCGCCGACCGAGAAAGGAAAACACCGGCGCCGGATCGTCACCCGGCTGGATCTGGCACACCGAATAGTCGATGGTCCGCCCGTCGATGCGCGGCGGCGTGCCAGTCTTGAGGCGACCGATGGGCAGCTTCAACTCGCGCAGACGCATCGACAGCGAGATCGCCGGCGGGTCGCCGGCGCGTCCGGCCGGATAATTGCTCAGGCCGACATGCACCAGGCCGTTCAAAAAGGTTCCCGCCGTCAGCACCACCGTCGGCGCCTCGAAGCGAATGCCGAGCTGGGTCACCACGCCGCTGACACGTTCGCCGTTCAGTGTCAGGTCATCGACGGCCTGCTGGAACAGGGTCAGGTTCGGCTGGTTTTCCAGGCGACGACGGATCGCCGCCTTGTAGAGAATCCGGTCGGCCTGGGCGCGCGTGGCGCGTACCGCCGGGCCCTTGCTCGAATTCAGGATGCGGAACTGGATGCCGGCCTCATCGGTGGCTGCCGCCATGGCGCCGCCCAGCGCGTCGACCTCCTTGACCAGATGTCCCTTGCCGATGCCGCCGATCGAGGGATTGCAGGACATCTGCCCGAGCGTCTCGATGTTATGCGTGAGCAGCAGCGTCTGCGCGCCAGCGCGTGCCGCGGCCAGGGCAGCCTCGGTGCCGGCATGGCCACCACCAACCACGATCACATCGAAACGTTTGGGAAAGAGCATCGAAAACCCTGCGGAACAGGCTCAGGAAAAGAGGCGCAATGATACGCTAGTCGCCCCGCGCCGGCAAAAGCGCAAGCATGTTTCACGTGAAACAACAGAGCATCGACCGCACATGAACCGGCCGATGTTTCACGTGAAACCTACTTGCCGATGCAGAAACGGGAAAATATCGCCCCAAGCAGGTCGTCGGCGGAGAACTCCCCGGTGATCTCAGCCAAGGCCTGCTGTGCCCGGCGCAACTCCTCGGCGCAGAGCTCCAGACGTCCGATCCCGTCAAGCGCCAGTTCCAGACCATCATCTGCCGCGGCCAGCGCCTGCAGGTGACGCTCGCGCGCCAGGATCAGATCTTCGCCATGCTCCTGCCAGCCGGCAATCCGCAGCAGTTCATCGTGCAGCAACTCTACCCCCTCGCCCCTGCGAGCTGACAGATACAGATGGACGCTGCCGCCCTCCTCCCTGCGCTGCACTGGCTGCCCGGAGAGATCGCACTTGTTGTGCACCACCAGTCGCTCGACCCCGGCCGGCAGCTGCTGGGCGATCGCCGCGTCGTCCAGGGTGAAACCGCCGCGCGCATCGACCAGTTGCAGAATCACGTCGGCCCGTTCGATCTCGCGCCAGCTTCTTTCGATGCCAAGCTTCTCGACCGTGTCGCCGGTCTCGCGCAGTCCCGCCGTGTCGATGATGTGTAGCGGGATGCCCTCGACCTGGATCATCTCGCGCACCGCGTCGCGTGTCGTTCCGGCAATGTCGGTGACGATCGCGCGCTCCTCGCCGGCCAGACAATTCAGCAGCGATGACTTGCCGACATTCGGCGGTCCGGCCAGCACCACCTGCAAACCGCTACGCAGCAGGCTGCCTTGCTGCGCGCGACTCTGCAACGCGTCCAGATCGCAGCGCAACTGCCGCAGACGTTCGGCGGCGTTGGCCTCGCGCAATACGGTCTCGGCGTCAATCTCTTCGTCCGGGAAATCGAGCGTCGCCTCGATCAGCATGCGCAACTCGATCAAGCCCTCGACGATGCCATGCACCTGGCGCGAGAACTCGCCGGACAGCGAGCGCAAGGCCGAGCGCGCCGCCTGCACGCTGGAGGCGTCGATCAGGTCGGCAACCGCCTCGGCCTGGGCCAGATCGAGCTTGTCGTTGAGAAAGGCACGCCGTGTGAATTCGCCGGGTTCGGCAAGGCGCGCGCCGAGTTCGACGCAGCGCTGCAACAGCAGGTGCATCACGACCGGGCCGCCATGGCCCTGAAGTTCGAGGACATCCTCGCCCGTGAAGGAATGCGGCGCCGGAAAATGCAGGAGGATGCCTTGATCGATCGGCCTGCCCAGCGCGTCGCGGAAAGTCGCCAGCGTCGCATGCCGCGGCGCCGGTGTCGTGCCGCAGAGCCGCTCGGCAAGGCCCGTCAGCGCCGGGCCGGAAATGCGCACGACGCCGATGCCGCCGCGCCCGGGCGCGGTAGCTACGGCGGCGATCACATCATTAGGCAGGCTTCTTGACACCGCCCTCGATGACGCGGTTGATCTGCCACTGCTGGGCAATCGACAGGACGTTATTGACGATCCAGTACAGCACCAGACCGGAGGGGAAGAAGAGGAACATGCCGGTGAACACGATAGGCATGAACATCATCACCTTGGCCTGGATCGGATCGGGCGGCGGCGGGTTGAGCCTGGTCTGGATCACCATGGTCACGCCCATGATGATCGGCAGGATGTAGTACGGATCCATCGCGGACAGATCCTGGATGTAGCCGATGAACGGCGCGTAGCGCATCTCGACCGTGCCGAGCAGCACCCAGTACAAGGCGATGAATACCGGAATCTGGACGAGAATCGGCAGACAGCCGCCGAGCGGATTGATCTTCTCGCGCTTGTAGAGATCCATCATTTCCTGATTCAGGCGCTGCCGGTCGTCTCCGTAAGTCTCCTTGAGCTTGGTCAGCTTGGGCGCGACGACTTTCATTTTGGCCATCGACTTGTAGCTGGCGGCCGAAAGCGGATAGAAGATCAGCTTCAGCAGCACGGTCAAGGCGATGATCGCCCAGCCCCAGTTGCCGACGAACTTGTAGAACAGCTCCAGCACCCAGAACAGCGGCGCGGCGATCACCGTCAGCCAGCCATAATCGACCACCAGGTCGAGGCCCGGCGCGATCTGCTCGAGCTTGGTCTGTTCCTGCGGGCCGGCGTACAACGGCACAGTGATCTTGCCGCTGGCGCCCGGAGCGACTTGCGGCAGCGGCAGCTTGACCCCCGCCCGGTAAAGATTTTCGCCGAGCTTTTCGGTATAGAACTCGCGTTCGCCCTTACCTTGCGGCAGCCAGGCCGAGACAAAATAGTGCTGCACCATCGCAATCCAGCCGTTGTCGGCCTTCTGCGCATGCTTGGCCTTGCCATTCGGCGTGGTGACGATATCCTCGAAAGCGACCTTCTGATACTTGGCCTCGTCCGTATAGACCGCCGGGCCGGTGAATACGCTGACGCCCATTGCGCCACCGGTTGTGCCCTCGGGCGGCTTGCCGTCACGCAGGGTATGGAAATAGGCACTCGGAACCAGGGCAGCGCCCCCCTTGTTCTCGATTTCATGCGTTACATCAATCAGATAGCTACCACGGCGGAAGGTATAGGCTTTCGTCGCGCGCACCCCATCAACCTCCGGCGCCACCAGACGGACGACCAGTTCGTTCTGGCCATCCTTGAGTTCCAGATCCCCGGCAACAAACTCATGGATCGTCTTGTGATTGGGCAGACCGTCGCCGATCAGGCCAGTCTGCGCCTGATAGATGTGCTTCTCGCCGTTGTCGAAGAGGACGAAGGTCTTGTTGCGGTCTTCGGTGGCGTGGTGGCTAAGCAGTTCCAGCCGGGTCAGATCGCCGCCCTGAGCCGAAATCTCGGCGACGAACAGATCGGTCTTGACGAGTTGCTTGGCCACCGCTGGCACAACAGCCTCGGCCCCGGTCCCGGGCACGGTTGCCGCACCGGTTGCACCGGGGGCCTTGGCGCCAGCAGAGGAAAGTGACGGCGTCGGCACGGTATCGCCAGCCGCACCGGCCGCGCCTGCGGCATTTTGGGAAGCCACACGGGCCGAATGCCCCACTTCGGGATGGCCTTGTTTCTGCCACGAATCCCAAAGCATGAAAACGGAAAAGAGAAATACCAGTACAAGAATCAGACGTTGGTTGTCCATCGACGACAGTCTCTCTGTCTAAAAAGCTTGGGTGGACCTACGGAACCGGATCGCAACCGCCCGGATGCCAGGGATGACAACGAGCTACTCTGCGTGCGGCCAGCCACGAGCCGTGCGCAGCGCCATGGCGCTGCAGGGCTTCGGCGGCGTATTCGGAGCAACTCGGATAAAAGCGGCAGTGATGCCCCAACAGCGGGCTGATGAAATACCGATAGAAGCGGATCAGGCCGAGCAGCGGAGCAATCAGCAATGTCTTCATCGCGATACCGGCAACGATAGGGACAGCTGCGCGAGCCGCCCCAGCAATTGATCGATGTCAGCGCGCCAGGCGCGCCTCGCCTCGGCCTCCAGGCTCCTGCCCGGCGGCCTGGCCAGACGCAGCACCAGATCGAAGGGGGGCAAACTGCCGTGGATGTGGCGAAAAGCTTCGCGCGCCAGACGCTTCAGCAGGTTGCGCTGCACGGCGCGGCGCGCCAATTTCTTGGCAACGACCAGCCCGAGCCGCGCGCTGCCTGCGTCAGGCACCGCCTGCGACCGGGCTGCGAGGTAATGCAGATCGAAATATTCGCCACGCAGGGAACGCCGCGCAGCGAATACTTGGGAAAAATCGGCCGCGGCATGCAATCTGTGCTCACCGGGAAAGCTCAAGTCCAGATCCGCCGGATGCACTGAATCGGATGAATCCAATGAATCCGTGCCGGGAACCACGCCGCTTCCGATCTTCAATTAGCCCTGCCGGTCATTCCGGGCACGGCTTGCTGCTTCAAACACCCAGGCGGCTACGACCCTTGGCGCGACGAGCACGGATAACGGCACGGCCGCCACGCGTGCGCATGCGCACGAGGAAGCCGTGGGTGCGCTTGCGGCGCACGACCGAAGGCTGATAAGTGCGTTTCATGGCTAGATTCCTTTGAAAAAGAACCCGCGATTACATCTTTTCGGCGTCGTTTTGTCAAGCGGTATTTTTCCGGCAGGCTGTGGATAACTGTCGGCAAACCGGCTAGAATGCGCCCCGATGACGACGTGCCGGCGACGCGCCCTGCCTCGCTCGTATAATTAAAACATAAAACAAATCAATCACCTGTAAAGAGACAAGCAGGTTCCCGTGGCATCTATGAGCGAATTCTGGTCGGTTTGTCTGAGCCGCTTCGAAAAAGAACTGCCGGCGCAGCAATACAACACCTGGATCAAATCCCTGCGCCTCGAAGACGGCAAGTTCGGCGACAATTACGGGGAAAATGATGGTGTGGATGGCGAAGCCGTCAACATGCCCACCGAACTGCAGCTGATTGCTCCCAACCGCTTCGTCCTGCAATGGGTGCGCGAACGCTACCTCGGTCAGATCCAGGCCCTCAGCCGCGATTTTTTCCCCGCGCCGGTCAACATCAGCATGGGTCTCGCCGAGCCAACACCCGCAAGCGCAAAAGACTCGGCGGCCTCGTCCAGCACGCCTAAAACCTCCTCGGGTCTCAATCCCCTGAGTGGCGCACTTTCGCCCGCACCCGTCAGCAGCGCCTCGCCCGGTGTCGCCAAAACACTCGGCAACAGCCGCGTCGAGGACAGCGCCTACGAGAAATCGCGCCTGAACCCGAGTTTCACCTTCGACAACCTGGTGACCGGCCGCGCCAACGATCTTGCCCGCGCCGCCGCCCAGCAGGTGGCGCTCAACCCCGGAACCTCCTACAACCCTCTGTTCATCTACGGCGGCGTCGGCCTCGGCAAGACCCACCTGATCCATGCCCTCGGCAACGAGGTGTGGAAACACAACCCGAACATGGTGATCCGCTACGTTCACGCCGAGGACTACTTCGCCGACGTGGTGCGCGCCTACCAACAGAAGTCCTTCGACGTCTTCAAACGCTACTACCGCTCGCTCGACCTGCTGCTGATCGACGACATCCAGTTCTTCAACAACAAGAACCGCACCCAGGAAGAATTCTTCTACGCCTTCAACGCCCTCGTCGAAGCCAAGAAACAGATCGTCATCACCTGCGATACCTATCCGAAGGACATCACCGGCCTCGAAGAGCGCCTCGTCTCGCGCTTCGACTGGGGTCTGACGGTGCAGATCGAGCCGCCTGAACCTGAAATGCGCGTCGCCATCCTGAAAAAGAAGGCCGAGGCCGCGAAGATCAACCTCGGCGATGACGTCGCCTTCCTGATCGCCAAGAACCTGCGCTCCAACGTCCGCGAGCTCGAAGGCGCGCTCAACAAGGTGCTCGCCTTCGCCCGCTTCCATGGCAAGGAAGTCAACATGGACGTCGCCAAGGAAGCCCTCAAGGACATCTTCGGCGCCACCAACCGGCAACTGACGCTGGAACTGATCCAGAAGACCGTCGCCGACTACTACAAGCTCAAGGTCGCCGAGATGCACTCCAAGAAGCGCAGCCGGGCGATTGCCCGACCGCGCCAGGTGGCCATGTGGCTGGCCCGCGAATTGACGCATCACAGCCTGCCCGAGATCGGCGAGGCCTTCGGCGGCCGCGATCACACGACAGTGCTGCATGCCTGTCGTACAATCAACGATTTGCGCAGCAAGGAAGCCCAGCTCGGCAACGATGTGCACGTCCTGATGCAGACTCTGAAGGGTTGATAACCGGGTGATGACCTAGCTGTATAACTTCTGTATGGCCACTGGAAGAATTGTGAGTAAGTGACAAATGTCACACATTGCAAAAAAGCATTCACATTCGTCCCCAGAGCTCAAGGTGACTTTCCCAGAGCCTTATACAGAGAACAACATACTGAATGAATTGATGTTTACAACGTTTTCCACAGATACCGCCGGACCATAATAGTTATTGGAGGTTTATATATAATGCTTTTATTTAAAGGCCCTCGCGATCAAATTCTGGAGCCTCTGCAATCGGTTTGCGGTATTGTCGAAAAACGCCATACCCTTCCCATCCTGTCCAACGTCCTCATCGAAAAGGACGACAGCAAGCTGACACTGCTGGCCACGGACATCGAAATTCAGATCAAGACCAGCACCGCCACCGCTTCGCCGGACAAAGTCGCGTTGACGGTTGCCGCGCGCAAGCTGCAGGACATCCTCCGCTCGCTGCCCGAAGACTCTGAAGTCAGCCTGAACCTCGACGACAAGCGTCTGCAGGTCAAGGCCGGCCGCAGCCGCTTCAACCTGCAGACCCTGCCCGCCGAAGACTTTCCGCGCATGCTGCTCAGCGACGGCAACCAGACCAGCCTCAAGCTGGGCCAGAAGCAGTTCAAGCGCCTCCTCGCCCTCGTGCAGTACGCCATGGCTCAGCAGGACATCCGCTACTACCTCAACGGCCTGCTGCTCGTCGTCAAGGGCAACGAGGTCTGCGTCGTCGCCACCGACGGCCACCGTCTCGCTTACGCCAAGGAAACGCTGGAAGAGCAGCTGCCGTCGATCGAAGTCATCCTGCCGCGCAAGACCGTACTCGAACTTTCGCGCCAGCTGCACGATATCGACGATCCGCTCGAAATCGCCCTGACCCCGACGCAGGCGCAGTTCCGTTTCGGCAGCATTGAATTCGTCTCCAAGCTGATCGACGGCAAGTTTCCCGATTACGAGCGCGTGATCCCCAAGACGCACAACAAGGTCGTCAAGATGGCGCGCCAGTCGCTCCTGCAGTCGCTACTGCGCGTCAAGATCCTGACCAACGAAAAGACGCCCGGCGTGCGTCTGGTCTTCTCCGACGGCAGCCTGAAAATCGTCGGCAACAACACCGAACGCGAAGAAGCCCAGGAAGAGATCGAAATCGACTACGCCCATGACACCATCGACATCGGCTTCAACGTGAATTATCTGCTCGACGTGCTCAACAACGTCAGCACCGACGAAATCGAATGTCACCTCGGCGATGCTTCCAGCAGCGCGCTGTTCCAGCTGCCGGACAACCAGAACTTCAAGTACGTCGTCATGCCGATGCGTATCTGAGCATCGGCAGTTTCAACAGCAACAGCGAATCCACGCAACACGAGAAGTACCACTTGCAGCAAGATTGGAGCAGCGAATGACGCAACCGGATAACGGCCAGAACAACGGTCAGCAGGACAACAGCTACGATTCCAGCAGCATCAGGATACTCAAGGGTCTCGAAGCCGTCAGAAAGCGTCCTGGCATGTACATCGGCGACACGTCGGACGGCACCGGTCTGCATCACATGGTCTTCGAAGTCGTCGACAACGCCATCGACGAAGCGCTCGCCGGCTGGTGCGACGAGATCGTCATCACCATCCACACCGACAACTCGATTTCCGTGCGCGACAACGGCCGCGGCATTCCGACGGACATCAAGGAAGACGACGAACTCAAGCGCTCCGCCGCCGAAATCGTCATGACCG
>CAZCPD010000073.1:0-12449 GCA_964500425.1 uncultured Rhodocyclaceae bacterium
CAACATGAACTACTCGATCTCCAACAACGCCGAGTATGGTGAATATGTCACCGGCCCGCAGGTGATTGGTTCGCAAGCCAAGGATGCCATGCGCGAGTGCCTGAGGAACATCCAGAATGGCGCGTATGCCAAGCAGTTCATCCTTGAGGGCCGCACCAACTATCCGGAAATGACCGCGCGCCGGCGTCTCAATGCCGAGCATCCGATCGAGGTGGTCGGCGGCAAGCTGCGCGACATGATGCCCTGGATCAAGAAGAACAAGCTGGTCGATCAGTCGAAGAACTAACAGGGAAGCGACCTCGGGCGGCGCGGATATCCTCCGTGCCGCGCCGCGAACTCAATGAATTATCCTCATCCGATTATCGCCCGCGAGGGCTGGCCGTTCATCGGCGTCACGCTAGCCGCTGCATTGCTGGTGCAGTTCATGGCCGGCTGGGCGTGGGCGTTGCCGCTCTGGCTGGCGTTCGTTTTCTGCGTCCAGTTTTTCCGCGATCCCGCTCGGCCGATTCCCGGGGATGCGAAGAGCATCCTCTCGCCGGCCGATGGCCGCATCGTCGCCATCGAGCCGGTGCGCGATCCGTGGCTGAATCGCGACGCACTGAAGCTTAGCGTGTTCATGAACGTGTTCAACGTTCATTCGAACCGCAGCCCCGTCGATGGCGAGGTCAGGCAGCGCTGGTATCACCCCGGCAAGTTCGTCAATGCCGATCTCGACAAGGCCTCGACGGAAAATGAGCGCAACGCCCTGTGGTTGCGCACGGCCACGGGCCAGGATGTCACCTGCGTGCAGGTGGCGGGGCTGATCGCGCGGCGCATTCTCTGTTACGTCGAGGCTGGTGCGCCGCTCGAGCGCGGCCAGCGGTATGGTTTCATCCGTTTCGGTTCCCGCGTCGATCTGTACTTGCCGCCCGATACGCGCATCAAGGTGGCGATCGGCGACAAGGTGCGGGCTTCCTCGACCATACTGGCCGAGTTGTCCTGAGGTTCGGTGCCATGCCCTTGCCGCGCCATCGCAAATCCCTGATGAATCCCGAGTTGCGGCGGCGCGGCATCTACATCCTGCCCAACCTGTTCACCACTGCGGCGCTGTTTGCGGGCTTCTATGCCATCGTCCAGGCGATGAACGGGCGCTATGAATATTCCGCGATTGCCATTTTCGTGGCCATGGTGCTGGACGGGCTGGATGGCCGGGTGGCGCGTCTGACGCATACGCAGAGTGCCTTCGGCGCCGAGTACGATTCGCTTTCCGACATGGTGTCGTTCGGTGCCGCGCCCGCGCTGGTGATCTACGAATGGGCGTTGAAAGGCATGGGCAAGCTGGGCTGGGTTGCCGCCTTCATTTATTGTGCTGGAGCTGCCTTGCGCCTGGCGCGTTTCAATACCAATCTCGATGTCGTCGACAAGCGCTACTTTCAGGGCTTGCCGAGTCCCGCCGCGGCGGCTCTGGTCGCAGGGCTGCTGTGGGTTCTTCACGAACTCGGCTTCACTGGCGAAGAAGCGCGCTGGTACGCTTGCATCGTGACCATTTTTGCCGGCGTGACCATGGTCAGCAACATCCGCTACTGGAGCGGCAAGGACATCAACCTGAGACGCAGTGTGCCATTCGTCTTCATCGTGGCGATCGCGCTCGCGTTTGCCCTTGTCTCGAGTTATCCCGAGGGAATGTTGTTCCTTCTGTTTCTTGGATATGCGCTGTCCGGGTATGTGCTGGTGGTCTGGCGCTGGATGCAGCGAGGCAATATCGATAAACAGGACAAGAGCGCTTGACGGCGACGCAGGGTAGCTTATATATTCGAGCCATGGCTTCGACCGTCTTCTTCTCCGCGCTGTTTTTCTGCCTCTCCGGCCTGTTGCTGGCGAGGCTGCCGCTGCGTTCCGCGCTGCGGCCGCTGCTGCGCCGCGCGCGCTAAACTCCTCCGCCCACAATTCGGTTTTGAACTTGGTTGCAGCGTTGCCAGCCGCTGCCAACTGCTTATTTGCGTCGCCCTTTCATGGAGATGGCCATGGCAAAACAACATTTGACGATATTCGACACCACCTTGCGCGATGGCGAGCAAAGCCCCGGCGCGTCGATGACGCGCGAGGAGAAGCTGCGCATCGCCCGCCAGCTGGAGAAGTTGCGCGTCGACGTGATCGAGGCGGGTTTCCCGGCGGCCTCGCCGGGCGATTTCGAGGCGGTCAAGGCGATTGCCTCGGCCATCCATGAGTCCACGGTATGCGGCCTGGCTCGCGCCAACGAGAACGACGTGCGCCGCGCCGGCGAGGCGATCCGGCCGGCGCGTTCGGGGCGTATCCATACCTTCATCGCCACCAGTCCGATCCACATGGAGAAGAAGCTGCGCATGCAGCCGGATCAGGTGGTCGAAGCTGCCGTCGCGGCCGTCAAGCTGGCGCTGCAATATACCGATAACGTCGAGTTCTCCGCCGAGGATGCGGTGCGCTCGGATTTCGATTTTCTTT
The DNA here is from genome assembly GCA_964500425.1 of uncultured Rhodocyclaceae bacterium. GTDB lineage: Bacteria > Pseudomonadota > Gammaproteobacteria > Burkholderiales > Rhodocyclaceae > Sterolibacterium. The sequence goes on from CAZCPD010000073.1 coordinate 2,461, forward strand.
GCCGCGTCTTCGATGCGGTGATCAAGGCCGGGGCGACCACGATCAACGTACCGGATACCGTGGGCTACAGCATTCCCGAGCTTTGGGGCGAGCGCATCCGCAAGCTGATCGAAAACGTGCCAAACGCCGACAAGGTCGTGTGGTCGACGCACTGTCACAACGATCTGGGACTCGCCGTCGCCAATTCCCTGTCGGCCGTGCTCGCCGGAGCGCGTCAGGTCGAGTGCACCATCAATGGACTTGGCGAGCGTGCGGGCAACGCATCGCTCGAGGAGGTCGTGATGGCGGTGCGGACGCGTGGCGATCTGTTTACCTGCGACACCCGCATCGACACGACGCAGATCGTTCCGGCCTCGAAGCTGGTGTCGCAGATTACCGGCTACCCGGTGCAGCCAAACAAGGCCATCGTCGGCGCCAATGCTTTCGCGCACGAATCGGGGATTCATCAGGACGGCGTGCTCAAGCACCGCGAGACCTACGAGATCATGCGTGCCGAGGATGTCGGCTGGACCACCAACCGGCTGACACTGGGCAAGCTGTCGGGGCGCAGCGCTTTCAAATCCCGCCTTAATGAACTGGGCATCGACCTTGCAGGCGAAGAGGCGCTGAATGCGGCTTTTGCCCGGTTCAAGGAGCTGGCCGACAAGAAACGCGAGATCTTCGACGAAGACATTTACGCGCTGGTCAGCGACGAGACGGTGACACCGGACCATGAACATTACCGACTGGTGTTCTCGCAGTTTCATTCCCAAACCGGCGAGACGCCGCGCGCGCGCATGACCCTGGCGGTTGGCGGCGTCGAGCAGAACGTCGAGGCGGAGGGTAGTGGCCCCGTGGACGCGGTGTTCAAGGCAATCGAAAAGGTGGCCGACAGTGGCGCCGACCTGCTGCTCTACTCGGTCAATAGCATCACGACCGGCACCGACGCGCAGGGGGAGGTCACCGTTCGCCTCTCCAAGGATGAGCGCATCGTCAATGGACAAGGGGCCGACACCGACATCGTCGTGGCCTCCGCCAAGGCTTATCTGAACGCGTTGAACAAGCTCCACGCCAACCTGCAGAGGGTGAATCCGCAGGTTTGAGGCGGCAAACCGCGTAGCTCGCGGTCAGGCCAGCATATTCTTGTCCTGGCCGCGTCCCTGCTGCACGGGGTGCCCCTGCCCCGGGTGGACTCCGGCCACCAGCCACTGGGCGAAGGCATCCGCCGGCATCGGATGGGCGAAGTAGTAGCCTTGCACGACATCGCAGTTGAGATGGCGCAGCAGATGCAGCACGTCCTTGTCCTCGACGCCTTCGGCGACCGTATCCAGATTGAAGCTGCGCGCCAGCTGGATCACGGCGCGGACGATGGCGACGTCCTGGATGAATGACTTGTCGATTTTCAGTCTATCCACCGGGAAGTTCTTCAGATAGGCCAGGCTCGAATAGCCGGTGCCGAAGTCGTCGAGCGAGATGTGCAGGCCCATTTCCTTCATCTGGCGCAGCAACTGGGTGGTCTTGCCGGGGTCGTGCATGACCAGGCTTTCGGTGATCTCCAGCTCCAGCTGCGCCGGCTGCAGACCGTTGGCCGCCAGGGTGTTATAGACGACGTCGAGAAGCTTGCTCTGCCGGAATTGCCGCGCTGAAAGGTTCACCGCTGCCAAGATCGGTTCCGCATGCAGCCCCTGCCAGCGTTTCGCTTCGCTGCACGCCTTGTTCAGTACCCATTCGCCGATAGGGACGATCAAGCCGGTGTCCTCGGCGATGGGAATGAACTGCGATGGTTGCAGCATGCCCATTTCCGGGTGTTGCCAGCGGATCAGGGCTTCGGCGCCGACCACGCGGCCGGTGCTCAGCCGCACTTGCGGCTGGAAGTGGAGCACGAACTCTTCACGCTCGATCGCCTTCCTGAGCTGGGTTTCCATGGTCAGGCGGTTGTTGACGCGCGAGTGCATCTCCTCGGTGTAGAACTCGAAGTTGTTGCGGCCGTGCTCCTTGGCCCGGTGCATCGCCAGGTTGGCGCATTGCAGAAGTGTCGTCGCCGTGTCGCCGTCGCGCGGGAAAACACTGGCCCCGATGCTCGCCGTCATGACGATCTCGCGGCCGCCGATTTCCAGCGGCTTGGTCAGCGTCTTCAGGATGCGGCGAGCGACCAGGGTCATGGTTTCCTCGCTGTCCACCTCGTCGAGCATGAAGACGAATTCGTCGCCACCAACGCGGGCGAGCGTGTCGCCATCCCACAGGCAGGTGTTCAGCGACTTGGCAACGGCGATGATCAGCTGGTTGCCGATGTCATGGCCAAGGGAGTCGTTGATGACCCTGAAGTTGTCGAGATTGACGAACAACAGGCCAACCTTGCGGGCATGGCGGGCGCCCGCCGAAATGGCCTGCTGCAGGCGATCGAGCAGTAGAACCCGGTTGGGCAGCTCAGTGAGATCGTCGTAGTTGGCGCTCTTGAGCAAGGCTGCTTCCTGGCGCTTGCGCTCGGTGACGTCCTTGAAGATGCTGATGTAATGAGTGACTATTCCCTGTGTGTCGCGCACCGGCGAAACCGTGAGTTCGTTCCAGAACTGCATGCCATCCTTGCGGTAGCAGGAAAGGTCGACGCTGCCTTCGCTGCCATCGCGCAGCAGATTGCGCAGTGATTCCGCTTCAGGTTGGGAGAGTTCCTTGCCGAGGAAGATGCGGCCGCTGCGGCCGATCACTTCCTCCGGCTTGTAGCCCGAGATATGTTCGATGGCCGGATTGATGTAGAGAATCGGATGGTCGGCGGCTTGCGCATCGGTGATCATGATGCCGTCCAGGCTGGATTCGATGGCGCGCTCGCGCAGGCGCAGGGCAGCCTGGTCTTCGTGGCGCTGGGTGATGTCGCGGAAGAAGCCTACGTACCAGTCTTCCGTGGAAATCCGCATGCGCGAGAATGTGAGCTCGACGGGAATCTCTCTTCCCGATTTGTTAAGCGCCAGCGTCTCGACGGTGCGCCAGTCGCTGTCGTGGAGGCCTGCGTGGTCGCTGCGGTTGGACAGATATAACGCGAGGTTCTCGCGGTGCACTTCGCGCAGATGGACCGGTTGCACCATCGTTGCGTCCTGGCCAATCAATTCCTCGGGCGCATAACCGAAGATTTCACGCGAGGCCGGGTTGGCGAACTGGATGATGTTTTGCTCGTTGACGATGATGATCGCATCGGCCACGGTTTCCCAGAGCGTTCGGTTGAGGAGTTCGCTATCGCGCAGGGCCTGGGCAGCCTTGGCATGCTTGAACATCAGGGTGCGCAACGCGTCGGCGGTGCGATTTAGCGTTGTCACCAGTCGGCCGATTTCGTCATCGGCCTGGTAGGTGATGCGCGCCTCCAGGTCGCCGTTGGCGAAGCGATGCGACATGTCGGCAATTTGCTTGATCGGTCGGAGCAGGCGGCGACGCACATACAGATAAGTGCCGATGGCGATGCCCATGCCGAACAGGCCTGCGGCCGGGGCCAACAGCTGCAGCCGGCGATGTGCGTCGGCAAAGTAGGGGAAAACGTCGCGGACCGTGCCGTCGGCTGCAGCGAGGATTTCTTCGCTGTTGCGGTCGATCAGCTGGGCCTGGTCCATGGCTTCCCGGCTGCCGGGCGATGCTGCGAGCAGCGGTTTCATGGCTTCCCGGCTTTGCTGCCAGGCGCTCTTCAGCCGCATCAGCGATTTCTGGGAATTTTCCTGAAGGAATATTTCGTGTCCGAGCCGGGTCTGTTCGACATACTGCAAATCTTCTTCGAATTCGGCATTCAGCCGTGGCAGGAGGTTGCGGGCAGCCACGTCGTGGTGCGCGGCGTGCTGTGCGGTCAGGGCGATACGCTGCGACAGCATGCGCAGGCGACCGGCGGCTTCGATCAGGTCGCTGTACTCCTCGTGGCGCCGCAACTCGTGTTCCACCGAGATTGCGGCAATCAGACCGATGAGGCCGAGCGCCGCGAATATCGCGCTGATGTCCCTGCCAATGCCCGGCCTTAAGTACGCGCTGATCAGCTTGTTGAGACGGCTCTTCCAGGAAGTCGGTTTCATTGGGGCGGGGCGCAGAGGGGCTGTCGGGGTTCAGCATGCATGGCTTTGAACATGTCGCGCAACCGAGCCATGGGAAAACAGCTTGCTGTGCAGCAGCTTGAGTGATATTCCGTTGATTAGTTTACCATATGGCGCGTTTAAAGCGCCCGGCAGGGCAATCGCACACACATTCGTCATTGGCACGGCGATCGTTATTTGGAGCCCCTCTCCCTCACGAAGTGGGGGAGAGGGGTTGGGGAGAGGGGGCGATTTTCCGCTCAGTGGCGCATAGAAGCGCCCTCTCCCCCGGCCCCTCTCCCACAAGTGGGAGAGGGGAGTCCATATGCGATTGCCCTGAAGCGCCCGGACGGACGGCTTGGGGCGAGCTGATGCAGCGATATCGTCATCGGGCAAGGTTAGAATCCGGGTTTTTCCTGCTCTTTCCGATGTTGCTATTCCCCCTTCAGCTTTTTGTCCGCGTTGCGCGGCGCTTCCGGATCGAGCGTTGCGTTCAGGTTGCCGCCAGCCTGTCATTCAGCACGCTGATAGGGTTGGTTCCGCTGATCGCAATGAGTCTCGTCGTGGTCATGTACATGCCGTTTGCGGCCGATATGGTTGCCGCAATGGAAAAATTCCTGCTGGCGAATCTGTTGCCTGACAAGACCGGTAAGGTCATCGCCAAATACATCGAACAGTTTGCCAACAAGACGAATCGTTTGACCTGGTTCGGCGGGGCGATCCTGGCGGCCACCGCCTTGATGCAGATGCTGACCATCGAGCAAACCTTCAACTCCATCTGGCGGGTCAAGACGAAACGGCCCCTGCTGCGGCGCCTCGGCATGCATCTGCTGGCGCTGTTGTTGGGCCCGCTGCTGTTCGGCGGCGGTCTTGTCGGAATCGGTTATCTGGCCGGGATTTCGTTCGGACTGGTCAATGAACCGCCCTGGCTGAACGCAATGTTCTTCCGCATGCTGCCGTTGCTGGCCATGACGGCGCTGTTTGCCTTGCTGTATCAAGTCGTGCCGAATCGCTCGGTGAGCAAGTGGCATGCGTTGATCGGCGGCGTTTTCGCGATGATCGGCTTCAGTGTGATGCAGCGGCTGTTCAGTGCCTATGTGGCGAATTTTCCTGCCTATCGGGTGGTTTATGGGGCGTTTTCGGCGATCCCCATCTTTCTTGTCTGGCTGCACCTTTCCTGGAGCGTGGTACTGGTTGGCGCCCTGATTGTTGCCGAGTTGCCCGGCACTCTTTCTGCACGTCGGATCCGCGAGGAGAAAACGGGACACTTGCGATAGAACGAGCCTTGCAGCCCAGTCCTCCAGTCTCGTTGAAGACTCGGTCTGCACACATACCGATGTTTGGTCGATTGATTCGGGCGGATTTTTCCGGTATATTCTGCGGTTTTTCCGACCCCGGATTTCGAGGATATTGCAATGGTAGTCATCCGTCTTGCTCGCAGCGGCGCCAAGAAGCGCCCGTTCTACAACATGGTCGTCACCGACTCGCGCAATCGCCGCGACGGTCGTTTCGTCGAGCGCATCGGCTTCTACAACCCGGTCGCCTCCGCCAGCGAAGAGGGTTTGCGCATTGATGCGCAGCGCCTTGCCTATTGGCAGGGTCAGGGCGCCCAGATGTCGCCGACTGTTGCGCGTCTGGTCAAGAAGAACGGCGCGGCTGCCCAAACCGCTGCCTGATTTCGCAGGAGCAGTCGGGGATGTCCGCGTCCGATTCGGACATGGTGGTCCTCGGCCGAGTGGTTGGTCCGTATAGCCTGGGCGGCTGGGTCAAGGTTCACTTGTTCGGCGACGACAGCGAAGCGCTCGGCGAGATGCCGCAGTGGTGGCTGGGCGCCGGTACCGATGCCGATCGGCAGCATTGGTTGCCGTACGAACTACAGCAGCTCAAGCCACATGGTAAGGCGATGATCGCCAAGTTCGCGCGGGTTGACGACCGTAATGCTTCGGAAGCCATCGATGGCTTTTACATTGCGGCGCCGCGTACGGCCTTGCCGAAGACGGCGAAGAACGAGTATTACTGGGCCGATCTGGTCGGCCTGGATGTGGTGAATATGCTGGGCGAGCGGCTCGGCCAAGTGGCCAGCCTGATGAGCAGCGGGGCGCACGACGTGTTGTGCGTCAAGGATAGTGAAGGCCAGGAGCGGTTGCTGCCGTTCGTGGCACAGGTGGTAAAAGGCGTGGATGCAGCGAAGCGCGAGATCCTCGTCGAATGGGGCGCGGATTGGTGAATTCGGTGACGGCAATGTCGGCGCCGAAAGAGAGCGAAAGCCTCGACTTCGACGTGATCACGTTGTTTCCCGAGATGTTCGCGGCGCTGACGCAGTCGGGCATCACGCGGCGCGCCCTGGAAAACGGCTTGTGGCAGGTGAGTTTCTGGAACCCACGCGAATATGCCGAAGACAACTATCGCAGTGTCGACGATAGACCCTACGGTGGCGGCCCGGGAATGGTGATGTTGCCGCAGCCGCTGGAAAAAGCCATCGCGGCGGCGCGCGCGAGACGGGCCGCGGACGGTGATGCGGCGGCGAAGGTGATCTACTTCTCGCCTCAGGGCAGACCGCTGACGCATGCGCGGGTGCTGGAGCTGGCGCGGAGCCCGGGAGCGATCCTGCTCTGCGGGCGCTACGAAGGGGTCGATGAGCGTTTGATCGAACGCTGCGTCGATGAGGAAATCTCGCTGGGGGATTTCGTCCTCTCCGGCGGCGAAATTGCCGCGCTGGCCCTGATCGACGCGGCGGTGCGGCAGTTGCCGGGCGCCTTGAACGACGCCAGTTCGGCAGTGGAGGACTCCTTCGCCACGGGCTTGCTGGACTGTCCGCATTACACGCGGCCGGAGGAGTATGAAGGAATGCGGGTGCCGGAAATATTGCTGTCCGGCAACCACGAAAAGATTCGCCGCTGGCGCCTCAAGCAGGCGCTGGGACGAACCTGGCGGCGCCGCCCCGAGCTGATCAACGGCCGGGAACTGAGTCGCGAGGAAGTCAGGCTGCTGGATGAGTTCCGGCAGGAGCAGGAGAAGTAAGGTAGCAAGGTAACAAAGCAGCAAAAAATAGCGCGCGCATCAGTGAGCTGGAAGATGGAACGCTGCTCTGCGCGAACGGCCGCCGGCCAAGTGTTCAATGAAATGGAGTCATCAAATGAATCTGATCGCACAACTCGAAGCTGAAGAAATCGCCCGCTTGGGCAAGACCATTCCCGAATTCGCGCCGGGCGACACCGTCGTCGTTCAGGTGAAGGTCAAGGAAGGCACCCGCGAGCGTACCCAGGCCTATGAAGGCGTAGTGATTGCCAAGCGCAACCGCGGCCTCAATTCCAGCTTCATCGTTCGCAAGATTTCCGCCGGTGAGGGCGTCGAGCGTACTTTCCAGACCTACTCGCCGCTGATCTCCGACATCGAAGTCAAGCGTCGCGGCGCCGTGCGTCGCGCCAAGCTGTACTACCTGCGTGATCGTTCCGGCAAGTCGGCCCGCATCAAGGAAAAGCTGGTCAGCCGCAAGGCCTGAGCCGGTTTCAGAACCACCATGGCCAACATGGTGGTCCTGACAAAAAAATACGGAGCCCGCGGGCTCCGTATTTTTTTGTGGCTCGAACAGTCAGAGTCAGGCTTCAGCCCTGGCGCTTGTCCTTCTCGATCAGCGCGTATGCGGAATGGTTGTGGATGGACTCGAAGTTCTCCGATTCGACGATATAGGCATCAATGCGTCGATCGGCGTTGAGGACCCCGGCCACATCGCGCACCATGTCCTCGACGAACTTGGGATTGTCGTAGGCGCGTTCGGTGACGTATTTTTCGTCGGGGCGATTCAGCAGGCCGAAGAGTTCGCAGGAAGCCTGGGTTTCCGCCATGCGCACGATGTCCTCGATCCCCACCCACTGGTTGGTCGTCGCCGTGATAGTGACGTGCGAGCGTTGATTGTGGGCGCCGCGCTCGGAAATTTTCTTCGAGCAGGGGCACAGGCTGGTGGCCGGCACGACGACCTTGGTCGACTGGCGGTAGATGCCCCCGGGCAGGATTTCGCCGACCAGAGTGACCTCGTAGTCCATCAGACTGCGCACCTTGGAGATTGGCGCTTCCTTGTCGATGAAGTAGGGGAAGTGCATTTCGACATGGCCGGTCTCGGCTTCCAGGCGCTCGACCATGTTGCGCAGCATGGACTCGAAATTCTCCACGGAGAACTCGCGCTCGTTGGTGTTGAGCAATTCCACGAAGCGCGACATGTGCGTGCCCTTGAAATTGTGCGGCAGGCCGACGTACATGTTGAATTCGGCGATGGTGTGCTGCACGCCGCCGTTCTTGTCGAGTACCTTGACCGGGTGGCGGATGCTCTTGATGCCGACCTTGTTGATCGGGATTGCCCGGGAGTCGGCGCTGCCTTGGACGTCTGCGATGGCCATGATGTTGGGGTCTCTGCTGTTCATGAAGCGGGCTCCTGAAGTCGGTGGGGAAGCGAGCCTTCCCGAATCAGCAGCATTTTAATAAATCCGACGAAATCACTCAACTATTCCGGCCGGGGCTGCGCATTGGCGGCAAATACCTGAATGCTGGCGACGATGCCTTTGGCGTCGAGGCCGAGTTGCCCCAGCAATGTCGCTGTATCGCCGTGATCGATGAACTGGTCGGGCAGGCCGAGGCGTAGCAGCGGCGTGGTGATACCCAACTGTGCCAGGCAGCGGGCGATTTCGCTGCCCGCGCCGCCAATCACCGAATTCTCTTCGATGCTGACCAGCAGTGCGTGCTCCCCGGCGAGGCCGAGCACGAGTTCCTCGTCGAGTGGCTTGACGAAGCGCATGTTCGCCACCGTTGCATCGAGTTCTTCGCCGGCGGCGAGCGCCGGTGTCAACATGCTGCCGAAGGCCAGCAAAGCGATACGTTGCCTGTCGCTGGCGTGCTTGCCGCTGGTACGGCGCACTTCGCCCTTGCCGATCGGTAGCGTGTCGAGCGTCTTGTCGACCGCCACACCGGGACCGCTGCCGCGCGGATAGCGCACAGCGCTGGGGCTATTGTGGCGGAAGGCGGTGGTGAGCATCTTGCGGCACTCGCTCTCGTCGCTCGGCGTCATTACCAGCATGTTCGGGATGCAGGCGAGGTAGGAAAGGTCGAAGGCGCCGTTGTGGGTGGCGCCGTCGGCGCCGACCAGGCCGCCGCGGTCAATCGCCAGCATCACCGGCAGATCCTGCAGGGCGACATCGTGAATCAACTGATCGTAGGCGCGTTGCAGAAAGGTCGAATAGATCGCTACCACCGGCCGCAGACCTTCGCAGGCGAGGCCGGCGGCGAAGGTCAAGGCATGCTGCTCGGCGATGCCGACATCGTGATAACGGCCGGGATGCTGCAGGGCGAAACGGCCCAAGCCCGAGCCTTCGCACATCGCCGGGGTGATGCCGATCAGGCGCTCGTCGGCTGCCGCCATGTCGCACAGCCAGTCGCCGAAGATCTGCGTGTAGGTTGGCTTGGAGCTCTTGCCGGGCTGGATGCCGCCGGCGCTGTCAAACTTGGAGACCCCGTGGTAGAGGATGGGGTCGGCCTCGGCCAGCTTGTAGCCCTGGCCCTTGCGCGTGATGACGTGCAGGAACTGCGGGCCTTTCAACTTCTGCAGGTTCTGCAGCGTCGGCACCAGCGAATCGAGGTCGTGGCCGTTGATCGGGCCGATATAGTTGAATCCGAGTTCTTCGAACAGGGTGCCGGGCGTCAGCATGCCCTTGACGTGCTCTTCGACGCGGTTGGCGAACTCGAGCAGCGACGGCGAGACGCCGAGCACTTTTTCGCCGGCCTTGCGCGCGGCGTTGAAGGCGCTGCCGGAAAACAGCCGCGCCAGATACTTGTTCATGGCGCCGACGGGCGGCGAGATCGACATGTCGTTGTCGTTAAGGACGACGAGCATGTCGGTGTCGGCGACGCCGGCGTTGTTCAGCGCTACGAACGCCTGGCCGGCCGACATCGCGCCGTCGCCGATGATGGCCGCCGTGCACC
>CAZCPD010000073.1:12459-13107 GCA_964500425.1 uncultured Rhodocyclaceae bacterium
GCCTAGCGCGGCCGAGATCGAGGTCGACGAATGGCCGACGCCGAATGTGTCGTATTCGCTTTCGCAGCGCTTGGGAAAGCCGGAGATGCCGCCGTGCATGCGCAGCCGGTCCATTCCCGCGCGCCGTCCGCTGAGTACCTTGTGCGCGTAGGTCTGGTGGCCGACGTCCCAGACCAGACGGTCGTGCGGTGTATCGAAAACGTAGTGCAGGGCGACGGTCAGCTCGACGGTGCCCAGATTCGACGATAAATGGCCGCCGGTGCGCGACACCGACTCGACGAGGAAGCTGCGCAGTTCATCGGCGAGCTGGGGCAGCTGTTTCCGTTCCAGCTCGCGCAATTGCGCCGGATGGCTGATGGTGTCGAGCAGGGGGTAGGGTGTCATGAGGGGCGGGTCCGGCGTCAACCGTCGTTCGTGCCGAAGCGGCTAGAACTTGCGGTTGGTGATGAAATCGGTCAGGGCGATCAGTCGCTGGCTGCGCTCGGCGAATGGCGCCAGCGCGGCGATGGCTTGCGCCCTCAGGTCGTCGGCGTAGTCGCGCGCGCGCGCCAGTCCCATCAGGCTGACATGGGTCGGTTTGTCGGCGGCGGCATCCTTGCCGGCGGTCTTGCCCAGGTCGGCGGTGCTCGCCGTGCAGTCGAGGATGTC
>CAZCPD010000074.1:0-13030 GCA_964500425.1 uncultured Rhodocyclaceae bacterium
AGTCTAGCTTGCAAGGTGTCCATAAAAAGCACTCTATAAAGGTCTTAATTATGGACATTCTAGGCTGATTCTGCCTTATCAACAAGCATCATCTAGCCACAATCAGCACCACTACCTATTAAGAATCTTGTTCTTATTGACCAGAACATTGGTAATGCGGTTACGCTGCCTTTTGACTTTGTGTTTTTAATAGCTGCAATAAGTATTCAGGTGCTAGGTCTGCACCATTTGCCCAAGTAACAGTTTTACCGATAGGGTCTAAGGTGGCGGTTGCAAATAACTCAACATCGCGTAAAGGGCTAAATACTTCACCTTTTAGACGGTCTGTTAAATCCACTTCGCCGCCATCGCCAGTGTTAAATGTCAGGCGTAAGCGGTAGTTGTCAAGGTGTTTTACTTGGGTAACATGGGTAAACATGGTCATTACTCCAGTGGTGCTATCTTATTTAATGGTTTGTCAGCTTGGGCTAATTGCCAGTTTTCTAATAGTTCGCTTTTATGCAGGTCTAGCCATTCAAGAACGAATCGTAAAGCTCGCTTGGGGAAACGTCCTTCAACAACACCACCATCAATAGTGACAATAATTTCGTAGTCGCCATAATAGGCGTGAAAATGAGGCGGCGCGTGGTCGCTCCAGTACATATAAATCACTATCCCTAAAAACTGGCTAATCGCTGGCATGGTACGAGTCTCTGTATTATTTGTTTGCTGCTGCTTGATTAAATGATTTTATTTGTTGTTGCTCAAGAATAACTTTACGCGCTGCTTGGTAGGCATGTTCTAAAACAAATGCACTAACACTAATCCCCGATAAAGCGGCGGCTCCTTCGATGGTTTGTTTTACTTCGGTAGTGGTGCGTAAGCTAATACGCTCTGTTGCTAAATTTGGCATCAATACTGGCTCAAAATGTACATCTGTATGCAGTACATTCTAGGCTTGTTTGACGGTATCAACAAGCATCATCTAGCTACAATCAGCACCGCTACCTTAGCTAACTTGTGAAAGGTGATTCTTGACGGACATTTCGTCTGTCGGCGAGTCATTGGCCATCTTGGCAAATTCATTGACCCATTTACGCGCCATATTGGGTTGCAAATGGCCGTAATGTTTAATTGTGGTGTTAATGTCGGTATGTGCCATGAGTTTACTCACGGTGAGTAAATCAGCCCCAGCCATCACTAATTGACTGGCAAAATTATGACGTAATGAGTAAAGGTCTAGGTCTATGGGGAGGTCACTCAGTTTTTTAACTTTTGCCCAAGGTTTTTGCATAGCACCTTTCTCCATACGTCCCGATTCACTACTTTTGGAGGGAAACACAAAACCACTTTTAGGCTTATTGTGTTGCAGCCACCAAAGATTCAAGACATTCAATGCAGCATCCGACAAGTCAAAAGTACGCGGCTCTGGAATATGATGTGCGGTCTTCTCAATCGTCTTACGAATAAAGCCAAAATCAAAATTAACGTGTTCCCAACGTAAGCCAAAAATATCACCCGAACGAAAGCCAGTGTAATAGGCTAACAAAATAAACGGCTTTACATGGTCAACAAAAGAAACAGCATCGAGGTCGGGGAGGTAGGGCTTACCATGTGAGCGACTGCTACGTCGTTGGCTTCTAATTTTATCTTGGTGCGCATCTAAGCCTTTAAATAATGCCTTTACTTCATCAATGCTTAGGTAACGCCGTTCACCACCTGATTGTCCTAATTCATCATCAGTCATGGCAGGTTTTTGTAATGTTGTGCCTTTAAGTGGATTGTGAGTAATCGTTTGGTATTTAACGGCATGATTTAGTAAGCCATGTAGTGCGCCATAAATGCGTATCATCGTGGCAAAGTGTAAGCCCTCGGCCATTTTTTTACCCTGCCAAGCCAAAACATCGGCAGGCATCAATTCTGCCATTGGTCTATCAAGCCAATCTGCAAAGTGGTTCTGAATCATAGATAGCGTTTGCTCTCCTGACTTTTTGCTGGCTTGTACTACGCTGTAAGCACCAGCAAGATAGGCTCTAATCGTTTGTTCTTTTAACTTTAATGCCGCTTGCTTTTTATCTGCACGTATTTGAAGAGGGTCATCGCCTGTATCAGCTTGGTTGATGGTTGCTTTAGCTTCTTTACGAGCTTGCTCAGGTGTCATAGCTGGATATTGGCCTATAGTGGCTTCTCTTGGTTTACCATCTAAGCCTCGATATTTGACACGCCAAGCTCCGCGTCCATCGGTAAGCGAAAGTAGATAAAATCCACCTAGTTCACTATCCCAAAGACGACTGCGCGGTGCATTTTCTCGAATAAATTTATTAACTGAGGACGCGGTTATTTTTTCTTTATTCATGGCCATTTTCCAGTGACAAAAAAGCGTGTCACCATAGTGTCACCACGGACTAGGACAAAATAGCAACTACTAGCAACAATCATACATTATGTAATTGATGCTAAGTTAATAAAATATAAAGGTTTTTTGTTGATTATTGTGTCTTGTTGTTTCTGTGAAAAGTGGGGTTTTACACCTTGACATGGTGGGGGTCGCTGGTTCGAGTCCAGTTACGTCTACCAAAAATTCGTTATAAATCAGCCGCTTACAATAGCGGCTTTTTTGTTTTTGTGTCACAGGTCTGAGCGTGTCACCATAGTGTCACCTAGCTCAAGAAAAGCAGAAATGTGTAGAGTGCAAAATTAGTGGATTTGTAGCTCTTAAGCACTCACGTGATTCGCCGCCCTCAACGCCTCATACAATCCCGCATTATTAAGCAAAATATCTAATAAGCCCACGCGCACTTTTTCAGAGTCCAAGGCTTGTTTGCTCATGGTGGTATTTGCAGCAAACGCATCAATAATAGCGTTCATCATTTCGCTACTGAGGTCAGGCGAATTAGAAAACTGCTCTTTACTGTTATTGCTGGCTTGCTGCCTGAGTATTTCTGATTCTAATAATTTGCTTTTTAGCACTTGGTTCACGAAAACCAATTTATCGTTTTCCGTCAGTTCACCTTCAAACAGTTGATTTACCTTGGCGATAATTTCCCCCAAACGAATTTTTTCTTTTTCTTGAATTTCGCCAGTGCCAATATCCGTGATTGGCGGTAGCTTAATAGCATCACCTCCGTTTAACGGTAAGAGTTGTTGACCTTGCTTTTTTAGCTTGTGATGGGTGAGGGTGAGTTTAGATAAATCAATGCCTTCACGTTCGCGGCCAAAGGCTAACAACGGCATGAGTCGTTTAAAGAAAATAGCGCGTTTCTCGATGTCAGTATTGCCATAGTCAAAAATTTGAGACAAAAACGCATACAGGCGTATATAGCCACCCATGTCACGCTTAAAAAGAATTAAGCCATTGAGTTCGTTTTGAGCTTCTTGTGCGCCATCGGCATCTTGCTTACTTTTAGCGAGTGCCAGTTGTTGTTGCGCGGCCTTGTAGCGTTTCAATAATCTATCGACGACAGGTTCTAATGCCGAAATGAGCTCGGCTTGGCTGGCATTGGGTTTTAGCTCTACCGCCACGACTCTATCAACTTCAAAATCGTCGTAATAGCCTAACTCATCCAGTTTAGCGCGTAAATTATAGACCAAGTGAGGATCGGTGACGTTTTCTAATTCGGCGGTGGTGTGATAGGTTTTGAAGGCGGCCAAAATCTCTTCGGGTTTGTTGATGAAGTCTAAAATATAAGTCGTGTCTTTGGTCGGGTAGGCACGATTCAACCGTGACAATGTTTGTACAGCCTGAATACCACCGAGTTTTTTATCGACATACATGCCGCACAATAACGGCTGGTCAAAGCCTGTTTGAAACTTATTGGCGACCAATAACACTTGGTATTCGTCGGTGTTAAAGGCTTCGCGCATATCACGGCCACGAAGATTCGGGTTTAGCATTTTGCTGTTTTCGGTTAATGGGTCGGGGTGAGACTCCATATCAATCACTTCACCCGAAAAAGCGACTAATGTGCCGAGCTTATAACCTTGGTCTTTGATGTAGTTATCAATGGCTAATTGCCAACGTACCGCTTCTAAACGACTACTCACCACGACCATTGCTTTGGCTTTACCGTTGAGTAAGGGCGCAACATTTTCTCTAAAATGCTCAACGACGACTTGTACTTTTTGGGCGATATTGTACGGGTGCAATTTTACCCAACGCATAATGCCTTTCATGGCTTCGCCACGTTCTACCGATTTTTCGTCAAACTCTTCACCTTCGTTGGCTAACTTAAAGGCGAGTGAGTAAGAGGTGTAGTTCTTGAGAACGTCCAGAATAAAGCCTTCTTCAATGGCTTGCTGCATCGAGTAGACATGAAACGGTGCGGGCAAATTGTCGGCACTGGCAGGTAAATCAGGATTAGGGCGACGGCCAAATAGTTCTAAGGTTTTGGCTTTTGGTGTGGCAGTAAAGGCGACATAAGTAATGCCTGCATCATTTGCGCGTGCTGCCATTTGCGCGGCGAGTAAATCTTCGGTGCTGACTTCGCCGCCATCGGCTAAGTCGTTAAGTTCTTCAACAGAGAGTAATTGCTTGAGCTTAGAAGCAGCTTCGCCCGTTTGTGAACTGTGTGCTTCATCGGCAATGACGGCAAAGCGTTTGCCTTCGGTTGCGGCGAGGTCTTGTACGGCTTTAAGGGCAAATGGAAAGGTCTGAATGGTACAGACAACAATCTTTTTACCGCCAGAGAGCGCATTAGCTAACTCACCACTTTTACTGTTGCTTTCGCCTTTGATGGTAGCGACGACACCAGCGGTACGTTCAAAGTCAAAAATGGCTTCTTGCAGTTGGCTGTCTAAGACGGTGCGGTCAGAAACGACTAACACTGAATCGAACAGTTTGTTGTGTTGGGCATCATGCAAGTCGGCTAAAAAGTGTGCTGACCATGCAATAGAATTAGTTTTGCCCGAACCTGCGGAGTGTTGAATTAAGTATTTGCCGCCGATGCCTTCGTTGAGTACCGAGGCTAATAGTTTACGGGTGGCATCCAACTGGTGAAAACGGGGGAAAATTAGGTTGACGAGTTGTTTTTTGCTGTCACGTTTGCCGACTAAGTAGCGGCCTAAAATTTCGAGCCAACTGTCACGCGCCCAGACGTTTTCCCACAGATAAGCCGTGCGATGGCCTTGGTCATTGGGTGGATTACCTGCCGCACCATTGTCGCCTTGGTTAAACGGTAAAAAGACGGTGGCCGCGCCTTGCAGTTTGGTGGTCATGTACACTTCGCTATTACTGACAGCAAAGTGAACTAATGCACCACGCGGAAAGTCGAGTAAAGGTTCAGCGGCGGTTTGATTTTTGGGGCGAGGTTGACGGTCATAGCGATATTGGTCGATGGCATCATTCACGCTTTGGGTGAAGTTGGTTTTTAGTTCTACGGTGGCGACGGGTAAGCCATTCACAAATAACACTAAGTCGATATTGTTTTCGTTATGCAGTGAATAACGCACTTGGCGCACGACGCGCAAGCGATTGGCGGCATAACGGCTTTGTAAGTCGGGATTCATCGCCAGTGCAGGTTTAAACTGTGCTAACTGCAAGGGCTGACGTAAGCCCAATAGTTCTATGCCGTGACGTAAGACCGTTAACGTGCCTTGGTCATCGAGTTGTTTGCGTAGGCGGTCAAGTACGACTTTTTGAGCAGTTGTGCCATGATTTTTAACCAGAGTTTGCCATGCTTGCGGCTGAGTGCTTTGTATCCACTCAACAACATCGGCAGGGTAAAGGGCATAGGCGCGATCGTAATTTACGGCATCGCCTTCGCTGTATAACCAACCATGAGCCGCCAAGTGATTGCAGATGTCGTTTTCAAACGCGATTTCCTTGTGGATGCTCATGGGGTGTCCTTGTTTTTAGTCTATTGAGAGGTCGATTTTTTTGCACTGGTAGAAAACATATCCATCAAATAAATGAATCCAGCAGGACTCATTGAGTTACCTAGGTGTGGATGAGTTTCAGATAGTTTGTGAAGGTTTATCTGTTCTCTCTGAAGTTTTGCGGACATATATTTATGCCATTCAGATAAGGTACCTAGTTCAGACCATTCATTTTCTAAAGCTAAATGTCCTCGCATGAGGGTTGTCTCAAGATGCTGATGTGCTTCAATATCGTTTGAAATTATACGGTTATATAAATGCGGGTTTTTTAATTTGAGGCATATAGCATATATAACATACAAATAATAAATATTGGTATGTTCATACAGTTCTGCAAAAACATACATTGCCACGGCTTTCTCGACATCTCGTAACGAGAGTTTGAAAAATATCGCAATGGGTACAAATACCTCTATAAAGTTGTTTCGTACTACGTGATATTTTTCAGCTTCCTTTTGGGTGTATTTGTAGATATGGCTAGTATATCTATCGTTAGAATCAATTTTTGGTAGCGTAAAGAAAAAATTAACAAATTTACCCAAGTATGTCGCCGCGTCGGTTTCTGCACCATAAATGCCTTTAACTGCATTTTGTAATTGTTCACGATTAAGCAGTAGTACAAAAACCACATTTTCGACATTAAAAAAGTGTTTAATACGCTCAATAATTTTAACTGCAAAGTCAGGGCGGCAACGGTCTAGCTCATCTATAAAAATGACAATTGGTTTTTCTTCAGCTTTGGCGATTTTTTCTAGTTCTTTACGAAAGTTTTTGACGGTTTGTTTTTCGGCTTCATGCCCTTTAAATTTATCTTTAATCCATTCACCTATAGCTTCTTCGCTATCCTCCTGAACACCATCAATTATTTCTTTAATATCATCGGCAATATGCATTTTGCCAATGGTCATCATGGTTATTAGATTTAGTAATGAAGTTGCAGCTAAGGGCAATAATGCTTTCATTACAGCACTAGATTTTTCGATAAAACTATCTTTAACTGTTTGATTGTTTTTTATTAACTGTGCCAATTCAGTCGCAATTAATAAAAAAGGGTCTTCAATGTAGTCTTGCTCAAAGGCATCTATATAAACAACGCGGTAATTTTGCTCTTCTGCTGAGAGATAGGCCGCCCAATGGCGACCAAACCATGATTTACCTTCGCCCCACGGTGCATCTATCGCCAACACTGCACCTGCTTTTAAACGTGATAGATAGGCGGTCATCTTTTCGGCAAGCACTTTGCGGTGCAGTACGTCACCTTCAAATGGGGTGGTGATCTTGTCCCAATCAGGTTGAGCATGGGTGAGCTGGGATGCTATTGGCTGGTTCATGTTCTGTTCTTATATGGCCAGTAATTTAATTATAGTGTGAGCAGTCTATATGACGTACCCATTGCCATAAGCTATAGGTTTTCCAGCAGACTCGCTAGTGATTGTTCCTCCAGTATTTCTTGAATTTCATCCTGTTGAGACTCTTGTAACTCTGTTATCTCCAGTGGCCAGATTATCTTGTGCATTTTTTCGTTCATCAAGTCACTGGCCATGATCCCGGCTACGTAATCTGCTGGGTTTAGACTTAAAGCTATTTGATACATCTCTGGAAGATGTTCTGCCGACATCATCATTATGTCCTGAGCTTCCTCTCCTGCTTCTTGGAGAAGTTTTTGAATCTTTATTTCCATCAGTGTTCTGTGTTTTTCCTGTGTCATTGGCATGGTGTTTGTCTTTATTGCCAATAGGGCTTTCAGATTATCCGCGACTGTCTGAGGCTGCCAGTAATAGATTTTTGTGTGACTGTCGATGGTGATTTCTGATGTAGTCTCTTCGTCTTCGTCTTCGTCTTCGTCTTCGTCTTCGTCTTCATAAAACTCTGAATATTTATAACGCTCTAATGTTTCGCTTTCGTAGTCAGCAGCTACCTGAATTAATGACTCTTGTAGTTCGACGGCTAAATCTTCAAGGATAATAATCGGAGTGTCTTCGTCACTGAGCTTATCAACGTCTTTAGCATGGTGGTCGTACAACCAGTCCCAACCACTGTCAGAAATTGCCCATAGTGTTTCAACTTCAACTCTAGGCATTGCCGCCAGCATCGTTAAGAAGATGCTTTCTATGTGGTCTGTATAGCTACTCCAGAGTACTGATTCTTCAATTTGCACTTGTGCGCAGATTTCTTCCCATGCGTTTTTTAGGCAAGAATCATCACCTGACAGGTTAAACTGAGTCTCATTGATGAGTTCATGGATTGCTTGATCAACGAGTTTGTTTCTTATTTTCTCTGCCCAATAGTGGAGTGCGGTTGCTTCAAATCGCATGATTATTTTCCTACACAATTTGCGGTTGTATTGGTTGTTACAAACCCGCGCACATCTATTTTACCCGTTACGGCTGCCGATATTAAGGCGGTGCGACGTTCTTGGAGTAGGGTGGAGGCTTTTTGGGCTTGTTGAATGAGGTTGTCGATTTTGGCGGTTTCTTGGTCGAGAAAGGCGGCTATTCGTACTTGCTCATTAAGTGGAGGATTAACAAAAATAAAGCTTCTAAATTGGTCTTGTCCTAAGTTTTGCATACTTGAACTTGTTCCAGAGCAAGCCATTTGTACCTGTAGTCGATAAAAGCAACTTAATGTCCAAAAGTGTACAAAGTTTGGACTTGCTGAGGAAAAAGCAACTTGCCACAATCTATCTGGAAGAAATATGTTTTTCTGGGCAGATATTACCAGCCCAGCAGCTCCAACTAAGTCTGGGGTATTCATTCGGCTAACAATTAAAGCATTTTCTCTGAGCGGACATGATACTCGTTCATATTCGTCAATTAAGACCGCTTTATTTTCATTAGGCTCAAAAAAACCTCTATATACACAGCTAGTTTTGAGGACTCCAAACTCATTGCTTTCGGCTGGCGTATCAATTGAATTAACACTTGTCCCTGACTCAATAAATGCAATAATATTTTTTAACGGTACAACCTCCCACCCTATTGGCACTTCCCCCAACCATTCCACACCACTATCTTTCATGGGTGCATGAGGGTTAAGCCCTTTAGTGACAGCTGTTGAAATAACCGCTTGCCGTTTTTCTTTAAGTAACTCAATCAGCTTTTTTTGTTCGTTAATTAAGTTGTCGATTTTGGCGGTTTCGTTGTCGAGAAAGGCGGCGATGGTGGTTTGTTCTTGGATTGGAGGGAAAGGAATACGTTGTTCAGTAACTTGTGTACCTGTTATGAGAGGTTGTGCTGTTTTAGACGCAATGTCATTTAGATTCCTACTAAACAATGTTAAGCATAGATATCGAAGGGAAAAGCTCGCAGAAATACTGAGTATTAAAGCATTATCAGAAATCCATGCTGGCGGTTTTATGTGATGAACATTACCACATAACGCACCTACACGACCTACAACGAGAATAGGTGTCTCTATATTGCTTTTAGAGGTAAATCCCATTACTCCATTCCCGCCAATTGCGGGAACAGTATTAAGTTCATCAATTTGTTGCTCTGTGTTTGTACTTGTAATACTGTCGCCACTTTTACAAGATGAATACCATTTCAGTGGTACAACTCCCCACCCCTCAGGCACTTCCCCCAACCACTCAACACCACTGTCTTTATAAGCAGCATAACGAGGAAAGCTCATGCCTGTTCTCCTTGTGGCATATTTTGCACATAAAACTCATGCAGCTTGGCTTGCAGCAACTTTTTATCGGGCAATTGCGTCACATACTCCGCAATCAACGCAGGCGACAACGAACGATTGAGCGCGTATTCCACCACCTCGTCATCCTTACTCGCACACAACAACACACCAATCGCAGGGTTTTCATGGGGCTTACGATGGTCGCGGTCTAAGGCTTCAAGATAAAAATTGAGCTGCCCAAGGTCACGCGGCTCAAATTCAGTGACTTTTAACTCAATAGCTACCAAACAATTAAGACCTCGATGAAAAAATAACAAGTCTAATGCAAAGTCCTGCTTGCCTACTTGTAAAGCATACTCACTACCAATAAAGCAAAAATCACGACCAAGCTCTAGTAAAAAATCCCTCAGTTTAAGTAACAAACCTTTATGCAAATCAGCTTCGTTATGTTCAGAGGGTAAGTTAAGAAACTCAACCACATAGCTATCTTTAAATACATTAAGTGCTTCTGGGTAGTTTCGCGTCACGATGGGCGATGTTTTTACAGGGCTTAATACCACGCGCTCAAAAAATGCCGTATTAAATTGACGTTCTAACTCACGCTTGCTCCATTTTTCTTGAATGGCCATTTTTAAATAAAATTCGCGTTCTTCGGGGCGTTTGCTGCGGCTAAGAATCGTGAGGTTATGTGTCCAAGTCAATTCTCTCACCAGTGGTGAGAGTTTTATATCATGCTGATAAACCTCAAAAAATTGACGCATACGCCAAATGTTTTGCGCCGAAAAGCCACGTAAACTGGGTTGATGCAACTGAATGTAATTCGCTAACAGTTGAACGGTGTTTTTGCCCCATCCTTCAGTATTAATTTTTTGGCTAACATATTGTCCAATCGCCCAATATAAATCAATTAACTCGGTATTGGCTGCACGATAAGCACGTTGCTTGGCGGACTCAATTAGGTTTAACACATCATTAAAAGCGGTATGCGTGGTGATGGGCGTAGAGTTTTGATTCATTCCCGAAGAATTCATGGGTTTCGTCCTTGTGTAATTACGGGTGAGAGATGGCAAATTTCAGGCAAAAAAAACCCACCAAAGTGTGCATCATAGAGAGGCATGGCGGGTATGTTAGTGAAAATTTTATGCGCGTGGGGCATAAAAGTAAAGCCAACGCACAATCTGAGTTGTTTCCGTCCTTGAGTCAATTGTGTCACCAGTGGTGACACTATTCGATACTCGTCAAATAGTCTCACCAGTGGTGAGACTTTTAGAGTCTGTGGAGGTTTCACAAGCATAGTCAAAAAAGCGAAAGTCCCCCTCTTTGTCAAAGAGGGGTTAGGGGAGATTGGCTTCATGCCGACAACCCCGCAATCATCGTTAAAATACGGTCAGTCACTTGCTTTAACTCCGCATCAATCTCGGCCAACGGACGCGGCGGCTCAAAGACATAAAAATGACGGTTAAACGGCACTTCATAACCCACTTTGGTTTTCTCGTGGTCAATCCACGCATCGGGCGCATGAGGCAACACTTCACGCTTAAAATACGTCTCAATATCGTCACTTAACGGCACATTTTCGGTATCGCGCAAACTGGCATCCGCCATCGGCTTACCTTTGTTTTTGCCTTTAGTGTTCAGCACAATATTGCCTTGTTCATCACGCAACGGACGTTCAACAGTAATAGTGCTGTAACCAAATTCGCTATTCTTAAAGGCGCGAGCAATAGGCGCAAGTTTGACCTTGCCACCTTGCGGCGCAATAGGGGCAGGGCTGTGATAGTTAATCAATTGGCGGCTGATTTCTTTACCTTCAGCATCCAACACCGTCGCTAAATCTGCTTCTAAAAACTGACCAAACAAACGGGTAATATCAGCAATATGCTCGTCGGATAACTCTTTGCGCTTGCTACCTAAAGACTTACGCATCTTTTGCCAAAAACTGGACGCATCAATTAACTGGACTAAACCTTTACGGTGGCTCGGTTTGCGGTTAGATAAAATCCAAACATAAGTGCTAATACCTGTGTTGTAAAACATATCAGTCGGCAAACCGATAATCGCTTCAACTAAATCATTTTCTAACACATAACGCCGAATTTCACTTTCGCCCGAACCTGCACCACCCGTAAACAACGGTGAACCATTCAAGACAATACCCAAACGGCTACCACCATCCACAGCAGGGCGCATTTTAGAAATTAAGTGCATTAAAAATAACAACGAACCATCGCTCACACGCGGTAAACCTGCACCAAAACGACCATTAAAACCTTGCTGCTCGTGCTCTTTGCGAATCTCTTTTTCTACCTTTTTCCATTCCACGCCAAAGGGCGGATTAGACAACATATAGTCAAATTTCTTGTGCGGATGGCCATCGTCCGACAGCGTATTACCTGCGACAATATTGGCAACATCCTGACCTTTAATCAGCATATCGGCCTTACAAATAGCAAAAGACTCGTCGTTAAGCTCTTGGCCAAACATCGTTAACCGTGATTGTGGATTTAACTCCGCTAAGTATTCACCAGCCACCGACAACATACCGCCTGTGCCAGCCGTGGGGTCATAAATAGTTCGCACGACACCTGCTTTGCCTAATACCTCGTCATCTTCAATAAACAGTAAATTAACCATCAAGCGAATGACTTCTCGTGGCGTAAAGTGTTCCCCTGCGGTTTCGTTAGAAATCTCGGCAAACTTACGGATTAACTCTTCAAACACTTGCCCCATGTCGTTATTACTAACGGCTTCGGGGTGAAGGTCGATGGTGGCAAATTTTTCGGCAACTTGATAAAGCAAATTACATTTATGCAGACGTTCAATCTGAGTGAAGAAGTCAAAGCGTTCAAAAATATCCCGCACCGCAGGTGAAAACGCCTGCATATAGCTATAAAGATTTTCTTTGATGTGGTCTTGGTCGCCCATGAGTTTTTTCATGTCGATGGGCGAACTGTTATAAAAACTTGCCCCCGATTTACGCAACAAAAACGGCTCTAGGTTAATACCTAATGATTGTTTGGCCTCAATTTCGGCTAAAACATCGGCTTTAGTGGCTTCTAAAACACAATCTAAACGGCGTAACACGGTAAACGGCAAAATGACTTTGCCATATTCGGACTGTTTGTAATCACCACGCAGCAAGTCGGCTACAGACCAAATAAACGAGGAGAGAGCTTGGTGATTCATGGTAAGTCCTTAATGATGCAAGAGAATAAGCAAAGTGACAGGGATTCTATAAGAGTTTTAGTGCTAAAGACAAACGGTAATCGGTGTTTTAAAGTGCGAGTTGGCATGGTGATGTTATTTACATTTACATCTTTTCCAGTACGTCCATCAGGCTTTGACCCTCTGTCCACTCCTGAATTGTTTCTTGTTGCTCCTCCAGTATCTCGGTTTTCTCCAACGGCCAAATTATCTTGGACATTATTGCGCCCATCGAATCGCTGTACATTATCGCTGACGGGTAATTGCTTACCTCCTCGCTTGCTCCGATTTGATACATTTCGGGTAGATGCTCCACCGACATCATCATTGTTTCTTTCGG
>CAZCPD010000075.1:0-11632 GCA_964500425.1 uncultured Rhodocyclaceae bacterium
TCCGGCGGCTGGCGCGTGCGCCTCAACCTGGCGCGTGCCCTGATGTGCCGCTCGGATCTGCTGCTGCTCGACGAACCGACCAACCACCTCGATCTCGACGCCGTGCTCTGGCTGGAAGACTGGCTGAAGAGCTATCAAGGCACGCTGCTGATGATCTCGCACGACCGCGACTTCCTCGACGCCGTCGCCGACCACACCCTGAATCTCGACCAGCAGCGCCTCAAGCTCTACAGCGGCGGCTACAGCGACTTCGAACGCCAGCGCAGCGCGCATCTCGCCCTGCAACAGGCGATGCACGAAAAGCAGCAGCGCGAACGCGCCCACCTGCACAGCTACATCGAGCGCTTCCGCGCCAAGGCCACCAAGGCGCGCCAGGCGCAGAGCCGCATCAAGGCGCTGGCGCGCATGGAGGATGTCGCCGCGGCGCACGTCGATACGCCGTTCACCTTCCGCTTCCGCGATGCCGGCCTGGCGCCCGACCCCTTGTTGGTCGTCGACAAGGCCGCTGCCGGCTATGGCGAACGCACCATCATCGACCACATCATGTTGACGCTGCGCCCCGGCATGCGCCTCGCCCTGCTCGGCCGCAACGGCGCCGGCAAGTCGACGCTGGTCAAGCTGCTCGCCGGCGAAATCGCGCCGCAAACCGGCACGCGCGTCGAAGCCAAGGGCCTCAAGATCGGCTACTTCGCCCAGCACCAGCTCGAACAGCTGCGTCCCGACGAATCGCCCTTGCAGCACATGATCCGCCTCGATCCGAGAACGCGCGAGATGGAGCTGCGCAGCTATCTCGGCGGCTTCGATTTCCGCGGCGACCAGGCCACCGCGCCCTGCGGGCGTTTTTCGGGCGGAGAGAAATCGCGCCTCGCCCTGGCCATCCTGATCTGGCAGAAGCCCAACCTGCTGCTGCTCGACGAGCCGACCAACCACCTCGACCTGGAAATGCGCGAGGCGCTCAACATCGCCCTGCAGGAATACGAAGGCTGCGTGGTGCTGGTGTCGCACGACCGCCACCTGCTGCGCAGCACCGCCGACGAGCTCTGGCTGGTCGCCGACGGCCGCGCCCAGCCGTTCGACGGCGATCTCGACGACTATGCCGGATGGCTGGCGACGCAGCGTGCCAATGAGGCGGTTGCCTCCAAGGCTGTCGCGGCCGCCAAGGCCGACACTCCGGCGCCTGCCAAGGCCGCTGTCCCAGGTGGCGACAGGCGCGCCGACCAGCAGGTGCAACAACGCGCGTTGCAGAAGGAAGCCGACAAGCTGGAAAAGCAGATTGCCGCCGGGCAGGGCGAACTGGGCCTGCTCGAAACCCGCCTTACCGACCCCGGCCTGTATGCGCCCGGCAGCGACCCGCAGCTGGCGCAGACGCTGCAGAAGCGCCGCGATGAGCTGGCCGGCTCGATCGAACAGGCCGAGGGGCGCTGGCTGGAAGTTCAGGAAGAACTCGAAGGCTGCGCGTCAGCGTAGCGCGCTACGTCCGGTTCGCTCATGAGCTCAGGCAGGAATGCGGAAATCGAGTCGCTGCGCGCGGTTGCCGTGCTGATGACCTGCCTGACGCACGTCACCGCGTTGTTGCCATTCCATGCCGAGTCCTTGAAGCCGTTCTTCCAGGTGTTCATGCCCTGGTCCGGCGTCGACCTGTTCTTCTGCATTTCCGGCTACGTCGTCAGCCGGAGCTTTGTCGATCTGCTCGACCGCAAGCACGGCGAGGGTCAGTTCTGGCGCGCCGCCCAGGCCTTCTGGATCCGCCGCTTCTATCGCCTGACGCCGTCGGCCTGGCTGTGGGTGGCTGTTGGTATTTTCTGCTCGGTGTTCTTCAATTCCACCGGCGTGTTCGCCTCTTTCCACCAGAATCTCGCGAGCGCTACCGCGGTCGTCACGTTGACCGCCAACCTCGCCGGTCAGTTCGGCAACGTCGAAATCCTCGGGCCGAACAGCATCTACTGGAGCCTGGCGCTCGAAGAGCAGTTCTACCTGCTGTTTCCCCTTTTCCTGCTGGTCGTGCCGGATGCGTGGCGCTGGCGCGTGCTGTTGCTGTGCATCGCCATCCAGTTTCCCTTCGACCGCAACCCGCTCGGCAATCCGGAGACGGCGCTGGCGGCGTCTTTCCGCCTCGATGCGCTGATGTGGGGCATCCTGATCTTTCTCTTCAGCCGTTCGCCGCAGTACCGTCTGTTCGAGCCGGTGTTCCTGCGCCATGCGCGCGGCAAAACGCTGGCACTGAACCTTCTGCTGTTCTACCTGCTCGGCGCGATCGGCGCGCAGATGATCCAGATGCCGATCGCCATCGGCCTGATCGCCATCGTCTCTGCGCTGCTGGTGCTGCTCGCCTCCTACGAGGGTGGCTATATCTGCAACGTTCCCGGCTGCGCCGGCGTCCTCGGCTGGCTCGGCGCCCGCTCGTATGCGCTCTACCTGATCCACGTGCCGGTCTACCGCCTCTGCCATGAAGCGTGGTCGCGCCATGCCGCGACCGTTGGTCATGCCTTCGACAGCACCTACACGTTGCGTCTGCTGCTCTCGGCGCTGCTGTTGCTGATCGTCCTGGCCGAGCTCAACTTCCGCTTCATCGAGGAGCCGCTGCGCCGGCGCGGCGCGATGATCGCCGCGCGCCGGCTGAATGACGCCGAGATGAAACCATGAGCGCCCCAGGCAAGAACCTCGAAATCGAGGCCCTGCGCGCCATCGCCGTGCTGATGACCTGCGTCAGCCACCTGCCGCAGTTGCTGCCCTTCCACAATGAAGCCTTCAGTCGCCTGTTCTTCGTCTACATGCCGTGGACCGGCGTCGACCTTTTCTTCTGCATTTCCGGTTACGTCGTCAGCAGGAGCTTCGTCGACCTGCTCGACCGCCACAAGGATGCAGGCAGCTTCTGGCCGGCGGCACAGAGCTTCTGGATACGCCGCATTTATCGCCTGACGCCGACTGCCTGGCTGTGGGTGGCGGTGGGCATCGTCTGCGCGGTGACCTTCAACAGCACGGGCATCTTCTCGACGCTCCACCAGAACCTGCGCAGCGCCACCGCCGTGATCACCCTGTCGGGGAATCTGGCCTGGCAGTACGGCCACATTCTTGATCCCAACGGCATTTACTGGAGCCTCGCGCTCGAAGAGCAGTTCTATCTGCTCTTTCCTCTGTTCCTGCTGGTGGTGCCAGACCGCTGGCGCTGGCGCGTCCTGCTGCTGTGCATCGCCATCCAGTTTCCCATCGATCGGAACCCGTTCGGCACGCCCTTTTCCACCTTCGCCGCCTTCTTCCGCCTGGATGCGCTGATGTGGGGCATCCTGATCTTTCTATTTACGCGCTCGCCGCAATACCGCCTGTTCGAGCCGACTTTCCTGCGCGGCGCCCCCTTCAGGACGCTGCTGCTCAATCTGCTCCTGATCTACCTGCTCGGCGCGATCGCCGGGCAGATGATCCAGATGCCGATCGCCGTCGGTCTGATCGCGATCGTCGCAGCCCTGCTGGTCCTGCTCGCTTCCTACGACGCCGGCTACATCTGTCGCGTGCCGATCGTCGGCGCTTTGCTGGTCTGGCTCGGTGCGCGTTCGTATGCGATCTACCTGATCCACATTCCCGTCTATCGTTTCTGTTTCGAGGCCTGGACGCGCCATGCCACGCAGGTCGGCCACGCACTCGATGGCACCTACACCTTGCGGCTGCTGGCTGCGGCGATCGTCCTGACGCTCGTCCTGGCCGAGCTCAACTTCCGTTTCATCGAGGAGCCGCTGCGCCGCCGCGGTGCAGCCATCGCCGCAAGCCGCCTAACTTTATCGACGACTGCCTGACGCGCATCCGACCGGACCATTCCATGCTTTTTCTCGTCCATTCCGACATCAACGCCAGCAACATCCGCAGCAGCCTCGGCATGCCCGAGTACAGCTACTACTTCGTGCTCAAGTCCTATCTGGAGGTGCTCGGGGAGCTCGGCAGCGTGGTCCAACTCGCCGATCCGGCGACCGAGGCCGACCGTCACTACGACGCTGCCCGAGCGCGCGGGGAGGACTGCGTGTTCCTCTGCTTCGCGCCGCCGCACCGCGCGCCCGTGGACCTGTGCTGTCCGACCGTCTGCGTCTTCGCCTGGGAGTTCAGCAACATTCCCGACACCGCCTGGGACGACGAGCCGCGCAACGACTGGCGTTTCGTGCTCCAGCGGCACGGCCGGACGATCAGCCTGTCAAGCTACACGGAGCAGGTCATCCGCGAGATCATGGGCGAGAACTTTCCGGTGCGCGCCATCCCCGTGCCCGTCTACAACAAGCAGTCGCGTCAGCTGGCCGATGCCGATATCGCCGCGCGCGAGCCGGTGACCGCGCCGCGTTCGCTGGCGGCCGGCTGCACGATCATCGACAGCCGCTACTACGACGTCGGCGCCGAGACCTTCGTGAACCGCCTGCCCGCGGATTACGTCCGCCTTCCCGACTGGCAGGGCGATCGCATCGAGCTGAGCTTCAAGGCCGGCAGCAACGAAAGCGGACTGCTCGCCGGTTTCTACGAGCCCGAGCCTTGGGGCATCTGGTCGCGCATCGCCGCCCCGTGGGTGATGCTGCCCTTCCGCACGCGCGGTCCTTGCCGTTGCCGGCTCGGCGTCGAACTCACTGCCTACGGGCCGAATGTCGGCCGCACCATCGAGATCGAGGTCGGTGACCAGGCGCGGCCGCTGCCGCTGACCGGCGACTTTGCGTGGCACGAATTCGAGTTTGACTTCACCGAAGACACGCGGCTGATCCGCTTCGCCGGCCTCGATACTTCCGGCATTCCGAACGCGGCGGATCCGCGCGGCATGGGCATCGGCCTGCGCGCCATGCGCTTCGAGCGCCTCTCGCCAGCGGCGCCAGAAGCGCCGTCCGCGGCACCCGTAGTGCCCGTGGCGCCGCTGCATATCCCGCTCGACGGCGTGGTCTACACCAGCGTCTTCAATCCTGGCGACGACCGCAAGAATTGGGGCGACATGCTCACGGCGTTCTGCCACGCCTTTGGCGACGAGCCGCGCGCCGTGCTGCTGCTGAAGATGACCCACCATGCGCTGGGCTCCTTCCTCGGCCAGTTTCACTACCTGCTGCAACGCATTGGCAACGTGAAATGCCGCATCGTGATCCTGCACGGTTTCCTCGACGACGACGCCTACCGGCAGCTCGTCGACGCCAGCACCTATTGCGTCAACACCTCGCGCTGCGAGGGCCTCTGCCTGCCGCTGATGGAGTTCATGAGCCTGGGCATCCCGGCCGTTTCACCGCGCCATACGGCGATGCTCGATTACGTGAATGCCGAAAATACCTTCATCGTCGCCAGCAGCGCCGAGCCCGGCATCTGGCCGCACGACCCGCGCGCGCTGCTGCATACCCTGCGCCAGCGCATCGACTGGCGCTCGCTGGTCGATGCCTACCGCGAGAGCTTCCGCGTCGCGCTCGACGAGCCGGCGCGCTACCGGCGCATGAGCGAGCAGGCGCAGGTGGCTCAGCTCGCCTTCTGCGGACACGACAGCGTGCGCCGCAAACTGGCGGACTTCTTCGACATCAACGAGGCAAAGCGGCCATGATGATCTTCCTCGTCTACGCGGCGGAAACCGACCAGACCATCGGTGCAAACCTGGGCCTCGCCGACTACAGTTACTTCTTCGTCATGAAGAAGTTCCTGCCCGTCCTGGAACGTCTCGGCCGCGTGCTTGCCGTCGCCGACCCGGCGACTATCGATGCTGTTTACGACGCCCAACGCGCGCGCGGCCGCGATGTCATCCTGTTGTCGTTCACACCGCCGCACAAGACGCCGCAGGCTCTGCGCTGTCCGACCTTTCCTGTGTTCGCCTGGGAGTACAGCACCATCCCGAACGAGGTTTGGGGCAACGATCCGCGCCACAACTGGGCGGCGGTGCTCGAATCGCTGCCCGGCGCCATCACCCACTCGCGCTTCGCGGTCGATGCCGTGCGCGCCGAGCTCGGCGATGCCTATCCTCTGGCATCTCTTCCGGCGCCGCTCTGGGATGAATACGCGTCGCTTTACCGGACGCAGGCCGTGCCGCGCGGCCCATGGCAGCTCGACATCGCGCGCGGCGTGGTGCTCGATTCGCATGCCATGGGACTGCACGCACAGGGCCATGCCACCGAAGCCTCATTCGAGGAAAAGCCGTGCAGTGTCCGCTTCGACGGCATCGTCTATACCACGGTGTTCAATCCCAACGACGGCCGCAAGAACTGGCTGGATCTGATCTCCGCCTTCTGCTTCGCCTTCCGCGACAACCCGGAGGCCACGCTACTGATGAAGCTGGCCTACCATGACACCCGGCTCGCCTGCGGCATGGTCTGGCACGAGATGAAGAAGCTCGCACCCTATCGCTGCCGCGTCGTCGCCGTGCAGGGCTATCTCGACGGCGATGCCTATCGTGGCATGGTGGCCAGCAGCACCTATGTCGTGAATACCGCGCACGGCGAGGGCCAGTGCCTGCCGCTGATGGAATTCATGTCGGCTGGCAAGCCGGCCATCGCGCCGAATCACAGCGCCATGGCCGACTACATCGACGCCGGTAATGCCTTCGTTGTCGGCTCCAGCGAGGAATGGACGCACTGGCCGCACGATCCGCGTCTGGTGCTTCGCGCCTTCCGCTACCGCATCGACTGGGAATCGCTGCGCGACGCCTACCTGGAAAGCTTCCGCATCGCCAGCAGTCAGCCTGAGATCTATCGACGCATGGCGCGGCAAGCCCATCTGACGCAGCGCCAGCAATGCGGTCGCGAGGTCATCGCAGCGCGTCTCAAGGAATTCCTCGAAGGGCTGGGCTACGCGCCGCGCTATCGTTCAGCACTTGAGATCGCCGCGATGAACCGGCTGTCGGGACTGCGCCTGAAGATTGCCGCGCGCCGTAACGCCCTGCGCAACGCGCACGCTGCACCGGCGCCGGTCGCTCCTGCTCTCCCTCCCGTAACACAGTTACCTCCTGCGCCCACCGTCCCCGTCGCGCAACCCGACCCCTCCCTGGCCGACGCCTGCATGAGCGGGTGGTTCCGCAACGACACGTGCGAGCTGCTTGAAGGTTTTGCGATTGCCGCCGAGGACACGGTGCTCGACGTTGGCTGCGGCAGCGGCGGCGTCGTCAGCTTCTGCGCCCGGCACGGCGCCGAGGTGATCTTCTCCGACATCGACGCCGGCAAGGTCGCCGCCGTCGAGAAGCGCCTCGCCGGCTCGGGCGCGCGCGCCGTCCGCGGCGTCGTCAGCGACAGCAACCCGCTGCCGCTGCCCGACGCCACGGCGACGCGCGTGATCTGCATGGAGGTGCTCGAACATGTCGACGACCCGGCCCAGGTGATGCGCGAGCTGCTGCGCGTCGGCCGCCCCGGCGCGCGATACCTGCTGACCGTGCCGGATCCGGCCTCCGAAGCGGTCCTGAAGAAAGTCGCCCCGGCCGCTTTCTTCGAAAAGCCCAACCACATCCGCGTCTTCCAGCACGACGAATTCGAGCAGCTGATCGCCGACGCCGGCCTGGTCATCGAACGGCGCGTCACTTACGGCTTCTACTGGTCGCTGTGGTGGATCTTCTTCTGCGCGTGCGACCAGGAGTTCGAGCCGCCGTGGCATCCGCTGCTGGAACAGTGGATGAAAACCTGGGAAACCCTGCTGACCCTGCCGCAGGGTCCGCGTTTGAAACAGGCTCTCGATGAGGCATTACCGAAAAGTCAGGCCATCATTGCCCGCAAGCCGTTGTAAAATACGCGATTGGCAATCGGAAACCAGACGAGCATGAAGCGACTCTTCCTCACCGGCGAAACCGGTTTCGTCGGCAAGATCTTCCACGGCATGGCCGAGGAGATCGCCACCCAATATGGATGGGAGCTGATCCCCGCCCCCGCAAAGTACGACCTTCTCGATTCGGCCTCGCTGAACCGCCTGCTGCGCCAGGTCAGGCCGGACGGTGTGATCCATCTCGCCGGGCAAAGCTTTGTTCCGGACGCCATCAAGAACCCGATGCGCACGCTGCAGGTCAATCTGGTCGGCACGCTGCATCTCTTGCAGGCGCTCAAGCGCAACAAGTTCGCCGGCGACTTTCTTTACGTCAGCTCCAGCGACATCTATGGTCAGGTGACCGCAGCGGAACTGCCGATCCAGGAAACGCAGCCGACGCGGCCGCACAACCCCTACGCCATGAGCAAGTCGGCCGCCGAAATGCTCTGTTTCCAGTGGAGCTGCAGCGAGCCCTGGCGCATCGTCATCGCCCGTCCCTTCAATCACATCGGCCCGGGGCAGCGCAAGGAATTCGTCGTGCCGAGCATTGCCCGCGAGATCGCGCGCATCCGCCTCGGCATCAGCGAACCGGTGATCAATGTCGGCGACATCGACGTGACGCGCGACTTCCTCGACGTGCGCGACCTGGCGCGCGCCTATCTGGGCCTGCTGTCGACCGGCGAGAACGGCGGCATCTACAACGTCTGCTCGGGCCGCGAGACGCGCATCCGCGACATCATCGAAAAGCTGGCGCGGATCGGCGGCATCGACGTCGAGATCATGCAGGACCCGGAGCGCTTCCGTCCCTCCGACCAGCGCCAGGTACGCGGCGACAATGGCAAGCTGCGCGCCGCGACTGGCTGGCAGCCGCAGATTCCGCTCGATCAGTCGCTGCGCGACGTCCTGTCGTACTGGGAGCGCATCGAACTGGAAGCCGATCTGCCGGCGCGTCGTCGCGACAGCGGCGCTCAATCCGGCGCCCATGCTTGATAATTTCCGTGCCCTCTTTCCCTCTCCCATGCACGGGAGAAGAAGGGGCATTTTCGGAGGAGTCTCGGCACCATGATCATTCCCGTCGTCCTCTCCGGCGGCGCCGGCACCCGGCTCTGGCCGGTCTCGCGCGAAGGCCATCCCAAGCCCTTCATCCGTCTCGCCGACGGCGAATCGCTACTGCAGAAGACCTACCGACGCGCGGCGCTGATTGCCACGCCCGGCGAGGGGGCGATCGTCACGGTGACCAACCGCGACTATTATTTTCAGAGCAAGGACGAACTCGCCGCCGCCAGGCTTGGCGAGCAGCGCCCGCACTTCATCCTTGAACCTTTCGGCCGCAATACCGCGCCGGCCATCGCCGCCGCCGCGCTGGCGCTGCGCGAATCGCACGGCGATGCCGCAATCATGATGGTCATGGCCGCCGACCACTTGATCCAGGATGAGCATGTTTTTGCAGAAGCAGCGCGCGCCGCGGCCTCGCTCGCCGAAACTGGCCTCATTGTCACTTTCGGCATCCGTCCCGATACGCCGGAGACCGGCTTCGGTTACATCGAATGCGGCGCAGCCATCGACGGCGGTCCGGAGAATGCAACGCGCGTGCAGCGTTTCGTCGAGAAGCCCGATGCGGCGACGGCGGCGCAGTACCTCGCCAGCGGCCGCTATCTGTGGAATTCGGGCATGTTCTGCTTCAGCGTCGGCGCCATCCTCGCCGAGCTCGAAAAACATGCGCCGGATGTGCTCGCCACGGCGCGAATCTGTCTCGACGTCAGTCCCACGGAGCAGAGCGGCGCGGTGCTGATGCAGGAGCTCGACGCCGCCACCTTCTCGAATGCGCCGGATATTTCCATCGACTACGCGGTGATGGAGCGCTCGGATCGCGTCGCCGTGATCCCGGCCGCCTTCGACTGGAGCGACATCGGCTCGTGGACGGCCCTGCAGCAACTCGTTGAACCCGATGCCGACGGCAACCGCGCGCTCGGTGACGCCATGTTCGTCGATTGTCAGAACACCTTCGTGCAGAGCGAAGACCGCCTGATCGCCGCCGTCGGCCTCAAGGATCTGATCATCATCGACACGCCCGATGCCGTGCTGGCCGTGCATCCCGATCACGTCCAGGACGTCAAGAAGGTCGTCCAGCAGCTCAAGAGCGCCGGCCACGACGCCTACAAGCTGCATCGCACCGTGGCGCGTCCCTGGGGCACCTATACCGTGCTCGAAGAGGGCAAGCGCTTCAAGATCAAGCGCATCGTCGTCAAGCCCGGCGCCTCGCTGTCGCTGCAGCTGCATCACCATCGCAGCGAACACTGGATCGTCGTCCAGGGCATGGCCAAGGTGGTCAACGGCGAGAAGGAGCTTTACGTCAATACCAACGAGTCGACCTACATTCCCGCCGGTCACAAGCACCGCCTCGAAAACCCCGGCATTCTCGACCTTGTCATGATCGAGGTGCAGAGCGGCGAGTACCTCATGGAAGACGACATCGTCCGCTTCGCCGACCAGTACGGAAGGACTGGCTAGGTGGCGCTGGGGCTGGCGCGCGCCGCCTGGTTGTATCGCGGTTTCATCGGCGGCAGCGTCAAGCGCGAATTCCAGTCGCGCTATCGCAACTCGATGCTCGGCGCCGCCTGGATGATCCTCAATCCGCTGGCGATGATCGTCGTCTACACGCTGGTTTTCTCGCAGCTGATGAAGGCGCGCCTGCCCGGCATCGACAACGATCTCGCCTACAGCATCTACCTTTGTGCCGGCGTGTTCGCCTGGGGGCTGTTCGCCGAGATCGTCGGGCGCAGCCAGACGATGTTTCTCGACAACGCCAATCTGCTCAAGAAGCTCAGCTTTCCGCGCATCTGCCTGCCCATCGTTGTCGTCCTCAACGCCACGGTGAACTTCGCCATCATCTTCACCTTGTTCACCGGCTTCCTGCTGCTCAGCGGCAACTTCCCCGGCCTGGTCTTCGTCGCCGCGCTGCCGCTGCTCGTCCTGCAGATCGCCTTCGCCATTGGCCTGGGCATGCTCCTCGGCGTGCTCAACGTCTTCTTCCGCGACGTTGGCCAGTTCTTCGGCATCTTCCTGCAGTTCTGGTTCTGGTTGACGCCCATCGTCTATCCGGCCGGCGTCGTGCCCAATGCGGTGCGACCGCTGCTCGAGTTGAATCCGATGACGCACATCGTCGCGGCCTGGCAGGGCATCTTCGTCAGCGGCGCCTGGCCCGATTGGTCCAGCCTGTGGCCGACTGCCCTACTCACCATCATGCTCGGCGTGGCCGGCCTTGCCCTGTTCCGTCGCCGCGCCGGCGAAATGGTGGATGAACTCTGATGGGCAGCATCCGCATCACCGGCCTCGGCAAGGCCTACAAGCAATACCCGACGCGCTGGTCGCGCCTGGTCGAATGGCTGCTGCCGGGCAAGCGCACTCGCCACCAGTTGCGCTGGGTGCTGCACGACATCAACTTCGCGCTGCGCGCCGGCGAATCGGTCGGCATTGTCGGCATGAACGGCGCCGGCAAGAGCACGCTGCTCAAGATCATCACCGGCACCACGCAGGCCAGCGCCGGCAGTCTGGAGATTCACGGGCGCGTCGCCGCCCTGCTGGAACTCGGCATGGGCTTCCATCCTGACTTCAGCGGCCGCCAGAACGCCGTCATGGCCTGTCAGTTACAGGGCTTCAACAGTGCAGAGATCGAGGCGCTGCTGCCGGCCATCGAAGCCTTCGCCGAGATCGGTGACTACATCGACCAGCCGGTGCGCACCTATTCGAGCGGCATGCAGATGCGCCTGGCCTTCAGCGTCGCCACGGCCCGGCGCCCGGACATCCTGATCGTCGACGAAGCCTTGTCCGTCGGCGATTCCTACTTTCAGCACAAGAGCTTCGAGCGTATCCGCCAGTTCCGCGAGGCCGGCACCACGCTGCTGATCGTTTCCCACGA
>CAZCPD010000075.1:11732-13029 GCA_964500425.1 uncultured Rhodocyclaceae bacterium
GGCAAGGGCAGCTACTCGGTGTCGACCTCCCTGTCGCGCCTCGATTCCCACCTCGACGGCAACTACGAGTGGCGCGACCTCGGCCTGCTGTTCCATGTCATGAATTCACGGCATGTCGATTTCGTCGGCTGTGCCTGGCTCGAATCGCGTCCGACGATCGAGCGCCGCCGATCGGCCTGATCGACTGCCATCAGGACAGACCCGGACCATGCGACTGCTATTCGAATGCACCTACGTTTACGAACATCCGCACGTCAACTCGGGCATTCAGCGGGTGGTGCGCAACGTCGTCAATAATCTGGCCGCTGCGCAGGCCTGCTCCGACAAGCTCGTCGGGATCGAATGCATTCCCGTGATCCTGAAGAACGACCAGGTCTACGCGGTCACACGGCTCGCGCCGACCCTGCGCGATCGCGCCGTCTACGACGCGCAAGAGCGCTTCGAGAAAACGCGCAATCGCTACTGGCTGTTCCATCACAACCTGGATCTGGCGCTCGGGCTCGAACGCCACCCCTGGCTGCGTCGTGTCCTTGTCGCCCTGTTTCGTCTCGGCGCCTTTGCCTTCATCCTGCCGTTTGCGCTGGTGATGTTGGCGCTCGCCCCGGGGCGCATGAAGATGCGCATGCAGCCGTGGTTCGAGCGCGTTCGCAACCGCTACTGGCTGATTCACCACAAGCTCGAACAGGGCCTTGGCATCGCACGCTTCCGCATCCTGCGCTGGCCTTTTTGGCAAGTGTTCCGCCTCGGCAGCCTGAGCTTCGTGCTACCGTGGAAATTCACCGCGCTGCTGGCGCGCGACGATGTCGACACGGATCGCGCAGTCGAACTCGAATGCCATCGTGGCGACGTGCTGGTGCTGCTCGATTCCTCATGGCATGCCGATTTCTTCTCTCATGCCGAGCGCCTCAAGCAGCAGGGCGTCGGCATCGTCGCCGTGGTCTATGACCTGATTCCGCTGACGCATCCGCAGTTCTGCGACGGGCCGCTGGTCAAGGTGTTCGACACCTGGTTCGAGTGGGTTGCGCGCACCGCCGACGGATTCATCGCCATCTCGGAAACCATCTGCGAGGAAGTGCGCGCCGACGTGACGCGCCGGCTCGGCGTGGCGGAGGCCGGCCGGCGCTGGTACCACTACTTCCACCTCGGCAGCGAGCTCGACCAGGCGAGCGGCGCCGGCGAGATCCGCAACGCCGTGCGCACGCTGTTCGCCGGGCAACACGCGGTGTATCTGATGGTCAGCACCATCGAGCCGCGCAAGAACCACGCCTATCTGCTCGACGCCTTCGAGCGTCTCTGG
>CAZCPD010000076.1:0-10614 GCA_964500425.1 uncultured Rhodocyclaceae bacterium
CCGAGGAAGACTGGCGCAACCGCGAGAAGTGGGATGCTTACCATGTCGCCATCTGCGACATGGTCGAACGCACCAGCACCGGCAGTGCGCCCTGGACGCTGGTCGAGGCGAACGACAAGAACTATGCGCGCGCCAAGATCTTGCGTACCGTCTGCGAGCGTCTGGAAAAGGCGTTGAAGGGCAAGCTCAAGGATTGATGTCGTCGAGACTGGGGAGTAGGGAGTGAGCATGGCTGAGGAAACGGTGGGACAGGTCAGCGAAGCGGCGCTGGTGGCTTGGGTGCGACAGGCGGCGCCTTACATCCACGCGTTTCGCGGACGCACCTTCGTCATTGCCTTTGGTGGCGAAATACTTGGCGCCGACAAGGCGCAGGCGCTGGCGCAGGATTTCAATCTGCTGGCCAGCCTTGGCATCCGTCTGGTGCTGGTGCATGGCGCGCGGCCGCAGATCGACGCGGAGATGCAGCGACGCGGTCTGTCGGTGCGCTTTCACAAGGGATTGCGCGTCACCGACGCCGATGCACTGGAGTGTGTGAAGAGCGCGATGGGCGTCACGCGCATCGAGATCGAGGCGTTGTTGTCGCAGGGTCTGCCCAATACGCCGATGGCCGGCGCCTGGATGCGCGTGACCGGCGGCAACTTCATTACCGCCAAGCCGGTCGGCGTGCTCGATGGCGTCGATCATCTGTATACGGGAGCAGTGCGCAAGATCATCGCCGAGGAGATCAAGGCCGACCTCGATCAGCAGAACGTCGTGTTGATCACGCCGCTGGGCGTTTCGCCGAGCGGCGAGATCTTCAACCTGGCTTGGGAGGAGGTCGCGGAGGCCGTCGCTGTGGCGCTGCAAGCCGACAAGCTGATTTTTCTCAATGCCGCACCCGGGGTCGTCGACAAGAAGGGGCAGTTGCTCGAAGCCGTCACGGTCGATGAAGTCGAGACGTTGTTGGCCCGACGCGTGAAGCAGGCGCCGGAACTGGAGCGCGTGCTCGTCGAGGCGGTGCGCGCCTGCCGCGCCGGCGTTGGCCGCGTACATTTCCTCGACCGCAATGCCGACGGGGCGATGCTGATGGAATTCTTCACGCGCGCTGGTGTCGGCACGGTGATGACGCGATCCGCGCTGGTTGGTTTGCGCGAAGCGACGGTGGACGATGTTGGCGCCATCCTCGCCCTGATTGCGCCGCTCGAAGCCGATGGGACCTTGGTCAAGCGCGGTCGCGAGCGCATCGAAATGGAAGTCGGCCGCTTCTCTCTGCTCGAAGACGATGGCGTCATCGTTGGCTGCGCCGCGCTGTATCCGTTCAGTGGCGACCAGAAGAGCGAACGCGCCGGCGAGCTAGCCTGTCTGGCGGTGATGGCCGAGTATCGGCGCTGCGGCTATGGCGACCAGCTGCGCAAACACATCGAGGCGCGCGCCAAGAAGCTCAAGCTGAAGAAACTCTTCGTGCTGACGACACGCACCGCGCACTGGTTCATCGAGCGCGGCTTCGTCGAAAGCGATGTCACGGCGCTGCCCGAGGCGAAGCGCGAGCTCTACAACTATCAGCGGCGCTCCAAGGTTTTCATCAAGGCGCTGTAAGCCGCGCACACATATCGGATTGGTGTG
This sequence comes from uncultured Rhodocyclaceae bacterium, assembly GCA_964500425.1. Classification (GTDB taxonomy): domain Bacteria; phylum Pseudomonadota; class Gammaproteobacteria; order Burkholderiales; family Rhodocyclaceae; genus Sterolibacterium. Next base: position 1,603 of record CAZCPD010000076.1, read on the forward strand.
GTTCCGGATGCGCGACACGCGCCAGATTCGTACAAAGTCGCGCTAGAATCGTCGTTCAATTTTTCTAAAGGAAACCCCATGGCGCGCATGGTGAATTGCATCAAACTGGGCCGCGAGGCCGAAGGTCTGGATTTCCCCCCGGTGCCGGGCGAGCTCGGCAAGCGCATTTTCGAAAGCGTTTCCAAGGAGGCGTGGCAGCAGTGGGTCAAGCTGCAGACGATGCTGATCAACGAGAACCGACTCAGTCTCGTCGACCCCAGTGCGCGAAAATATCTGGCCGAGCAAATGCAGAAGCATTTCTTTGGTCACGGCGCCGATCAGGTGACGGGTTTCGTCGCACCGAAATAAAGCCGCTTGGCGTTTTTGCGTGTCAAAAAACAACGGGGCGTTCGTTTGAACGCCCCGTTTTCATTTCCGGAATCCTGCCACTGGATGCAATGGGCCTCCAGTTAGCCGTTACCCGCGACTTCCCGTTCGATTTCTTCCAGGCTGATGTGTCGCACGTCGCGGCCATTGGCCATGTACACGACGTATTCCGAGATGTTCTTGGCGTGGTCGCCGATGCGCTCGATCGACTTGGCGATGAACAGCAGATCCAGGGAGCCGGTGATGGTGCGCGGGTCTTCCATCATGAAGGTGATCAGCTGGCGCATGATGCCCTTGAACTCGGTGTCGACCTCCGCGTCCTGGCGCACGACCTGGGCTGCGGCATTGAGGTCGATGCGGGCGAAGGCGTCAAGCGCCTGGCGCAGCATGGCGATCGCCAGCCCGGCGACGTTGCGCAGTTCGATGCTCGGGGCGAAGCGTGTTTCCGCGCCGTGGATCGAGCGCGCCTTCTTGGCGATCTTCTTGGCCTCGTCGCCGATGCGTTCGAGATCGGTGATGGTCTTGACGACCATCATCACCATGCGCAGATCGCTGGCGGCGGGCTGACGGCGGGCGATGATGTTGGTGCAGGCTTCATCCAGTTCAACCTCAAAGCGGTTGACCCGGTCGTCGTTGGCGATGGTTTGGTCGATCAGCAGCAGGTCGCCGTCGGCAAGACCTTCCATGGCCTTGACGATCTGCTGCTCGACGAGCCCGCCCATCTGCATCACACCGGTGCGGATGCTTTCGAGATCGGTGTCGAACTGCTTGAGGATGTGCTCGCTCATGGGGGGGGTCCTTGGCTGGGAACGCGGGAAGTCCGCGCAGGAATGCAATGGCGTGATTGTAGATTGTAAGGCAGATATATGACGGATTTGTTGCAAGGTCATCCGCGCGTGCGCTGATAGGTCTTCACCCCGTCTTCGCCGGCCAGCAGCAGGACGTCGGCGCCGCGCCGGGCGAACAGGCCGTTGCAGACCACGCCGACGATCTGCTCCAGCTGGCTCTCCAGGGCAACCGGGTCGCTGATCGACAGGCCATGCACGTCAAGAATCACGTTGCCGTTGTCGGTGACGAAGCCTTCGCGCAGCCTGGGTTCGCCGCCGGTCAGGCGCGCCAGTTCGCGGCGGACTTGTTCGCGCGCCATCGGGATGACCTCGATGGGCAGCGGGAACTTGCCCATGGTCTGGACCCGCTTGCTCTGGTCGCAGACGCAGACGAAGGTGCCCGCCACCGCCGCGACGATCTTTTCGCGCGTCAGCGCGCCGCCGCCACCCTTGATCATGGCGAGGCTGCCGTCGATTTCGTCGGCGCCGTCGACGTAGATCGGCATCTCCAGTCCGCGCGCCACGACATCGTTGAGATCGAGCACGCGGATGCCGTGGCCTTCGAGGCGCTGCCGGGTGGCCTCGGAGCTCGCCACGCAGCCGCCGAGGCGGTCCTTGATGGCCGCCACCTCGTCGATGAAGCAGTTGGCGGTCGAGCCGGTGCCAACGCCGAGGATTGCGCCGGCGGGCAGGTGGGCGGCGACGTAATCGCTTGCCGCGCGGGCGACGGCCTGCTTGAGTTCGTTCTGGTTCATTTACGGGCTCCTCGGCTCACAATCCAAACCGCGAATTTTATCGGTTTCCGGAGAGGGCCGTGAACTTCCCCGGTTAATGTGGCGTTAAGCCGCCCCGGCTAAAATGTAACGGCGTCCAGTTGTGCAAGCACTGTAAAATCCAATTTTTCCGAGGAAGCCATGAATAGAACCGCATTACCCCCTTCTCCTCTCCTTCAGTCGCGTCGTTCCGTCATCGGGCTGCTGCTTGGCAGCATGCTGGTCGGGGCTGCAATGGTTGCGACGCCGGCTCTTGCCCAGAACGAGCATAAGCATGAACATGCGTCGGCGCCCGCGGCGTCTGCCAGGACGACCGCGCCGGCCAAGAAATTCGTCACCGACGATGCCTTGCGCAAGGGGATGGCGAGCATCGCGTCGATCGTTGCCAAGCCGGCAAAGGAAATCCAGGAGGCGAGCCTGAAGGGGCCGGCCTACCTCGAAATGGCTCGACAGGTCGAGGGGCAGGTTGCGGACATCATCAAGAACTGCAAGCTGGAGCCGAAGGCCGACCATACGCTGCATGAAATCATCTTCGACGTGAATCAGTCGATCGGCCTGATGCGCCGCAACTCTGTCGAGATCCAGCGCACCGGCGTGCTCGCGCTGAATCAGGCGCTGCGCAACTACGCGAAGTACTTCGATCACCCCGGCTGGACCGGGCCGCAATAACCGGCACTGGCGCGACGGCATGTTCGACGATATGGCGGCTTTCCTGCTGCACTGGGGCGTCCTGGTGGCGGCGCTGTGGCTGGCGAGCCGCCTGTTTCGCGGCGTCAAGTTCGACGATGCCGGTTCGCTGGTGCTGGCCGGTCTGCTGCTGGGGATCGCCAACGCGGTCGTCAAACCGCTGGTGATCCTGCTGACGTTGCCCTTCACGCTGATCACCTTCGGCCTGTTCCTGCTCGTCATCAATGCCATGATGGTCCAGTTGGTGGCCTGGCTGGTGCGCGGCTTTCACGTATCCGGCTTCTGGACGGCGTTTTTCGCCAGCATGTTCATCTCCCTGTTCAGCTTCGTCGCCGGCTATTTCCTGTCCGGCGGGGAAGCCGCCTTTCAGCCGATTTCCGGTTCCGGCACCTGGGTCTGAGCCGCTCGGCTAAAATGCCGGCAACGAGGCAATTCCCCACATTCCCCGATGACAACGATCTACGGCATCAAGAACTGCGCGACCATGAAGAAGGCTTTCGACTGGTGCGAAGCGCACGGTGTCGACTACGTTTTTCATGACTACAAGAAGCAGGGCGTTCCCCGCGACCGCCTGGTTTTGTGGTGCCAGACCGTCGGCTGGAAGTCACTGGTTAACACGCGCGGCGCCACGTGGCGCAAGCTGTCCGCGGAGCAGCAGGATATTTCCACCCAGAGCAAGGCGGTGGCCCTGATGCTCGAATATCCGAGCCTGATCAAGCGTCCCGTGGTCGAGACCGGGGCACAGTTGCTGATCGGCTTCGAGCCCCAATTGTTCGACAGTTTCGTCAAGTAATCGGTGATCGCCATCCATGAGCAAGCCTGAACGTGTCAGCGCGGTGACCCGCTTCATTTTCGAAGACCTCGACATCTGCGGCGCCGTCGTCCAGCTGTCCGGCGCATGGCAGGACATGCACAAGGGGCGCGACTACGCGCCACGCGTGCAGGCGCTGCTCGGCGAAATGGCGGCGGTTGCGGCGGTGATCGGCAGCAACCTGAAGATTCCCGGCCGGCTGACCTTCCAGGCGCAGGGGCAGGGGCAGGGCGCCGTTTCGCTGCTGGTCGTCGATTGCGAACAGGCCAAGGGACAGCTGCTGTTGCGCGGCATGGCGCACTATAACGATCCCTTGCCCGAGGCGCCGTTGCGCGAACTGCTCGGTGAGGGCAACCTGCTTTTCAGCCTGCAGAGCGAAATGACCGACATGCCTTACCAGAGCTACGTGCCGCTGGGCGGCGACAGCATCGCGAAAATCTTCGAACAGTTCATGACCCAGTCGGCGCAGCAGCCGGCGCGGCTCTGGCTGTTTGCCGACGCCGAGCATGCGACCGGACTGTTCCTGCAAACCCTGCCGCCGCGCGAGCGCGAAGATGCCGAGAGCATCGATGCCGACGGTTGGACCCGCGTTCAGCATCTTGCTTCCACGCTGCGTCCGGAGGAGCTGCTGCTGCCGGCGGAAACCCTGCTGACAAGGCTGTTTGGAGAGGAAACCCTGCGCGTCTTCGCGCCCTGTCCGGTACTGTATTACTGCCCGCGCGACGAGGACAAGGTGCGCGGCATGCTGACCTCGCTGGGGCGCGAGGAGGTGGCCGACATCCTCGCCGAGTACGGCGAGATCGTCATTCGCGACGACATCTGCAACCATGAGTATCGCTTCGGCGCCGGCATCATCGAGGAGCTGTTTCCATCGGCCGGGCAGACGCTGCATTGAGCTTGAGCTTCGGAAGCCCCTGAAGTATCGGAGTGAGACGCCGGCAACCTGGCGTCAGTAGAGCACTTCGACGATGCCCCCGGAGCGGGCGATGCCGCTGACGATGTGGCCGTTGGCCATGCGCACCTGGGCGACCTGACCATCGCTGGCATTGTTCAGGGCGCGACCATCGCCGCCGGTCACCTGAAAGCCGGGTCCCTTCGATATCACCTTGACGCTCTGCCCTTGCTTTACTGCGACGGCCTGGCGCAGCATGTAGCTGCGTAGCGGCCGACCGGCGGGCATCGATTGCGCGGCGCTGCGGCCGACCGCCTGATCTGTTTCGGTGAGGATGCCATCCGGCAGGCTGGTCAGATCGCCGCTGTGTTGCGCGAGATCGGTTTCCGTCACGGCCTGGCCTTGCATCAGCGAGCGGGCAGTGACGAGGTAGTTTCCGACGACGCTGATTTTCACCGGCACATGGATTTTCCATCCGCCCTCTGCCTGGCAGCCCACCACCACGCTGGTTCTTCCCCAGACGCGCGCCCCGGGCGTCATCGCCACCGAGAAATCCTTGCATGGCGTCAGCTTGTTGCGCGGGTCGAGCGGGGTGATGCTGAAGCTGGCCTGGCCGGGCAATCCCTGGGTCTGGCTTTTCAGGAATTCTTCGACGGCCTTCCTGACAGGAAGCGAGTCCTGGAAGGCCAGGCCCGGCTGGCTTGTCAGCAAGGACAACAGTGGCAGCAGTGGCAGCAGTGGCAGCAGTCGAAGGAGCTTGGGCGAGAGCGACATGGTGGGATTGAAACATGGTCGGGCTGGGCTGGCAAGCGGCGGGCGGCAGCGCCCGGCAGCTGCGGGAGATGCCGGCGTAAGGATCGTAGAAGAACGGCAAAAATTGCCGAGACAGGAGGTGCTTGCCGCTGCCACAAGCCGCATCGGCGGCGATCTTGCCCTCCGGCGCCGCCGCGAGGAACCCCGAATCCCCTCGCTGCCGCGACTTCCTGTCTCGATGTGAATCTTGGCACGGATTCTGCATTAAGTCGTTCGAGGCCACCGCAGGGTGGCAATAGCCAGCGAAGAGACCGACATGATCAGCCGAATCGACCAGGACCTGAAATTCCACCAGACAGCGCTCAACTTGCGCGCCTATCGGCAGGAACTGCTCGCGTCGAACATCGCCAATGCCGACACGCCGCATTTCAAGGCGCGCGACATCGACTTCAAGTCGGCGCTGGATGGAGCGCTGGGCAAAGCGCAGGGGAGCGCGCTGGGTCTGTCGAGAACGGCCCCGGGCCACATCGCGGCGGCTGGTGAGAACCGTTTCGGCGCGGCCGTGAAGTTTCGTGATGAACAGCAATCGAGCGTCGATGGCAACACCGTCAGCATCGATGTCGAGCGCGCCGCCTTCGCCGAGAACGCGATCCAGATGGAGGCGATGCTGACCTTCATCAATGGCCGCTTCAAGACACTGAGCACCGCCATTCAGGGTTGAAAAGGATTAACGGATCATGAGCATGTTCAACGTTTTCGGTATCGCCGGTTCCGCGCTGACCGCCCAGTCCGCGCGCCTGAACGCGGTTTCCAGCAATCTGGCGAATGCCGACAGCCTTGTCGGCGCCAATGGTCAGCCCTACCGCGCCAAACAGGTGGTGTTCGCCGCCACGCCGGTCGGCAACGAGGGTGGGCAGGGGGTGCGCGTCACCCAGGTCGTCGAAAGCGCCGCGCCCTTGCGCATGGTGTATGAGCCGCACAACCCGCACGCCAACGAGCAAGGGTATGTGGAGATGCCGAATGTGAATGTGGTCGAGGAGATGGTGAACATGATTTCGGCTTCGCGTTCCTACCAGACCAACGCCGAAATGATGAACACCGCCAAGCAGTTGTTGTTGAAAACGCTGAGCATCGGTCAGCAATAAGGAAAGGATCACGAAATGAGTACTGCAGCCGTCAATACCAGCGCTAGCGCGAACTCCGCAAACTCCGCGATCTATGACTCGATCAATACGACCAACAAGAACTCGGCGTCGTCCTCCAGGTCGGCATCGCTCGACTCCGCGGATTCGGCCCAGGATCGTTTTCTGAAGCTGCTGACCGCGCAGCTCAAGAATCAGGATCCACTGAATCCGCTCGACAACGCCCAGATGACGTCGCAGTTGGCGCAGATCAGCACGGTCGATGGCATCACCAAGCTGAATGCGACCATGCAGTCGCTGCTCAACAACTCGTCCGAAGCGCAAACCTTGCAGGCTGCCGCGCTGGTCGGGCATGCCGTGCTGGTTCCCGGCAACGGCCTCACCCTGGTCAAGGGACAGGCCGTTGGCGGCATCGACCTGGAGGGCGTTGCCGATGAGGTCGTGGCGACGATCAAGGATGCCAACGGTCTCGTGGTGCGCAATCTGAATCTCGGGGCGATGGCTGCGGGTCCCTCGAACTACACCTGGGACGGCACAACCGAAAGCGGCGCCATCGCCGTCGATGGCGCCTATACGGTCAGCTTCAGCGCCAAGCAGGGCGCGAACAAGGTTACGGGCACTGGGCTGGAATACGGTGCGGTGACCAGTGTGGCAAAGAACGGTCAGGGCGTGACGCTGACGGTCGGCAATCTGGGCACGGTCACGCTGTCCGATATCAGGCAAATCATCTGAGCGGCGCGCTGCGCCCGCTTCTTCAAACCGGCACAAAATTTGCTATTAAACGATAGCAAGTTCAACAGGAGACGATCATGAGCTTTCAGCAAGCACTCAGCGGACTTAACTCGGCTTCCACCTCGCTCAACGCGATCGGCAACAACATTGCCAATACCGGCACGGTGGGTTTCAAGATGGCCGCGGTCCAGTTTGCCGACGCCTTTGCCGCCTCGATGCAGGGTGGCGGGACCTCGGGTGTCGGTATCGGCTCGCAGATTGCCGGCATTGCCCAGCAATTCACCCAGGGCAACCTGACGACGACCAACAATCCGCTGGACATCGCGATCAACGGCGGCGGCATGTTCCGCATGGACAACAACGGCACCGTCACCTATACGCGCAACGGCCAGTTCCTGCTCGACAAGGAAGGCTTCATCGTCAACAACCAGGGGCTGAAGCTGACGGGCTACGCCGCCGATCTGTCGACGGGTGTGATCGTGCCGGGCAACATCGTGCCGCTGCAGATCGACAACAATGCAATCCCGCCGGTGGCGACCACGCTGAGCGAGGTCCAGGTGAACCTCGATTCGCGCTCGTCCCCTCCCGTATCGATGACGCATGGTACGGTCACCGGCACGGTCAATCCGGTGCCGGCGGCCGTGACGGTGCTGGCCGGGATAAATGACCAGTTCGACATGAACGTCGATGGCATCGCGGTGACGGTGACGATCAACCCCGGTACCTACAATTCGGCGGGTCTCCTCTCGGCCGAAATCGAACGCGCCGCGAATGCGGCGCTGGTCACGGCCGGCGCATCGACGACGGCGGTGACCGTCAGCCTGGACAACCTGAACCAGCTGGTCATCACTTCCGGCAGCGTCGGCACCACGGGCAGCCTGGGCAACGGTTCCTTCGTGACTTTGGCGGCGACCGGCGCCAATACCGCTTATGCCGATTTCTTCGGTGCTCCGGTGTCGTCGCTCGCGGCGAATGGTTTTGCCACGGGCAGCGCCGCAGCCGCGTTGGCCGGTGGGGATGTTTTCGACATCGCCATCGATGGCATGACAGCGCCTGTCACCATCACGCTGACCGCCGGTCCCTATGCCACTGCCGACGATCTCGCGCTGCAGCTGGAGACCGACATCAACACGGCGCTTGCCGGTCTGGGCGCTGTGGATGTCAGCGCCGATGCGGGGGGCGTCCTGACCATCACCTCGCGCCAGACCACCGTCACCAGCGTGGGGCGAACCTCGCAGGTGACCTTGACACAGAATGGCGTCAACCCGGGCCTTGCCGCTTTGTTCGGCGTTCCGACAGCCGTCGCCGGTGGCGACATGGATAACTTCAGCATCAGCAATGTCAATAGCTATACCGCCTCGACGGCGCAGACGGTGTACGACACGCTGGGCAACCCGCACACGCTGTCGCTCTACTACGTCAAGACCTCGCTGCCGGCCGTCTGGCAGCTCTACACGGCGCTTGATGGCGACTCGACCTCGGTGAACGGGCCGACCCAGCTGACGTTCAGCAATTCCGGCGTCCTGCAGACCCCGGCGGTCGGCACCACGTTGCCGCAGACCTTCTCCGTGAGCACGGGCGCCGCCAATCCGCTGGTCTTCGACCTGGATCTTGCAGGCACCACGCAGTACGGCATTTCCTTCGGCACCAACCAGCTGGTTCAGGATGGTTACACCTCGGGCAAGCTTTCCGGCATGAGCGTCTCGGCCGACGGCGTCGTGCAGGGGCGTTATTCGAACGGCAAATCGCGCAACATGGGGCAGCTGGTGCTGGCCAACTTCAACAACCCGAACGGCCTGCAGTCGCTCGGCAACAACCAGTGGGCGGAGACCTCCGAATCCGGTTCGCCGATCCCGGGCGCGCCGGGCACCGGCAATCTCGGCGTGGTGCAGTCGGGGGCGGTGGAAGAGTCTAACGTCGACATGACGGTCGAGCTGGTCAATATGATCACTGCGCAACGCGCCTACCAGGCCAATGCGCAGACCATCAAGACCCAGGACCAGATCATGCAGACGCTGGTGAACCTGCG
>CAZCPD010000076.1:10714-12854 GCA_964500425.1 uncultured Rhodocyclaceae bacterium
GCAATGCAGTCGACCGGCCGCACGCTGGATGTCGCGGTGCAGGGCAAGGGCTGGCTGGTGCTGGCGATGCCCGATGGCAGCGAGGCCTATACGCGCAACGGCAGCCTGCAGCTCGACGTCAATGGTGTGCTGCAGTCGCGCGAGGGCATTCCCTTGCAGGGGGATGGCGGACCGATCAGCGTACCGCCCGATGTCAAGGTCGCCATCGCCAATGACGGCAGCGTTTCGGTGATTCCCGAGAGCGGCGCGCAGAACACAGTGAATGCCATCGGCCGCCTCAAGCTCGTCAATCCCCCCGAGACCGATCTGGTGCGCGGCGCCGACGGCTTGTTTCGCCTCGCCGGCGGCAACGCCGCCGAGGCCGACCCGGCGGTGAAGGTGGCGAGCGGCTACCTCGAAGGCAGCAACGTCAATGCGGTCGAGCAGATGGTCAGCATGATTTCCCTGGCGCGTCAGTTCGAAATGCAGATGAAGCTGCTGTCGAACGCATCGGCCAACGATCAGGCCGCAAGCCAGGTCATCTCGAATCTCTAAATATTTCCTAGCCAGGATGGACTCATGATCAGATCGCTCTGGATTGCCAAGACCGGCCTCGACGCGCAGCAGACGCAGCTCGATGTCATTGCCAACAACCTGGCCAATCTCAGCACCAACGGTTACAAGCGTTCGCGCGCCGTGTTCGAGGATCTGCTCTACCAGACGATGCGTCAGCCGGGCGCCCAGTCGTCGCAGCAAACGACGATACCCTCCGGTCTGCAGCTTGGTACTGGCGTCAGGACGATCGCCACGGAGAAGAATTTCGCGCAGGGTAGCCTGAGTCAGACCAGCAACGGGCTGGACATCGCCATCAACGGCCAGGGGTTCTTCCAGGTCCAGATGCCCGACGGCACGCTGGCCTACACGCGCGACGGCTCCTTCCAGAAGGACAGCACCGGGCTGGTGGTGACGGCGAGCGGCTACCCGCTGTCGCCAGCGCTGACCATACCTTCGGACGCAACTTCGCTGACGATCGGGCGCGACGGCGTGGTGTCGGTGGTGCAGGCAGGTTCGGCAACACCATCGCAGATCGGCACCATCCAGATCGCCGGCTTCGTCAATCCGGGCGGCTTGCAGAGCGTGGGCGAGAATCTCTTTGTCGAAACCGCTTCCAGCGGCACGCCTTCGCCGAACACGCCGGGCACCAACGGCACTGGCCTGCTCAACCAGGGTTACGTCGAGACTTCCAATGTGAACTCGGCGGAAGAGCTGGTGAACATGATCCAGACCCAGCGCGCCTATGAGATGAACTCGAAGGTCATTTCGACCTCCGATGCGATGCTGGCCAAGCTGACCAGCCTTTGAACGCGGTGATCGTCCGGAATAGCCCGATGAATAATCTGTTCGGAGCCCTGGTGGCGATGCTTCCCCTGCTGATGGCGGGTTGCGCGACGACCACGCCATCGACCAGTGTTCATCAGCCGATGACGGCGCGGCCCGAGCCGCGCCACTATGCGGCGCCGGCGAAAGGCGCCATCTACAACGTCGCCTCGGCGCGGCCGCTGTTCGAGGATCGTCGTGCGCGTTTTGTCGGCGACACCATCACGATCAATATCGCCGAAAAGACCTCGGCCTCGAAGAATTCCGAAAACAAGACGACACGCAAGGCCAGTGTCGAGGCCGCGGTGCCGACCGTCACCGGCCTGCCGGTGAAAACGCTCCAGGGGCTCGACCTGGAGGCATCGGCAAGTAACGATTTCGGCGGCAAGGGCGAAAACACCTCGAAGAACGATTTCACCAGCTCGCTGACGGTGACGGTCATCGAAGTGTTGCCGAACGGCAACCTGCTGGTGTCGGGCGAGAAGCAGATTGGCCTCAAGGAGGGCGAGGAGTTCATCCGTTTCTCCGGCGTCGTCAACCCCAACACCATCACCACGTCGAACACCGTGCAATCGACCCAGGTGGCCGATGCGCGCATCGAATACAAGGCCAATGGCTTCATCGATTCGGCGCAGGCAATGGGCTGGTTGAACAGATTCTTCCTCACGGTCCTGCCGTTCTAACGGACATGACTTTGATGAAGACGCCGCGAAGCATGCAAGTCATGTCCGTTTCCCTCACTCCCACAGGGATTTCCTTCGGTCACCCCAACCCCTCTCCCGTG
>CAZCPD010000077.1:0-12839 GCA_964500425.1 uncultured Rhodocyclaceae bacterium
CCGGAGTGTCCGGAGTGTCCGGTGTGGCTGATGTCCTCGTCGCCATCGAGCGCGAGCGCCGAGCGCATGTGGCGCCATTGCTGGGCGACGAGATCGAGCTGGGTGCGGACTTGCTGCTGGTCGCGGACTTCCTCGGCCAGCAGCACCAGCCCGGCTTCGAATTCGCGCATCGCACTGCGCAGTTCCTCATGGCATTTCGCGCTGTTGATGCCGGACTGCTCCCATTCGAGGAACATGTAGAACTTCGCCATCCGCTGCGAGAGCATGCGTTCGCGCCCGGCAAGGTTGATCAGCTGGCTTTCGGGCGTATCGGCGGCCCGTTCGAAGGCCTGCGTCAGTCCGTGGGTGGCGAGCAGCACCTGTTCGTTCAGCTTGAACAGTTGTCTGGCGCCGCTCGGCGCCGGCGCGCTTTCCAGCAGTTCCTTGTAGGGGCGCCATACGTCGAGCACGGCGGCCTGGGCGTGGCGTACTTCCCGGCTGACCGGCAGGGCGGCGAGCTCCATGAGCTGCTTGTCGAACAGCTCGATCGACTGCGTGAGGATGGTGCGGGCGCGCAGCGGGAGCACGTTGCGCCCGAGCATCAGCCAGGATTTCGCCATGCGTTGCGAAAGCATGCGCAGCCGTCCGGCCTTGTTGATGGCGGCGTGCAGGGCGCGGGCGGTGCGAACGGTGAGGGAGTCATCGGAAGCGGCTTGATGGGCGGCACTGTCGCGGTCTTCCTGGACGTTGCGGAAAGGAGTGCCCCAGGCGAGGCTGGCGGCGTTCGGCAGGGTCGCGATTCGGTCGGCGGCGCCGGCGACCGTGCGGGTGATGGGGGCGTTCTGCAGCAGGACGTGCTTGCCATCGACGACGATCAGCCCCGCGTCGGAGAGTTCGCGCAGTCCGCGCGACAGCGTTTCCGGCGTGAGGCCGAGGCGGGAGGCGATGAGCTGCTTGCTGGTCGGCAGCACCAGCGGCGTTTCTCCCCGGGCTCCCGTCAGTCCTCCGGTCTGGAGCATGAGGTAGTCGAGGATGCGCTGGCTGCCGTTGAGCGAGCGGCTGGCAATGATGTCCGTTTCCATGTCGAGCTGGCGTCGCGCCAGACTGGCGATCAGGCGCTCGTTCAGTTGAGCGTCATGTCTCATCGCTTCGCGCAGGCTGCTCGCGTCGATGCCGAGCAGGAGCGAGGGCTCGATCGCCACGGCGAACGAGGCATGAGGCCTGCCGGCGAGGATCTCGGCCTCGCCGAAGGTCTGACCCGGATACAGGAGGTCGAGAACCTTCTCGTTGCTGCCGCAGGGCGCGGTGGTGCGTTTGACGTGGCCGGCCAGGAGGCAGTGCATCGCGGTCGCCATGCTGCCGGCACGGACGATGATTTGCCCCTTCTCCACGTGCAGCTTGCGGCAGCCTTGCGCCAGCGTTTCCAGTTGCACCGGCGCAACACCGGCGAACAGCGGGAGGTCGTTCAGGATTTCTCGGGTCTTCATCCGGTTATCGTCTGCCATATCTGATTTGTCTAGTCATTTCAACGCATAACATGCGGCGATCGGCGTGCGTGGGCGGCCCGGTCGCGACTTTGCCCCACAAAGTATAGCCATCGAAATCCGCGCTCCTTGATCTTGATCAACCTTTTTGACAGGCATTCGAGCATAATGTGCGGCGGATTGTCGCAGGGCAGAATGTCGCAGGGGCTGCCCGCAGCTGGGGTCCACGGTGCGGGCGGCTTTTTCGGCTTGTCCGATGCGCCAAAACAGACTTGAAGACTTGAGCAAACGAGATCGCATTCAATCAAGGAGAGGTCCATGACTACGAACAACAACATCGCCAACGAAAAAGATCAGGTCGAAGCCGCTGCTCCGCAGGATCTTGGTCGTCGCAAGTTCCTCAATACCGCCGCGCTGACCGGTCTTGCCGGCGCGACCCTGTCGGTGGGCCTGGCTTCCTGCAAGCAGGAAACCGCACCCCCGGCGGCCGGCCCTGCGCCCGCTGCTCCGGCCGAAGCGCCCAAGCCCGCTGCCGCTGCGCACGGCATGTCGGTCGAGCGCGCCCCGGGCCAGCTCGACGACTACTACGGCCTCTGGTCGGGTGGTCACTCCGGCGAGATGCGCGTGTATGGTCTGCCGACCGGCCGCGAACTGAAGCGCATTCCGGTGTTCAACCCCGACCTGCTGACCGGCTGGGGCATCACCAACGAATCGAAGAAGATCCTCGGCACCAAGGCCGACGGCAGCCTGAAGTACCGCACCGGCGATACCCACCACGTGCATGGTTCCTACAAGGACGGCACCTACGACGGCAAGTACGCCTGGGTGAACGACAAGATTCACAGTCGTCTGGCCCGCGTCCGCCTCGATATTTTCGAATGCGACAAGATCACCGAGATTCCCAACATCCAGGGTTTCCATGGCATCTTCCCGGACAAGCGCGACCCGGTCGATGCCAACATCAACCATACGACGCGCGTCTTCTGCGGCGCCGAGTTCCACATTCCGCTGCCCAACGACGGCCGCGACATGGACGATCCGAGCAAGTACGCGGCGCTGTTTACCTGCGTCGACTCGGAAACCATGGAAGTGCGCTGGCAGTGCCGCGTCAGCGGCAACATGGACCTGTGCGCCACCTCCTACGACGGCAAGCTGGCGGCGACCAACCAGTACAACGTCGAAGGCGGCGCGCACTATGAGGACATGATGTCGGCCGAGAAGGATGCCTGCGTCTTCTTCAACATCGCCCGCATCGAGCAGGCGATCAAGGACGGCAAGTTCAAGACCTATGGGGACTCCAAGGTGCCCGTCGTCGATGGTACGAAGGAAGCCAATACCGATCCGAAGACCGCACTGACGGCCTATGTGCCGGTGCCGAAGAACCCGCACGGCGTGAATGCCAGTCCGGATGGCAAGTATTTCATCTGCGCGGGCAAGCTCTCGCCGACCGCCACGGTCATCGAACTGGAGTCGGTGCTCAAGTGGTTCAACGGCGAACTGGCCGAGACCAAGGATGCCATCGTCGCCGAAGTCGAAATCGGCCTGGGCCCCCTGCACACGGCTTTCGACGGTCGCGGCAATGCCTACACGACGCTGTTCCTCGACAGCCAGATGGTCAAGTGGAACATCGACGCCGCCATCAAGTTCCACAAGGGCGACACGAACGCCAAGTATGTCGTCGATCGCCTCGACGTCACTTATCAGCCGGGCCACACGAATGCCTCGATGTCCGAAACCAAGGAAGCCGATGGCAAGTGGCTGGGTGTCGGCAACAAGTTCTCGAAGGACCGCTTCCTGCCGGTTGGCCCGCTGCACTGCGAGTGCGAGCAGCTGGTCGACATCTCCGGCGACAAGATGAAGCTGGCCGCCGATCACACCGCCTGGGGTGAGCCGCACGACTTCATCATCGTCAAGCGCGACGTGTTCAAGACCAAACAGACCTATGAGCTGACCGATTTCCCCGTACATACGAAGGAAATGACCGAATCGCGCGTCGAGCGCAAGGGCAACAAGGTCACGGTGTACCTGGCTTCGCAGGCGCCGACCTATGGTCTGCGCGAGTTCAAGGTCAAGAAGGGCGACGAGGTCACGCTGTACCTGACCAACCTGGACAAGGTCGCCGACCTGACTCACGGCTTTGCACTGCCGAAGCATGACATCAACTTCATCGTCAATCCGGGCGAAACCAAATCGGTGACGTTCAAGGCTGACAAGCTCGGTGTGTACTGGTACTACTGCACGCATTTCTGCCACGCACTGCACCTCGAAATGCGCGGACGGATGATCGTCGAGAAGTAAGACGAGGCGGTCACGCCTCTGGCAAGGCAGCATCAAGGAGTGTTTAAGGGGGGACGCAAGTCCCCCCCGTTTTTTTGTTGCCTGAAAGCCCACGTTTGGATCGTTGCCATGCGGGAGGGCGCTTCAAGGCTTATCGCGCGCGTGGCGGTGGCATAATTGGCGGTTGAGCGATTTTGGCGTGATGCAAATTGATGCTGCGCAATGTTTTTCTATATAAGCAGGCGATAATAGAAGATATTGGCAGTTGATGACGCGAAGGCCCCCCATGAAGAAACTGAGTCCCCTGTTTGCCATCTTCCTAGCGCTTCTCGCGTTGTCCGGCGCTCCGGTATTCGCCGATTCGTACGAGGCGGCGCTGCCTCCGCAGCTTTCCACCGAACCCGACATGTGCGCCTACGCGCCATGCAAGGATGTCTTGCCCGGCGCTGACAGTTTTTCGGTTCGCAAGGGACGCCCTTCCTATGTGGAGGGCTACAAGACCGAAGGCGATCAGAAGAAGTTGCTTGGCTATGTGTTTCTGTCCACCGACATCGTCGATATTCCGGCCTATTCGGGCAAGCCGGTCGTCACGCTGATCGGCATGGACACCAAGGGCATCTTCACCGGCGCGAAGGTGCTCAAGCATTCCGAGCCCATCCTGCTGCTGGGCATTCCCGAATCGAAGTTGCTCGACTTCATTCAGCAGTACGTTGGCAAGTTCGTCGGCGCCAAGGTGGAGATCGGCAAGTCGCGCGTCGACCAGGGCTACATTGGCATGGACGCCATCAGCGGCGCGACGGTGACGGTGATCGCGCAGAATCAGGTGATGATGCGTTGCGGCCTCGAGATTGCCAAGCAGGTTGGCATCGTCAAGCCGAAGATCCGGCCGCAAGCGAAGTTCACGCCGGTCAACGGGAAGCTCGACTGGGCGGCGCTGGTCAAGGAAGGCAGCATCCAGCGGATGGTGATCCAGACCGCCGACGTGGGCATGGCGCCTTCGCCGAAGCCCTACATCGACATGAGTTTCGGCTACCTGAACACGCCGACGGTCGGCAAGAGCATCCTCGGCGATGCCGGCTACGCGAGCCTGATGTCGCGCCTGAAGTCCGACGAACATGCGATTTTCATCATCGCTGACGGCGTCGAGTCCTTCAAGGGCTCCGGGTTCGTGCGCGGCGGCATCTACGACCGCGTGCAGATCAGCCAGGATGGCGATGTCTCGACTTTCCGCGACATCGACTATCTGAATCTGTATGGCGTCGAGGCGGCCGGCGCGCCGGCCTACCGTGAGTCGGCCATCTTCATCGTGCGGCATTCGAGCTTCTCGGCGGCTTTCCCGTGGAACCTCGTATTCCTCGGCAACAAGATGGATCGCGAAACGGGTGCGCGCACCTTCGTCAGCTTCGAGCAGGAGTACTGGCTCGACGCGCGTTATCTGGAAGGCGGCCGGCCAGCCTACGAGCGTCCCGAGGCGACCTGGGTGAAGGTATGGAAGAGCCGGCCGCTGGAAATCGCCCTGTTCGCGCTGCTGCTGCTGGCCGCCGGTGCGCTTTATGCCAGCCGCGACATGCTGGTGCGGCGCGCCGAGCGCAAGGACAAGCGCTGGGTGTCGATCCCGAAATACACATTGTGGGTCGTCAGCATCGGCTATGCCGGCTTCTACCTGATGGCGCAGCCGTCGATCACCCAGGTGCTGACCTGGTTCCACTCGATCCTGTTCCAGTGGGAGTGGGGCCTGTTCCTGTCCGATCCGTTCATCTTCCTGTTCTGGATCTTCATCATCGTCACCACCTTCTTCTGGGGGCGTGGCATGTTCTGCGGCTGGCTGTGTCCCTACGGCTCGCTGAGCGAGATCATCTTCAAGATTGCCGGCGCGCTGGGCCTCAAGCGTTACCAGTTCCAGCTGCCCGATGCCTGGCATGACCGCTTGAAGTGGCTCAAGTACGCAATCTTCCTCGGCCTGCTGTTCGTGTCTTTCTACTCGATGGGACTGGCGGAAAAACTGGCGGAAGTCGAGCCGTTCAAGACCACCTTCCTGGTTGGTGTCTGGAACCGTTCCTGGCCTTTCGTCGCCTATTTCTCGGTGCTGTTCATTCTGGCGATGTTTGTCGAGCGCTTTTTCTGCAAGTATCTCTGCCCGCTCGGCGCCAGCCTGGCGATTCCGTCGACCTTCCGCTGGTGGGGCTTGAAGCGCAAGGCCGAATGCGGCCCGTGCAAGGCCTGTGCGGTGGGCTGCGGTTCGCAGGCCATCCATCCGACGGCTGGCAACATCGACCAGCGCGAATGCCTGCTGTGCCTCGACTGCATGGTGATGTACTACGACGAGCATGCCTGCCCGCCGCTGGCCAAGGAGCGCAAGGCGCGCGAGAAGGCGGGCCAGCCGCTGACGCGGATCGCTGGCGACGGCTATTACATTCCGATCCAGCCGGTGGCTTCCCAGCCTGCGGAAACGGGCCCGAAGGTGGGCACGCTGGCATGGCTGTACTGCGAGGTGATCGATCATCTGTTCCCCTGGAGTCGCAAGGTCAGGGAGCGGAATTTCATCTTCCAGGCGCTGGCCGCGGCGATCACCATCCTGATGACCTGGGTCTGGTTGCTCGGCGCTTCCGGCAAGCTGGGTACCGGCATCATTCTCGGCTGGTGGCTGGCCTGGAGCGCGTATGAAATCATCGAGCGCATGAGCTGCAAGCCCTACGTCAAGGAAGGTCCGTGGTGGGGGCGCAACCTGCGTGCGGCCAGCTGGGCGGACATGGCCGCCTATGTCGGCATGAAGAACCTGCTGATCGGCGTGGCGCTGTTCCTGCTCATGAAGGCCGTCGGCGTGCTGGCGTTCCTGCAAGGATTGCCCGAGCTGCAATGGATGTATTGATATTGATCCGGCAGGGCTTTTTCGCGGCGCTTCTGCTGATCATTGGAGAGGCGGCGCTTGCTGCCGAATGGACCGTCGAGCCTGGCGAGTCGATTGCCGCGGCGATCGACCGCGCCAAGGCTGGCGACACCCTCCTGGTGAAGCGTGGCCGCTATCCGGAAAATCTGGTGATCGACAAGCCGCTCACGCTGCGTGGCATCGAGCGTCCGACCATCAGCGGCGAGCTGAAGGGCGACGTGATACGTGTCAAGGCCACGGACGTCGTGCTGCAAGGCTTGATCGTCACCGATTCTGGCGGCGACCTCGAAAAGCAGAATGCCGGCATCTACATCCAGCCCGGCGCCCACCGCGCCAAGGTGCTGGATTGCACCATCGCTTACAGCCTGTTCGGCCTCTGGATCGAGAAGGCCGAAAGCGTCGAGATTCGCGGCAACAACATCACAGGCAAGCGCGACTACCAGTCGTCGCAGCGCGGCAACGGCATCCAGCTCTACAACACGAAGGGTGCGCGCATCATCGGCAACGACATCAGCTTCACGCGCGACGCACTGTATGTCGATGTTTCGCACCATGCACAGTTCACCAAGAACCGCATGCACCACGCGCGCTATGGCACGCACTACATGAATTCCTACTACAACCTGTGGGAAGACAACGACAGCTTCTACAATCGCGGCGGGTTGGCGCTGATGGAAGTGCGTGATCAGAAGGTTCGCAACAACCGCGCCTGGGGCAATTCCGACCACGGCATCATGCTGCGCACGATCCAGGATTCGCTGGTCGAGAACAATGTCGTCGCCGGCAACCAGCGTGGCTTCTTCATCTACGATGCCGAGTTCAACACGTTGCGCGGCAACCTCGTCGTTGACAACCGCGTCGGCGTGCACCTGTGGGCCGGTTCGACGCGCAACCAGGTCGAGGAAAACGATTTCATCGGCAATCGCGAGCAGATCCGCTATGTCGCGGCGAAGGATGAACCCTGGGGCGTCAAGCAGGGCAATTACTGGAGCAACTACCTGGGCTGGGATCGTGACGCGAATGGCATCGGCGATGTGCCTTACGAGGCCAACGACATGGTCGACCGGCTGTCCTGGCGCCATCCGATGATGAAACTGCTGCTGAGCAGCCCGGCGTTGCAGTCGCTGCGCCTGATTGCCCGGCAGTTCCCGCTGCTGCGTGCGCCCAGCGTGGTGGATGCGAAGCCGCACATGCGGCCGTTTCACAACAACTGGAGAGACTGGATTGGCAAGCAGTTTGATTAGCGTTAGAGAAGTCCGGAAGCACTTCGGCGAGGTCGTCGCCGTCGATGGCGTCGACCTCGATATCGAGAAGGGCGAGATCTTCGGCTTGATCGGTCACAACGGCGCCGGCAAGAGCACGCTCTTCAAGATGCTGCTCGGCTTGTTGCCCGCGACTTCGGGAGACATCATCGTCAATGGCGCCGCCGTGCGCGGCGCCGGCTTCCGGGAAGTGCGTCGCCGGATCGGCTATCTGCCCGAGAACGTTGTCTTCTACGACAACCTGAGCGGCCTGGAGACGCTGTATTTCTTCGCCGACCTGAAGGGCGCTTCGCGCGCCGATGCGCTGCCGCTACTCACGAAGGTCGGTCTCGGTCACGCCGCGGAACGGCGCGTCAAGGGCTACTCGAAGGGCATGCGTCAGCGGCTCGGCTTCGCGCAGGCGCTGCTCGGCAAGCCGGCGTTGCTGTTTCTGGATGAACCGACCAATGGCCTCGATCCCGAGGGCATACGCGAGTTCTATCAAATCCTTCGGGAGATGAAGAGCGAAGGCGTCACCGTCGTGCTCACCTCGCACATCCTTTCGGAAATCCAGGAGCGCGTGGATCGTCTCGCGATCATGAAGACGGGCAGGGTTCATGCGCTTGGCACGCTGCAATCGCTGCGCGAACGGAACGACCTGCCGCTGACCGTCGAAGTCACGCTGGAAGCGGAGGCCGTCGAGCGCCTGACGCTGTCGCTTGGCCGTCTGGCCATCGAGAATCTGCGCGTCCAGGGCGACCGCGTTTCGCTGCAATGTCGCCGTCACGACAAGATGGCGGTGCTGGAGGCGCTGACGTCGCTGGACGGCAAGGTGCTCGATCTGCACGTCAGGGAGCCCTCGCTCGAAGACGTGTTTCTTGGATATTCCGGATAAATCATGGCCAAGGCAATCGAACTCAAGCAGATCGGCGTCATCGCCGGCAAGGAATTCTGGGACCGCATCCGCAACCGCTGGGTGCTCGCGGTCGCCGTGGTGTTTACCGCGCTGGCGCTGGTGATTGCCTATTTCGGCTCGGCGCAGCAGGGCAGCGTCGGCTTTCGCGGCGTGGAGGTGACCATCGCCAGCCTGGTGAGCCTGGTGATCTATCTGGTGCCCTTGATCGCGCTGATCCTCGGCTTCGACGCGATCGTCGGCGAACGCGAGCGCGGTTCGCTCGACCTGCTGCTGTCGATGCCGATCACGCGTCTCGAACTGCTGCTCGGCAAGTTCTTCGGACTGTCGGCGGCGTTGTCGTTTTCCACCATCGCCGGCTTCGGTTTTGCGGGCGTGGTCCTCGCTTCCAACATGTCGCTGAATGCGCTGTTTCACTATTTCGGTTTCATCGTCAGCTCGATCCTGCTCGGCATGTCCTTTCTCAGCCTGGCTGTGACGGTTTCGGTGATGGCGAACGATCGCACCAGCGCGAGCGGGATCGCCATCGCGTTGTGGTTCTTCTTCGTCCTGGTGTTCGATCTGTTGCTGCTGGGTCTGCTCGTCGCCACGGGCGGCGAACTCGGCGGCATGGGCGGCGAAGTGTTCCCCTACCTGCTGTTCCTCAATCCGGCCGATATTTTCCGCATCCTCAACATCTTCACGCTCGAAGAGGTGCGCACGCTGTATGGTCTTGCCACGGTGTTCCCGGCGAACCTGTCGAACCCCTGGCTGCTTGGCGGCGTGATGGTGTTGTGGATCGTTGCGCCGTTATCGTTTGCTGCATGGAGATTCAAGTGATGATTTTTGGTGGAAAGATCCGGTTTGCCGCGCTAGTCCTGGCGCTCGGGCTGGCCGGTTGCGGCGAGAAGGCACAGGCGCCCGTCGCTCCGGTGGAACTGACCCAGGGTGTGTCCTGCAGTCTCGATGGCATGTTGCTGCTCGACTTCCCTGGTCCGAAGGCGCAGATGCATTACACGCAGGGGCCGGTCGACTTTTTCTGCGACACCGTCGAGATGTTCTCGATCTACCTGCGGCCGGAACAGCAGAAGCGGGTGCGCGCGCTTTACGTTCAGGACATGGGCCGCGCCGACTGGAACAATCCGAAGGACGCCTGGATCGACGCGAAGACCGCGTTCTACGTCCACGGCAGCAAGCTGCGCGGCGCGATGGGGCCGACCTTCGCGTCGTTTGCCGAGGAAGCCAATGCGAAGGCATTCATCGAGCAGCATGGCGGCAAGCTCTATCGCTTCACCGAGGTCACGCCGGAGATGGCGGCCCTCGACGGTGGCGCACTACACGATCAGAGGATGTGATCGCCATGGCCGACTTTTTCGACACCATCGACTTCGACGATGCCGAGCAGCTGGAACGGCTCTCGCGTCTGATTTTCGAGTTCCGCGTCAGCCGGGACAGCCTGCTGAAGCAGTACGGGGTCGCCGATGCCGCGGCGCTGCTGGAGAATATTCGCACGGGCGCCGTGGCCGAACATCCCGCTTACGATCACTATCTCTCGCTCAAGGTGCTCGAAGACATGCGCGAGGCGATGCGCAACGAGCTGAAGGAGTTTCTGCCCAAGGTGAAGCCCGCATGAGCCTGCATCTCGAACTGAAGGAACAGATCGAAGCCGCCTACGGCGAGCAGTTGCCCGAAGGCGTCGCACTCAAGCAGGATGCGCTGCTCCTGCAATTCGATTCGGGCCTCGCGCTCGAGTTGCGTTTTGCCTCGCCGGACGAGTATTCGATCGGCTGGCTGTGGGGCGATGCCGAGCTACGCATCGACACGGCGCCGCTGCATGGGGACTTGAAGACCCGGCCCAATCATTTTCACGACGAAGAGGGGCGCGTGCGCGAAGATCCGCTCACCCAGCCCGGCGCGGCGCCCTGGGACAATGTGCGCAAGGTGATCGACGCCGTGCTCGACAATCCACTGCTGCATTCGTGATTCCATTGCCAGTTAAAGAAAGCTACGCCATGACTACCCGTCTTCACCCCCTGCGTGTTTCCATCGCCGCCTTGATGTTGGCCGCATTTGCTCCGGCGGCCGCACCCGTCTTCGCTGCGGAGGAACCCGCCGCCCAGACCGTTGCCAGGGACGCGCGTTGCCCCGTGTGCGGCATGTACCCGGCCCGCTATCCGAAGTGGATGGCTCAGGTGCTGTTCAAGGATCGCGCCATGCTGGCTTTCGATTCGCCCGCCGACCTTTTTCGCTACCTGCAGAACACGGCGAAGTACGACAGAAAGCATCCGGCTGCGGATGCGGTCGCGATCTTTCTGACCGATTTCGTCAAGGGCGGCTGGATCGAAGCAAAGCGGAGTTTCCTGGTCGTTGGCTCGAACGCCAAGGGACCGATGAACAACGCCGATCTGCCGGCTTTCGAGAGCAAGGAGGCGGCTGAACAGTTCGCCAAGAGCAATGGCGGCAAGGTGCTGGCCTTCGACAAGGTCACGCCGGAAGTCATCAGCAGCCTCGATCAGGAGCCTGCGGGGCACGGTGATCACGGTCATCATCACTGAGGCGAAAGCGTTCGCCCGCGCGGGGCGGTTCCGCTGTCGGAGATGACCGGGCGCAGTTTCGACTGTGCCCGGTTTCATTTTATAGGGGCTCCGCGCGCCTCACGTTCCGCCTTTTTCGCAATTGATACGGAATTTCCACGGGGTTTAACATTACTCGGAAATAATGCTGGACTTTGGGGCAGGGATATCTATATTTATCCATATAAATTAGAGCATTGCGTATCCCGTCCAATGATGGGCGGTTACCCGTAAACGGGTATTCACGCAGTGCGGGTCTTGGTGTCTAATCAAACCTGTCTTGCGGCGATTCTTTTTCTCTCAGCTCTGGTCGTTGGAGGCATCTCATGAGTTCAGGCCTGCGAAATGCTCCACCATCCGCTGCATCCGCATCCGATGTCGCCTCCGCGATCGTCGCCCCTGTCCACTTGGTTGGCATGAGCAAGCAAGTGCGCCATCTGCAAGCCAGAGTGCGAGAACTGGAGCGCCAGAATGCGGAACTCCGCCAGAGCGGCGCCAGCGCGGCGGTTGTGGCGCATGGTAGCTCTGATCCGCGGCCTCATGCTTCAGATCCGGACCCGCAGGGGGCCGCTGCTTCCGAACCTCTTTTGCGGATCGCCCGTTTCGCCAACGCCATCGACGCAATCGGGTACGAGGTTTCCAACCATCAGACGGCGGACCGGATGTACCAGGAAGTCTGTCAGGCTTGTGTTGAAGGTGGCGGCTTCAGGCTGGCATGGCTGGGGGTCATCGATTCTGAAACGCGTGGCATCGACCCGGTTGAAGTGGCCGGGGTGGCTGCCGGCTATCTGGAAGGCATCGTTTCCGGCAACGGCCTGGATGTTTCGGCGGGGCTTGAACCGAGCGCCATCGCTTGCCGCGAGAAACGTCTTTATCTCTGCAATGACATCGAGGCACTGCCGGTGAGCGAGGGTTGGTGCAATCAGGCTGTCGCTGCCGGCCTGCGCTCGGTGCTGGCTGTTCCCATCTATCGCGGCAGCAAGGTTTACGCGGCGCTGACCGCATATGGCCCGACGCCGAATTTTCTCGATGCCGAGACGGTGCGCCTGTTCGAGAACATGGCCGATTGTGTGGAATTGGTGCTCGACGAATTCGATGCGAAGGAACAACAGAGGCTGGATGCCGAGAATCTGCGCCAGAGCGAGGAGCGTTTTCGCACGCTGGTGGAGAATTTACCGCTCAAGATTTTCGTCAAGGATGCCAGCGACAACTACGTTTCCTGCAATGGCCTGTTCGCACGGGATCTCGGTATCGCCCCGGAGGGGGTGATCGGGAAGACGGATTTCGATTTCTATTCGCCAACGCAGGCCGAGCAGTTTCGCCGAGAGGATCAGACCATCATCGCAACCGGCGAGGGCATGGATCTGCATGTCAGTACGTTGCAGGATGGCGTGGAAAAGATTGTCCATGTCATCAAGACGCCGTTCAAGAATGCCGCCGGGCAGATCGTTGGCGTGATCGGCGCCATCGTCGATATCACCGAGCGCAAGCAGGCCGAGCTCAAGT
>CAZCPD010000078.1:0-1911 GCA_964500425.1 uncultured Rhodocyclaceae bacterium
TGGCTGCTCTTGGTGTCGAGGCGCTCGGTGCTCGGTTGCGCGGCCAGATCCTGGCGCGCCAGACGCTTGCGGAAGTCGCCGATGTCGAGGTAGGGGATGCGGTCACGGTCAGCGACGATTTGCTGGATTTCCGAGGCGGGAAAGTCATGGAGGACAGCAGAAATCACCAGCGCGCTGGCGGTGTTGATATTCAGCGGATTATAACCGGGAAGCGCGCTGACATAAGGGCGCAGGCGCTCGACGATCTCCGGCGTATAGCCGCGCACCCGCAGCAGGTTGTCGACATCGGCCAGTTCGCGATTGGCGGCGCGGTAGGGCGGGTTGAGGCTCAGGTAGTAGTCATCCTCGGCGCCCTCGACGGCGGGCGCGTCGTCGGCGTCGAGCCAGTCGGCCAGAGCCGCCGCCAGTTGCGGCGGCAGTTGCAGCTGGGTGAGCAGTTTCTCGTAGATCAGCACATCGGCAGGGCTGACCTGGCCGTTGCGCACGACGTTGTTGAGATTCAGCCGGGCCTGCTCGTCGCTGACCGAGCCGCCGATTTCGCCGCCTTCCGCCGGCATCGCCGGCACCCGCGTGGCCCACGGCTCGCCGAGATGGTCGTAACGGTTGCTGCGCGCATCCTCGGCGAGCACGGCGCGCGCCCAGTCGATGCCGGCGATGGCGAGCTGGCGCGCCTGCGTCAGGTCGCGGCGGGTTTCGATCTGACGCAGCCAGACATCCTCGCGCCAGATCAGCGTCGTCGCCAGGGTGGTCGCCAGGGCGACCACCAGCAGCGCCATGATCAGCGCTGCCCCGCGCTGTGCATGCGTGATGTCAAGCGTCGAGCGCAGCGAGCCAACTTTGTCCCCCGCCCCGGGGCGGGGGCCGGGGGCGGGGGGTGTCCCCGGGTGTTCGCGTCGCAGCGACCTCGAGATCGACATCAGAAACAAAGCAGTCATCACCACCGCACACCCCATCATCATGACGGCAGGGCGAAGACGCGCCGCAACCGGACGCCGTCGGTCAGCGTCAGGTCGATTTCGATGGCGCGCGGCAGCGTCTCCTGCCCATTCCGGTCGTCGGTCAGCGGCCAACGTTCCTGCCAGATGCCGCTGGCGTCGAGGTGGCGGAAGCGCAGCTCGCTGACGCCTTCCAGCAGCGTGTAGATCTGCGGCTTCGCGGCCGGCGCAGCGGGCTCGACCGCTGCGCGGTCGAGCACCGGCCAGATCAGCAACTCCAGGCGATGGGCGCGCAGCCGGTAGGCCAGGCGGACGGCGTCGCGTCCCGTCGTCGACGCGCGCGTGAATTCGAGCGGTGCGCGATGGGTGTCGTCTTGGGCGTCGAGTGTCGGCAGTGGCTGGCCGTGCCAGGCCGGCAGCGCCGGCGCGCTGGCGGGGGACTCCCCTGCCGCGCCGATGCGGACCGGCCGGGGCAGCGCTTGCGCCACATCGCTGGCAAAGCGCCCGAAGAACGCGGCGACGGCCTGCCAGCGTTCGTTTTCGCCGAGCAATCGCTCGCTGCTGCGACTCAGCGTGTCGAGGCCGCGATAGGAGAGGGTCGTGACGATGGCGAGCAGAGCGATGGCGATCAGCAATTCGATCAGCGTCATGCCGCGTGACGGCTTGTGTTTCATGGAGATCGGGCGCGAGCGCATCAACCGCCGGGCTTGACGAGGAAGCCGATGATCCGCGCGAGCGGCGCGCCGTCCGGCTGGTCGGCGGAGCGCACGCGGATGTCGATGCGGCGGAACTGGGCGTTCGGCGTGCTGTTGATGGTTTCTTCCCAGCGGAAGCGGCTGCCGCCCTGTTCCGTGTCGCCGTTGCCGCCGCCGACCGGCAGCCAGTCGCGGCGCGCGCGGTGTTCTTCGAGGCGATCCTGGGCGACCCAGTCGGCAAGCTGGCGCTGGCGGATTTCGCCGGCATTCTGGGCGGCGAC
>CAZCPD010000078.1:2011-12674 GCA_964500425.1 uncultured Rhodocyclaceae bacterium
AGCGGCTGGCCATCGACTTCGACGCGCGCGATGCGCACGCCGTTATCGAGTTGGCGGGCATGGAAGGTTTCGTCGTCGCCGAGCGGCGTCCAGCGTGGCGTGTGCGGCGTGTGCGATGTGCGATCGACCGAGGGCTCGGCGGCGAAGAAATCGTAGCCGCCCTCGCGCGCCGACCAGGCGATCTGGCGGCGCCCGGCCTGAGCCTCGGCGATCGCCGTTTCGAGCAGCGTGGCGAGCCGTCTGGCGTCGCTCGCCGCGGCCTGGCGCGAGTTGCTCGACAGGGTCAGCGCGACGGTCGTCGTCAGCAGGCCGATGATGGCGGCGACGACCAGCATCTCGATCAGCGTGAAGCCCCTCTGCATCGTCGCCCCGGGTGTGCGCGTCGGCGGGTAAGCGTTGATCCCGGCGGCCTAAAGCTGCCAGTTGCCGACGTCGGCATCGAGGCCTTCGCCGCCGGGCGCGCCATCGGCGCCATAGCTGAAGACGTCGATTTCGCCATGCAGGCCGGGGTTCAGATACTGATAGGGATGGCCCCACGGATCCTGCGGCAGTTTCTCGACATAGCCGCCGCTCTTCCAGCCCTCCGCCGCCGGACCCTCGGCCGGCTTGCTGACCAGCGCCTGGAGGCCCTGCTCGGTGGCCGGATAGCGCTTGTTGTCGAGCCGGTAGAGCTTGAGCGCCTGCACCAGCGAGCCGATGTCCTGGCGCGCGGCGACGACGCGCGCTTCGTCGGGTCGGCTCATGATCTTCGGCACCACCATCGCGGCGAGGATGCCGAGGATCACCACGACGACCATGATTTCGATCAGCGTGAAGCCGGCTTGAATCCGGCGTTGTGCAAGTGAATGACGCATGGAGATCTCCTATTTCAACAGCATGTTGATTTCGATGATGGGCATCAGCACGGCGAGCACGATCAGCAGCACGACGCCGCCCATGACGAGGATCAGGACGGGCTCGAAGAGGCCCAGGGCGACGGCGGTGCGCCGGTCGAGTTCGGCCTGCTGCTGCGTGGCGGCGCGATCCAGCATGCGGCCGAGCGTGCCGCTGGCTTCGCCGCTGGCGATCATGTGCACGAGCAGCGGCGGGAACAGCTTCTCGGCGCCGAGCGCGCGATGCAGCGGGCTGCCTTCACGCACCAGGCGGACCGCCTGGTCGAGCGCCTGGCGCAGCACCTGATTGGCGAGCACGGCCCTGGCGGTTTCCAGCGCGGTGAGCAGCGGCACGCCGCTACCGACCATGATCGCCAGGGTGCTCGCCAGCCTGGCGCTGTCGAGCGTGCGCAGGTGGCGGCCGATCAGCGGCAGGCCGAGCAGCCAGCGGTGCCAGCGCAATTGCAGCGCCGCGTTGCTCTTGAGAGCACGGCGCGCCGCGAGTGGTCCGGCGACGGCGATGGCGAGCAGCCACCACCATTGCCCGCGCAGGAAGTCGCTGACGACGATCAGTCCTTGCGTCAGCAGCGGCAGCGCCTGCTTGCTCTGCTTGAAGACGCCGACGATCTGCGGCACGACGTAGGTGACGAGGCCGATGATGACGAGCATTGCGACGCTGCTCACCAGCACCGGATAGAGCAGCGCCTGGAGCGCCTTCTGGCGCGTCGTCTGCCAGGCTTCGAGATAGTCGGCGAGGCGCAGCAGCAGGGTGGCCAGCTCGCCGGATTTCTCGCCGGCGTTGACGACGGCGCGGTAGATCGGCGGAAAGGCGTTCTCGAACTGGGTCAGGGCCATGTGCAGCGTATGGCCGGCGAGCACTTCGGCGCGCACGCCGGCGAGGATCTGCCGCGCGCCGTCGTGCTCGCTCTGCTCGATCAGCGCGGTCAGCGATTGCTCGATGGTCAGGCCGGCTTCCAGCAGCATCGCCCACTGGCGCGTCAGCAGGCTCAGCGCCGCCGAAGGGATGCCCTTGCGGCCCATGCCCATGCCCAGACGCAGCTGTTCCGTAGCGCTGCGCCCGACCGGCGTGACTTCGAGCGGAAAGAGTTGCTGTTCGCGCAACTGGCCGCGCGCCATGCGGCTGGTGTCGGCCTCCAGCACGCCGCTGACCTGGCGGCCGTCGGCGTCGAGGGCCTGGTAGTTGAAGGCAGCCATGCGGGCTAGGACGCGCGGCGGCTCACAACGCCCCCCCGCGAGGGGGGAGGAGAGTTGGAGTAGGTTGGGTTAGCGAAGCGTAACCCAACACAACGGAGGTCGAGATGACATCCCCATGTCGGATTACGCCCTTCGGGCTAATCCGACCGACAAGTTCTGTTGCGGGAATGAGCCCGCAGGGCGGAACCCCCCGAAGAGGTGGGAGGGCTTGGGTGGCGGCATGCGACGGCGCATGTCGAAGCGCACACCCCCTCTCCCCCGGCCCCTCCCCCGCGAGGGGGGAGGGGAGGAGCGATTCCATGCGCCTGCGGTGCGAAAGTCGGATCATGCTGAACGGATCTCCTTGCCAGCCGTCAATCCCGGCACACCCGCAGCAGCTCTTCGAGCGTGGTTTCGCCGCTGCGCACCCAGCGCAGGCCGTCCTCGCGCAGCGGGCGCATGCCCGTGCGCAGGGCATGCTCGCGCAGCGCCTGGTCGGCGCTGTGCTCGTGGATCATGCGGCGCAGCGCGTCGTCGACTTCAAGCAGCTCGTAGATGCCCATGCGGCCCTGATAGCCGGTCTGGTTGCAGGCCGCGCAGCCGACGGCGTGATGCAGCATGGCCGGCGGATTGTCGGGGAACTGCGCCTGCTCGCCGGCGTCGGCGGGTGCGGCGCGCTTGCAGGCAGGGCACAGGCGGCGCACCAGACGCTGGGCGAGCACGCCGGTCAGGCTGGACGCGAGCAGGAAGGGCTCGATGCCCATGTCGACGAGGCGCGTGACGGCGGTGGCGGTGTCGTTGGTGTGCAGCGTGGCCAGCACCATGTGGCCGGTGAGGCTGGCCTGCACGGCGATCTGCGCGGTTTCGAGATCGCGGATTTCGCCGATCATGATGACATCCGGGTCCTGGCGCAGGATGGAACGCAGGGCCTTGGCGAAGTCGAGGCCGATGCGCGCGTTGACCTGGGTCTGGCCGATCGAGGGCAGGTCGTATTCGACCGGGTCCTCGACCGTCATGATGTTCAGCTTGCCGGCGTCGAGCCGCGCCAGCGCGGCGTAGAGCGTGGTGGTCTTGCCGGAGCCAGTCGGGCCGGTGACCAGGAAGATGCCGTGCGGATGATGGACGAGGCGGTCGGTCTGGCGCAGCGTGTCGGCGGCCATGCCGAGCACGTCGAGGTCGAGGCGCGCCGGGTCCTTGTCGAGCAGGCGCATGACGATGCGCTCGCCGTGGCTGGTCGGGATGGACGATACGCGCACGTCGATGGGCTTGCCGGCGATGCGGATGGTGATGCGGCCATCCTGCGGCAGGCGCTTCTCGGCGATGTCGAGCTGCGCCATGATCTTGATGCGCGAGGTCATCGCCGCGTGCAGGGCGCGGTGCGGTCGGATCACGTCGTGCAGCACGCCGTCGATGCGGAAGCGCACCGTCGAATGCTGCTCGAAGGCTTCGACGTGGATGTCGGAGGCGTTTTCGCGCACGGCCTGGGTGAACAGGGCGTTGATCATGCGGATGATCGGCGCGTCGTCCTCGCTTTCGAGCAGGTCCTCGATCGGCGGCAGTTCCTGGACCAGGCGGGTCAGGTCCATCTCCTGGCCGATGTCGTCGGCGACTTCGGCGGCGGTCTGGTCGGCGCGGCTGTAGGCTTCGGCGAGGCGCTGTTCGAATTGCGCCGGTTCGCAGGGCATCAGATGCAGCGGCCGGTCGAGGTGGCGGCGCAGTTCGCCGATGGCGGCAAGGGCCGTCGGCCCCGCATTGTCGCGGACGAAGACCGGCAGCGCGGCGCTGTCGTCATGCACTGCGCCGACGATGACGCCGTGCGCCTTGGCAAAGGCGTAGGGCGGACGATAGGCGGTTGCGGCTGCGTCCTGCGTCATCGGGATGTGGGCTCCGGCACGATGCGCGCGGCGGGCGCCGCGGCAGCGGCCGCTTCGGTCTGCGTGCGTCCCGGCAGCAGCGGCGCCGGCGCCTCGTTCTGCATCATGCGCGCGCCGTCGCCGCTCTTTTTCTGCTCGCCGATCACGTAGTCGTAGCGGTCGTCGGTGAGCTTCTGGTAGCCGGCGGCGTCGCGGATGATCTGCGGGCGCAGGAACACCATCAGGTTGGTCTTGGTGCGCTTGCGCGTCTCGTAGCGGAAGAAGGAACCGATCACCGGAATATCGCCGAGCAGCGGCACCTTGTCCTCGCCGGTGCCGAAGTTGTCCTGGATCAGACCGCCGATGACGATGGTGCTGCCGTCGTCGACGACCACCGCGGTCTCGATCGAGCGCTTGTTGGTGCTCGGTCCGGCGGCGTTGGACAGCGTGTTGTCCTGGACGCTGGAAGCTTCCTGATAGATCTGCAGGCGCACCAGGCCGCCTTCGGAAATCTGCGGCTTGATCTTCAGCGTGAGGCCGACGTCCTTGCGATCGTAGGTCTGGAAGGGCGTCGCCGTCACGCTGTTGCCGGTCGCCGCGTACTGGCCGGAGATGAAGGGCACGTTGCTGCCGATGACGATCTTGGCTTCCTCGTTGTCGAGCGTCAGCAGGTTCGGTGTGGACAGGATGTTGGCGCTGGCGTCGTTCTCCAGGGCGCGCACCAGCACGCCGAGGCCGGCCGGGTTGGAGAACAGGCCGAGGTTGAGGCCGGGCGCGAGGCCCAGCGTCCCGGTCGATTTCGCCTTGGCGATGCCCTCGGCGAGACCGAAGATGTTCTTGCCGCCGCTGCCGAAATTCGTGCCGCCGAACGCGCCGGCGTCCTTGCCGGACAGACTGCCGCCGGCCAGCCACTGGACGCCGAGTTCGCTGGCGCGATCCGAGGTCAGTTCGACGATCAGCGCCTCGACGAGCACCTGGGCGCGGCGCTTGTCGAGCATGTCGATGACGAGGCGCAGGTTGTTGTAGACCGGCTCCGGCGCGGTGATGATCAATGCATTGTTGGTCGCGTCGGCCTGGATGAAGCCGGCCCCCGTGGCGCCGCCGCCCTGCGTGGATGTCTGCGAGGCGCCGCTGGTGGCGGCGGAGCCGCCGGCCATCGCGCCGGCGAGCGTGCCGCTGCTGCCGGTCTGTCCGGTGGGGTTGGGTGAGAGGGGCGTCAGGCCGGTCGATGCCGCCGTGCCCGTGTCGCCGCTGATGATGGCGCGCAGGGTCTGGGCGACCTTCACCGCTTCGGCATTCTTCAGATAGACGACGTGGATGTTGCCGGCCGTCGCGGTCGGCTGGTCGAGCGAGCCGATCAGGGCGCGGACGTGCGCGAGCTTGACGGGGCTTTCCGAACGCACGATCAGGCTGTTGCTGCGCGTGTCGGCGAGTATCGTGACGCGCTGGACGGGATCGCTGCCGCCGCCGGCCACCGCACCGGCGCTGACGCTGCCGGCGCCATCGCTGCCGTAGATCTTGTTCAGGCTGTTGGCGAGATCGATGGCCGAGGCGTGGCGGATCGGGATGATCTGCGGCTCTTCGCCGTATGGCGTGTCGAGGGCTGCGATGATTTTTTCCAGGCGCGCCAGGTTGTCGGCGTAATCGCTGATGACGATGCTGTTGTTGCTCGGGTTGGCGGTGATCGGGTTGTTCGGCGCGATCAGCGGGCGGATCACCGGGATGAGGCTGGCGGCCGCTTCATTGCGCAGGGGAAAGACGCGCGTCACCAGCTGGTCGCCAGCGGCGCCGCCGGCCTTCGTTTGCGTCGGGCCGCCATGCGTCTTGGCGTCCGCCTCGGGCATGATGCGCACCACGCCGCGGCTTTCGACGGCGGCGAAGCCCTGCATGCGCAGCGCCGAGAGCAGGAAGTGGTAGGCGAGCGACTGCGGCACCGGCCGGCTCGACACGACATTCACCGTGCCCTTGACGCGCGGATCGAGCAGGAAATTCTTGCCCGTGATCTGCGAGACGGCCTTGGTGACGGTCTCGATGTCGGCATTGACGAAGTTCAGCGTGACCTTTTCTTCATCGGCGCCGAGCGAGGTCAGCGGCTGCATCAGGCTGGCGGCGAGCAGCACGCTGATCAGGCCGAGCAGGGCGGGACGCCGCCGGCGCCGGAAGGTTTGCGTGAGGGAGGATGGCATCGTCGGCATCGTCAAGTTTCCATCAGGGCTTGCCACGCTCGGGCAAGGACAGTGTCTGGGTCTGACCGCCGCGCGTCAGTTCGACCTCGCGCGGCAATACGCGTTGCAGGGTGACGCCGGACGCCACTTCCTGGCCTTCGCGCACCACTTGCGCCGGCTTGCCTTCGACGGCGAGCAGGGCGTAGGCGGGTTGTCCCTCGGCCTGGGCGGCGATCACGCCGACCAGGCGGATGTCGCTCGGCGCACTGGCCGGTGACGCGGCGGCGGCGGTCGCCGCAACGCCGAACAGGTGGCGCGCCACGAGGGTCTGGGCGACGCGTTGCGGATCGGTGTCGATTTCCGTCGCCGGACGCGGCGTGCGCGGCGCGCTGAGCGTCCAGTAGATGCCGGCGCACAGCCAGGCCAGCGCCGCCAGCGCCAGCAGCGTCGCCGCCCGGCCCAGCCAGGGCATCAGATTCGCAGCGTTGATCGTTGAAAAACGGGGCCAGGCGCGCATGGGCGGGTCGGAAGGGCAGGGTGTCCGGGGCGTATCTTCGCCTGTTGGGGCGCGGTGCAATCGCGCGAGTATAGCATCGCAACCCCCGCTCTTTCCGCCTTCAGGCCGCCCTCAGCGCGTGCGTCAGCGGTATCAGGATGCCGAGCAGGATGGGCTGGTGCAGCAGATAGATGGCCAGGCTGTGGCGGCCCGGCCACAGCAGCCAGCGCGGCAGCCTTGCGCCGGCAGGGCGTGGTGCGGGACGGCGCAGGTACAGCGACATCGCGCCTTGGCCGATCAGGCAGACGCCGAACCAGGGCAGCAGCGGCACGTAGTCCTCGGTCCGTGGCGCATGGGTCATCAGGCCGATCCAGGCGAGTGCCGGCTGATCGAACAGCGGGTGGGCGTAGAGATTGCCGATGACGATGGTGGCGATGCCCAGCAGCAGCGCCGGCCAGGCGCCGAGGGGCAGCTTCCGGAGCAACAGGAGCAGGGCGCTCATCACGGCGATGGCGTGCAGGGTGCCGAACCAGATCGCCGAGCGCGGAAACAGCAGCCAGCTTCCCGCCGTGACCAGCGCGGCGGCGGCGGCGATCCTGGCGATGCGCCGCCCCTGCGCCGCGGCGGTTGCCTGCTGCGCTTCCGCGAGCGCGTGGCTGGCGCCGACGCTGAACAGGAAGCTGCCGAGGATCAGGCTGCGCGCCGTCATCCAGCGCAGGTCGTGGTTGAGGTCCTGGTGCAGCCAGCCGAGATGGTTCAGGTCGTAGCCGAAGTGGTAGGCGATCATTGCCAGCACCGCCGCGCCGCGCAGGGCGTCGAGCCAGGGCTGGCGCGGTATCGTGTGTGTGCGGGGGGCCTTGCGCGGCTTCTTCATGGGCCGCTGCGGCGTTGCCGCCACGTCGTGCGCAGCGCGGGGAGCAGCGCAATGACGGCGAGCAGGAGGGCGAGGCGGTTGCCCCAGCGCACATAGGGGGTCGCGCCACTGTGGCCCTGCACCTGCACGGTCAGGCCGGCGGTGGTGAACGCAGGCAGCACGCCGATGACCCGGCCGTCCGGCTGGATGGCGGCCGTCATGCCGGTGTTGGTGGCGCGCAGCATGGCGCGGCCGGTTTCGAGGGCGCGCATGCGGGCGATCTGCAAGTGCTGAGGCTGCGCCAGCGAGTCGCCGAACCAGGCGGTATTGGAAAGGTTCACCAGCAGCGTCGCCTGCGGCAGGGCGCGGATGATTTCCTCGCCGAACAGGTCTTCGTAGCAGATGTTGGGCGCGATCTTCTGGTCGGCGATTTCCAGCGGCGGCTGGTGGAGCGGGCCGGGGCTGAAGTCCGACATCGGCATCTTCATCAGCGCCATGAACCAGGCGAAGCCCGTCGGCACATACTCGCCGAAGGGCACCAGATGGGTCTTGGCGTAGGCCTGCAGGCCGCTCGATCCGGAGATTGCCAGGGCGGCGTTAGCGTAACCGGGAGGCTTGCCAGGCTGGTAGGTGAACATGGCGACGCCGGTCAACACCGGGCCTTTCTCCATCAGCATGGAGAGGTAATCGCGCGGCACGTCGTCGAGGAACATCGGCAGCGCGGTTTCCGGCAGGACGATCAGCTGGGCCGGGTGGTCATGGACCAGGCGGGCGTAGGTGGCGAGCGAGAAGGGTACGCGGTCGGCATCCCATTTCGATTCCTGCGGGATGTTGCCTTGCAGCAGGCTGACCGTCAGCGGCGCACCGCTCGGCTGCGTCCAGTCCATGCGCTGCAACAGCGCCCCGAAGCCGAGGATCAGCAGCATGATGGCGAGGCTCGCGGCGGTGGCGCGGTGCAGGCAGAAGGCGGCGAGGCCGGCGAGCACGGCGGCGAGGAGGCCGATGCCATACACGCCGAGCACGGCGGCGTAGCCGGAGAGCGGGCTCGGCGGGGTGTGCGCGTAGCCGCTGGCGAGCCAGGGAAATCCTGTCAGCAACCAGCCGCGCAGCCATTCGGTGAGGGTCCAGATGGCGGCGGCGAGCAGGGCGTCGCGCCAGGCACTGCCGCACCGCAGGCGGGCGAACAGCGCGCCGGCGAGGGCCGGGTAGAGCGCCAGGGCGGCGCAGAGTGAAATGGTGGCGGCGACGGCGGCCGGCGCGAACATGCCGCCGACATCGTGCATGCTGATATAGACCCAGGAGACGCCGCAGAGGAAATAGGCGAACCCCCAAAGCCAGCCGAGCCAGGCGGCGCGGCGCGCGCCGGCGCTCGTCCGCCAGAGCGCGAACAGCGCGGCGAGCGTGAGGATGGGGAGCGGGAACAGCTCGAATGGCGCGAAGCCGAGGACGGTCAGCGCGCCGAGCAGCAGCGCGGCGAGGGATTCGATGCCGCGCCTATTCATCCAGCGGAATGACGCGCTGCGGGTCGATCAGCAGCGTATGCACGCGGCGGCTGTCGGCGCGCAGC
Organism: uncultured Rhodocyclaceae bacterium; assembly: GCA_964500425.1. Taxonomy (GTDB): domain Bacteria; phylum Pseudomonadota; class Gammaproteobacteria; order Burkholderiales; family Rhodocyclaceae; genus Sterolibacterium. Next base: position 11,012 of record CAZCPD010000078.1, read on the forward strand.
ACCTGGATGCGCAGGTTGTCGATCTGCACGGCTTCGCCGCGCCTGGGCAGGCGGCCGAGGCGCTGGATGACGAGGCCGCCAATGGTGTCGAACTCATCGTCAGGCAGGGTGGTGTTGAAGGCGTGGTTGAAGTCGGCGATCTCGGTCGTCGCCTTGACCCGGTAGCGCCCGGCATTGTCGAGGACGATGTTGTCGGCGGCTTCGTCGAAGTCGTATTCGTCGTCGATGTCGCCGACGATCTGTTCGAGGACGTCCTCGATGGTGACGAGGCCCGAGACGCCGCCGTATTCGTCGACCACGATGGCCATGTGATTGCGCGAGGCGCGAAACTCGCGCAGCAGCACGTTGAGCCGCTTCGATTCGGGGATGAAGACGGCCGGACGCAGGGTATCGCGCAGGTCGAATTCCTTGCCGGCGAAATAGCGCAGCAGATCCTTGGCGAGCAGGATGCCGAGCACGTCGTCGCGATTCTCGCCGATCGCCGGAAAGCGCGAGTGGGTCGCGTCGACGATGAATTCGATGATCCTTTCCGGCGGCTCGTTGATGTCGACGACGTCCATCTGGGCGCGCGGCACCATGATGTCGCGGACCTGGATGTCGGCGACCCCCAGTGCGCCTTCGATGATCGACAGTGCGTCGGCGTCGAGCAGGTTGCGCTCGAACGAGGCGTGCAGCAGTTCGAGCAGCTCCTCGCGATCCTCGGGGGCGCGTGTCAGCAGCGCGGAAAGGCGTTCGAGCAGGGTAGGTCGACTGGAAGGGTCCATGTATGTTGAGTGAGTCGTGAAGGGTGAAGGGTCAGACGGAATCGCGTTCGGCCATGTAAGGATCGGCGATGCGGAAACGCTTGAGGATATCGCGTTCGCGGTTTTCCATGCGCTGCGCGTCGGCTTCGGTTTCGTGGTCGTAGCCTTGCAGGTGCAGCACGCCGTGGATCACCAGATGGGCGAGGTGGTCGCGCACCGGTTTGCGCTGCTCGGACGCTTCGCGCAGCACGACCGGCATGCAGAGCACCAGGTCGCCGGCGAGTTGCGGCGGCAGGGCGTAGGGAAAGGAGAGCACGTTGGTGGCGTAGTCCTTGGTTTTGCTGCCCTTGCCGCGGAACTCGCGGTTCAGGGTGCGGCCCTCCTCGGTATCGACGAAGCGTATCGTGACCATCGTTGCTTCGGTCGGACAGTCGAGCGCGGCCCTCACCCAGCGGCGCAGTTGCGGTCGCGAGGGTAGCTGCGCGTCGTGACAGGCGTATTGCACCGATAGCGAAAGTGGCTGCGGCGCCGTCGCCTTATTGGTTGTGGCTGGCCTTGTCATGCGCTTCATAGGCCGCGACGATGCGCGCCACCAGCGGGTGACGCACGACGTCCTCGGCGAGAAAATCGGTGAAGGCGATGCCGCGCACCTCGGCGAGGATGCGGCGCGCCTCGATCAGGCCGCTCTTCTGGCCGCGCGCCAGATCGACCTGGGTGGCGTCGCCGGTGACGACGGCCTTGGCGCCGATGCCGATACGCGTCAGGAACATCTTCATCTGTTCGGGCGTGGTGTTCTGCGCCTCGTCGAGGATGATGAAGGCGTGGTTCAGGGTGCGCCCGCGCATGTAGGCGAGCGGGGCGATTTCGATGGCCTGGCGCTCGAACATCTTGCCGACCTTCTCGAAACCCATCAGGTCGTA
>CAZCPD010000079.1:0-12665 GCA_964500425.1 uncultured Rhodocyclaceae bacterium
CCAACGACCCCCACCATGTCAAGGTGGTGCTCTAACCAGCTGAGCTACGCGCCTGAAGAGCTGCGCATTATAGACACGATCGCGCCGCTGCGCAATCATAATTTCAAAAAAGTTCGGCGCAAGGATTCCTTCCTTCGCGGGAATGACGCCGATCAAGCGGGCGCGATGGCGCCAACGCGGCGTCTTATGGCCCCGTCAGCGCTTGCTTGATCTGTTCCAGCGTAGCGGGGTCATCGATGGTCGTCAGATCGCCCGGATCGCGGCCCTCGGCGAGCGCCTGGATCGAGCGCCGCAACATCTTGCCGGAACGCGTCTTGGGCAAGCCGGAGATGAAGCAGACGCGCGCCGGCCGCGCGATGGCGCCGAGCAGGCCGTCGACCGTGACCATGACCTCCTTCTCGAGCTTCTGCCGCCCTTCCGGCGTGGCGACCAGCGTGGCGTCCTTGACGACGGCGAATGCCATCGGCACCTGGCCCTTCAACTGATCGGCGACGCCGACCACGGCGACTTCGGCAATGGCGGCATGGGCCTGCACGGCCTCCTCGATCTCGCGCGTGCCAAGGCGATGGCCGGCGACATTGATGACGTCGTCGGTGCGGCCGAGGATGCTGTAGTAGCCGTCGTCGTCGCGGATGCCCCAGTCGAACGAGGAATAGACCTGCGGCGACTTGAACAAAGAGAAATAGGTACTGACGAAGCGCGCATCATCGCCCCAAACCGTCGATAGACAGCCCGGCGGCAGCGGCGGCACGACGCCGACGACAGCCTTCTCGTTGGCTCCGGCTTCGCTGCCGTCTTCACGGAACAGCTTGAGGTTGTAGCCATAAACCGGAAACGCCGGCGAGCCGAACTTGATCGGCGTCTGCTCGACACCCGGCACGGCAGACAGCATCGCCCAGCCGGTTTCCGTCTGCCAGTAATGATCGATCACGGGCTTGTTCAGTTCCTTCATGATCCACTCGTGGGTTGGCTGATCGAGCGGTTCGCCAGCGAGGAACAGGTGACGCAGCGAGGACAGATCGTACCTGTGCAGGAAGGCCGGATCCTGCTTTTTCAGCACGCGGATCGCCGTCGGCGCGCTGAACATGACATTGACCTTGTAGTCCTGGACGATCTTCCACCAGATGCCGGCATCGGGCCGGATCGGCGTGCCCTCGTACATGACCGTCGCCATGCCGGCGATCAGCGGCCCGTAGATGATGTAGGAATGGCCGACCACCCAGCCGATGTCGGAAGTCGAAAAGTAGGTTTCGCCGGCTGCGCCGCAGTAGATGCGCTTGATCGACGAGGCGAGCGCCACGGCATAACCGCCGACGTCGCGCTGCACGCCCTTGGGCTTGCCCGTGGTTCCCGAGGTATAAAGGATGTAGGACGGCTCGGTGGATTCGAGCCAGGTCACCGGCACCTGCGCCGACATGTGCCTGCCGCGCAGCGTCGCGTAGTCGACGTCGCGCCCCGCCTGCAACTGCATCTTCTCGATGCCGCGATCGACCAGCAGCACCTTGGCCGGCGGAAAACTGGCCAGCGTGCAGGCCTCGTCGACGAGGTGCTTGTAGGGAACGGCCTTGCCGCCGCGCATGCCGGCATCGGCGGAAACCATCAGCACCGGCCTGGCGTCGTCAATGCGCGTCGCCAGGGAGCCTGCGGCGAAGCCGCCAAACACCACCGAATGGATCGCGCCGATGCGGGCGCAGGCGAGCATGGCGAAACAGGCTTCGGCGATCATCGGCATGTAGATCAGCACGCGATCGCCCTTCTTCACCCCGAGTTCCAGCATCACCGCCGCCATGCGCATGACTTCCTGGCGCAGTTCGCTGAAGCTGTAGACCTTCTCGACGTTGGTTTCCGTCGACACGAAGATCAGCGCGCGATCGTCGGGACGCTGGTCGGCGTGACGATCCACGGCGTTGTAGCAGAGATTGGTCTCGCCGCCGACGAACCACCTGGCGAACGGGGGACGCGAGAAATCGAGGATCCTTTGCGGCGGCTTGTGCCAGTCGATGAGCCTGGCTTCCTCGGCCCAGAATGACTCAGGCTGTTCGATGGAACGGCGATGGAATTCCTGGTAGCGGGTCATGCTCTCCTCCTTCGACGGATTATTCGACGTTACCCAATCCATTTATAGCCAACGACGCAATACCGTTGATTGGTATCGCGCTTTTCCGTCAGCCGCCGATCTTCACCACGGTGCGCCCCTTCACCTGCCCCTGAATGAAGTCGTCGAACACCGTCGGCAGCCGTTCGAAATCGATGTCGTGTGTCATCTCCCCAAGCTGCGCCGGCCGCATTTCGCCGGCCAGCCGCCGCCAGACCTCGACACGCAGGGACATCGGGCAGTTCACCGAATCGATGCCGAGCAGGCTCACGCCACGCAGGATGAACGGCATGACCGTGGTATTCAGGGTGTGGCTCGCCGCCAGGCCGATGCTCGCCAGCGTGCCGCCGATCTGCATGGTGCTGGCCAGCCAGGCGAGCACGTCGCCGCCGAGGTTATCGACGGCGCCGGCCCAGGTCGCCCGGTCGAGCGGCTTGAGCTTCGCTAATTCGAGCGACTGGCGCAGCAGGATCTCGCTGGCGCCGATGCTCCTCAGATAATCGGACTCCTGCTCCTTGCCCGTGAGCGCGACGACGTGATAACCGAGGCGGGCCAGCATGCCGATCGCCAGACTGCCGACGCCGCCGGTGGCGCCGCTGACGATCACCGGCCCGTTCGCCGGCTTGAGACCATTCGCCTCCATGCGCGTCACCGCGAGTCCCGCCGTGAAGCCCGCCGTGCCGAAGGCCATCGCATCGCGCAACGTCAGCCCGGCCGGCAGCCTGACCAGCCAGTCCGCCGGCAGCCGCGCCAGCTCGGCATAGCCGCCGTGGTGCGCCACGCCGACATCATAGCCAGTGGCGAGCACCGCATCGCCCTCCTTGTAGCGGGCGTCGCTGCTGGCCACTACCGTGCCGGCGAGGTCGATGCCACCGATGCAGGGGAAGCGGCGGATGATCTTGCCGGCGCCGGTCGCCGCCAGTGCATCCTTGTAGTTGACGTCAGACCAGGCGACACGCACCGTCACCTCGCCGGCATCGAGCTGATCCTCCGTCATCCGGACAAAGCCGCCAGCGACCTTGCCCTCTTCCTGACGAATCAGATAGACCTTGAAGTCCATGGAGCGCTCCCGTTCTCAAGTTCTCAATGATGCGACCGGCCGATTATAGGCAGCCGATCCTGACGGTTTGCTGAATATTGTCCAAATGGCGGATGCCTCATGCGCCCACCCTCACTGGAACGACAAGAGATCCAGAAGAAGATTACCGGCATAATGACTGGGGTTATTCCATCAAGCTTGAAATGAAAGGGCTCCACATGTGGTTTGTCGGTGCGCTCATCGGACTGGTCATCGCGTCCGCCATCGGTCGCGACTGGATACTTGCCGGAACGGCGATCGGCGGACTGATCGGATACTGGCTGAACAGCAAGCCGGCCGATGCCAGAGAGCCCGCCGAGAATACCGATCGTCTGAACAAGCTCGAACGGGAGGTCGCGCTGCTGCGTGCCGAGGTGGCGGCACTCAACCCGAAAGCCACCACGACCGAACCCGCTGCTCCACAAGCGCCGGCCGCTGCGATGCCGGCGCACAGCGCTGCCGACCACGTCCCCGCAGCAGCGCTCGAGGACGAAGCCATCGAGGCCATCGAGGCCATCCAGTCCATCTCCTCGCCGCCCCGAACACCGACGGTCACCATGTCGCCGCAGGCGGACACCTCCGCCCATGCTTCCAGGCATCTGCCCGCCCCACCGCCGATCGAAATGCCGGGGTGGGTCAGGAAGATCTGGGCCGGAAATCCGCTCGCCAAGATAGGCATCGTTCTGTTGTTCTTCGGCATCGCCTCCGGATTGAAGCTCGCTGCCGAGCAAGGTCTGATGCCGTTACCGCTTCGCTTGTTCCTGGCAGCGGTGGCTGGTATCGGTCTGATCGTTTTTGGCGTGGCGAAGGTACGCGGAGCCACCCACCGAACCTTCGGCCTCGCCATCCAGGGTGGCGGCTTCGCCATGCTCTACCTGGTTGCCTATTTCATGCTGGAACGCCAGGCGATGATCGGTCAGAGTCTTGCCTTCGGCCTGTTCGCAGCACTCGGTGTCATTTGCGTGGCGATGGCAGCGCGTCAGGACGGCCCGGCGCTAGCCGCACTGGGATTGTCCGGCGCCTTTCTCGCCCCGGTGCTGGCGGGCGGAAACACTGACACCCCGCTGCCGCTCTTCTCGTATTTCGCGCTGCTCAACGTCTTCATCATCGCCGTCGATTGGTTCAAGTCCTGGCGCATGCTCAACATCGCCGGCTTCGTCTTCACGCTCGCGGTCGGCATGGCCTGGGCCATCGACGGCTATCATGACGAACATTATCTGATCACACAGATCTTCCTGGCCGCCTTCCTCGCCGTGTATTCGGCCATGCCTGCCGCCACGACGCTGCTGCGCGCGCCTGGCCTGGCCGGCTGGCGCGACGGCCTCCTGCTGTTCGGAACGCCGTTGATCGGCATCTTTCTCCAGGCGCGGCTGCTGGATGACGTTCAGTACGGCCTCGCATGGAGCACGCTGATCGCATCGCTCTGGTACTTCGCTCTGTGGAGCCTGATGCTTCGCCGACCGGAACCCGAGACTCGGCTCGTTGAACGCAGCCATCTCGGCATTGCCATCGCCTTGCTGACGGTCTCGGTGCCGATGGCCTTCGACGCGCAGGTAACGTCCGCCTTCTGGGCAATCGAAGGCGCGGCTTTGCTCTGGTTCGGCGTGCGCACGCAACGCCTCCTTGCGCAGGGCGCCGGCTTGACCATGCAACTGGCGGCAGGCGTCGCGCTGGCCCTCGGCTGGGGTGATCTCGGCCACAGCCATCCATTTGCGAACAATGCCGTGTTCGGCGCATTCATCCTCACCATGGCCGGACTATTCTCCGCACGCCTGTTGCGCTCGGTGGAAGAGAACCATGCGGTTCCGCCGATCTTGCCCTTCGCCTGGGCGATGCTTTGGTGGTTCGCTGCAGGGCTTGGCGAAATCGACCGTTTCGCGGCCACCGAGATGCACGCCCCCTTTGGTCTGATGTACGTTGCGGCGACGACCCTCGGGATCGAGGGACTGGCCAGACTCTGGCGTTGGCCACAACTCCGCGCAAGCGCAATCCTGCTGCTTGCTGCGCTCTGGCTCGCCGCATTGCTGGCAATTCACCACAACGGCCACCCTCTCGCCGGCGTTTTGGCGCTGGTCATGCCCGCAGCGCTGGCATTGCACTACTACCTTCTCGCTGCGCATGAGAAGAGTGGCGAGATGCCATACGTGGCAATACGCCACATCGGCGCGTGGTGGCTGTTGCTCGCCGCGCTTGCCGGGGAACTCAACTGGCAGGCTGCCCGATTCGCGCCCGGCGTGGATCTTTGGCCCTTTGTGGCCCTGGGATTCGTTCTTGCCGCCGGCATCGCCCTGCCGGCGCTTGGGCGCGAACGCTTCTGGCCGTTCCGTGCGCCGGAAGCCCGATACATTCCGGTCGCGGTGACTCCACCTCTGATCACGCTGCTGTTGCTCTTGCCCTGGGCGAACCTGCAACTCACAGGAAGCACCGAAACGCGGTCCTTGCCTTACCTTCCCCTGCTCAATTTCTTCGATGTCACGCAACTGGCGGGCATGCTCGCCATCCTGCGCCTCGGCCGCATCATCGGCGAAGAATGGCGATACCGGCTCAGGATCGCCGGCGCCGCCTTGGCGTTCATCTGGCTATCGACGCTTGCCGCGCGCATCTCCCACCATTGGGGCGGCGTGGCCTTCGAACCCGTCGCCCTCATGCATTCGGACCTGTTCCAGGCATTGTTGACCCTGTTCTGGACCGTCAGCGCCATCGTCACCATGATTGCCGCTTCGCGTCGCGAACATCGCGAGTGGTGGTTCGGCGGATTCGGCCTGCTGGGCGTGGTCGGAGCCAAGCTGTTGCTCGTCGATGCCGCTGGCAGCGGCACGCTGACCTGGACGGCGACGTTGATCGGCGTCGCACTGCTGGTCCTTGCCGCCAGCTATTTCGCACCGTTGCCGCCCAAGTCACAGCTTCCGGATCAACACAGGGAAGCAGACGATCACGGCTCACCGCAGCGAATCGCGAACTGACTGCAAGACGTTGGCCACTGTCGAGCCGCCAGCCAAGCAAGAACAGAGCGGGAAAACCCCTTCATCAAGAACGACCATGGGGTTTACACCGTAAAGTTCCGGCTTTATATTCATCCGCTATGCCTTTTCGACCGACCCTGCGCCAACTCGGCGCGCTGACCGTTGTAATCGCCTGCCTCGCCTGCCTCGCCGGCAGCCCGGCCCACGCCGACCAGGTCGCCCGCGACTTCCTGCTGGCACGAAGCCAACTCATGGGAGAACCGGGCGAAACATCCTTTCTCGAACGCGCCAGCAATGGCGCCAGCGATGCGGTCGAACGCGCACTGGACCTGATCGGCATCCGCTACCGGCGCGGCGGCAGTTCGCCCGAAACGGGCTTCGACTGCAGTGGCTTCGTGGACCACGTATTCAAGGGACTCGGCACCATGTTGCCGCGCACCTCGGGTGAAATGAGCCGGAGCGGCGAAGCGATCGGCAAGGATGAATTGCAGCCGGGCGATCTGGTTTTCTTCAACACCATGCGCCGCGCCTTTTCCCATGTCGGTATCTACCTCGGCAACCACCAGTTCGTCCATGCGCCCGCCAGCGGCGGCGTAGTCCGCATCGACGACCTCCGCCAGAAGTACTGGGGCAAACGCTACAACGGCGCGCGCCGCATCAGCGGCGGTTGATTCCCCCGAATCTGCGCGCGTTCAGCGCAATCTGGCCAGCCTGGCCTTGATTTCGGGCAGCAGGGCTGCCACCGCTTTTTCCCCCTCCATCACCGCCAGATGGCGATCCTGGAAGCCTGTCGCGCGGATACCGGGCGTGTTGGGCCGGATCACGACATCGGCCTCGGGCAGTTCATGGCGGTTGATGGTCTGGCCCATGATGGCGAAAGTCTGCAGCAGCACATCGACCATGCTTTGCGTCTTGCCGTATTGCGGCTTCGCCGAGATGTCCACGGCGATGACGAAATCGGCGCCGAGCGAGCGGGCGATGCGCACCGGCACGGGACTCACCAGGCCGCCATCAACGTATTCGTGGCCGTTGATCGAGACCGGCTGGAAAACGCCCGGCACGCTGCTTGACGCGCGCACCGCCATGCCGGTGTTGCCGGTGCGGAAGACGACGGCCTCGCCGCTGTTCAGATCCGTGGCCACCACTGCGAACAACCGGGGCAACTTTTCCAGCGGACGCTGATTGACCGCTCGATTGACGAACTCCTGCAAGGCCTCGCCCTTGATCACGCCCCGATCGGGCAACGACCAGTCGCTGACCTGGCCCTCCTCCATCTGCATCGCCAGCTTCTGCAATTCGAAGCCGTTGTTGCCCGCCGCATACAGCGCCCCCACCACCGAGCCGACACTGGTGCCGACAACAATGTCCGGCACGATGCCCTGCGCCTCCAGCGCCTTGATGACCCCGACATGGGCGAAGCCGCGCGCGGCGCCGCCGCCCAGGGCAAGCGCGATCTTCGGCGGCGACCGGGGCGCCGGCGTGGCGACCGGAGGCTCGGACTTGAACGGGGAAAGGCCGGAACAGCCGGACAGGGCCAGAACAACGCAAGCTGATGCCAGCAGGCGCGGCAAGAATCGGGGGTTCGCATTCATGATGCGGCGAATTTTATCCTGCCCAAGCTTGCCGGCCGGAATAAATGGGAGCCACAAGGCAGGCGGGTCGGAATACGATGCGAATCGTTCTCATTTACATCGATTGAGATATTGGCTATCATCAACCCCCCTGGAATCAACTTTCATCATTTACGAAGGCCCAGCCGCCATGAAATCCATCCTCAAGACCTCCCTCCTCGCCCTCACACTCGGTTTGCCGCTCCACGGCGGCGCAGCCGAAGAGCCGGTTCTGAACCTCTACTCGGCACGTCACTATCAGACCGACGAAGCCCTCTACGCCGACTTCACGAAGCAGACCGGCATCAAGATCAACCGCATCGACGGCAAGGAGGAAGAACTCCTCGAACGCATCAAGAACGAAGGCGCCAACAGCCCCGCCGATGTCCTGCTGACGGTCGATGCGGCACGCCTCGCCGCGGCCCACGATCTCGGCCTCTTCGCGCCAGTCAGATCGAAGGTGCTCGAATCGCGCATCCCGTCGCACCTGCGCACCGCCGACTGGTTTTCCTTTTCGACGCGCGCCCGCGTCATCGTCCATGCGAAAGATAGCGTCAAGCCCGACGAGGCGCGCAACTATGCCGACCTCGCAAAATCCGCCTTGAAGGGCAAGGTTTGCTCGCGTTCCGGATCCCATCCCTACAATCTCTCGCTGATGGCCTCGATCATCGCCCATCAGGGCGAAGCCAAGGCGGAAGAGTGGGCGAAAGGTGTCGTCGCCAACTTCGCCCGCGCGCCGAAAGGCGGCGACACCGACCAGATCAAGTCGGTCGCCGCCGGCGAATGCGGTGTCGCCATCTCCAACAGCTACTACGTGGCGCGCCTGATGCGTTCGACCAAACCGGAAGATCGCAAGATCGTCGAAAAGATCGCCGTCATCTGGCCGGACCAGCAGGGCCACGGCACGCACATCAATGTTTCCGGCGGCGGGATGTTGAAACATGCCCCGCACAAGGAAGCCGCGGTGAAGTTTCTCGAATACCTGGCGAGCGACGATGCCCAACGCTATTTCGCCGACGGCAACAATGAATGGCCGGCGGTCGCTGGCGTCAAGGTCGCGAATCCGGCGCTGGACGCCCTCGGCGCGTTCAAGGCAGACACGCTGGAAGTCGGCAAGCTCGCCGCACACCGCGCCAAGGCACAGATGATCTTCGACCGCGCCGGCTTCCGCTGAGCCGAATACGCCAGCGCTTTCCGATCCCCTGACACGCCCCGACCGGGGCGTGTTCATTGAAAGCCGACCTATCCACCTATCCGTGTCGAGTCGGCATCAGCGTCGCCGACTGGAAGCAATCTGACGCGACAACACGATCAAGGGCAGGAGTCCGACGCCGACGATGGCCAGCGCCGCCGTCGACGCTTCTGCAAGACGTTCATCCGACGCCAGCGTGTAGGTCTGCGTCGCGAGGGTGTCGAAATTGAACGGGCGCATCACCAGCGTCGCCGGCAACTCCTTCATCACGTCGACGAACACCAGCAGACCGGCCGTGAGCAGGCTGCCGCGCAGCATCGGCAAATGCACGCGGCGCAGGGCCGCCCCCTGCCCGAGGCCCAGACTGCGCGCGGCGGCGTCCATGTTGGGCGTGATCTTCGCCAGGCTGCTTTCGACGGACTGCAGGGCAACGGCCAGAAAGCGCACGAGGTAGGCGTACACCAGCGCGGCAATGCCGCCGGTCAGCAGCAGTCCGGGATTTTCGCCGAACAGTGTCTGCCACTGCCCGGCCAGCCAGTTGTCGAGACGGGTCACCGGAATCAGCACGCCGACGGCGATCACCGAGCCGGGTACGGCGTAACCGAGGCTCACCAGGCGATTCAGGCCTTGCGCTGCGGCGCCCTTCGCCAGACGCGCGCCATAAGCGAGCAGCACGGCCAGCGCCACGGCCAGGAGACTGGTAAGGCCGGCGAGGAGAAAGCTGTTGCCGGCAAGATCGAAGAAACGCTCACCGAACTCCGCATCGCCTTCGAGCAGCGCAAGACGCAACAGCAGACCGCCGGGCAGCAGGAAACCGCAGCACAGCGGCGCCGCGCACGCCAGCCAGGCCGCCACCGCACGCCCGCCGCGCAAGCGCTGGCCATGCAGGGGCCGATTGCGGCCGGTCGTGTTGTGAAAGCGCGCCCGCCCTTGCGAGCTGCGTTCGAACGCCAGCAGCAGGACGACGAAACCGAGCAGCAGCGCCGCCAGCTGCGCCGCGGCAATCCGGTCGCCCAGGGAAAACCAGGCGCGATAGATGCCAGTCGTGAACGTCTGCACCGCGAAATAGGACACCGTGCCATAGTCGGCGAGCGTTTCCATCAGCGCCAGCGACGCCCCGGCAACCACTGCCGGCCGCGCCAGCGGCAGTGAAATGCTGAAGAAGCTGCGCCAAGGACCGTGCCCGAGCGTACGCGCCGCTTCAAGCATGCCGCTGGCGCGCTCCATGAAGGCGGTGCGCGCCAGCAGATACACGTAGGGATAGAGCACGCAGACGAACATGGCGATGGCGCCGCCCAGTGTGCGCACATCGGGAAACCAGTAGTCGGCCCTGGTCCACTCGAAAGTCGCGCGCAGCCACGTCTGCACCGGGCCGACGAACTGGAGAAAATCCGTATAGACATAAGCCAGCACATAAGCCGGCATGGCCAGCGGCAGCACCAGCGCCCATTCGAAAATGCGCCTGCCGGGGAACTCGTGCATCGCCACCAGCCAGGCCGTTGCAACGCCGACGACGATCACGCCGATGCCGACGCCCAGGCACAGCCACAGGGTGCTGGCGACGTATTCGGGGAGCACTGTTGCCGCCAGATGCGCCCAGGTCGCGTCGGTGCCGCCGCTGAAGATGTTCGCCAGCACGCTGACCACCGGCAGGCTGACGAGCGCCGCGACGACAGCGGAAATCACCAGCAGGGAATTGAATCGGAGGGCGTTCATGTATCGGCGGATGTAAATGAGAATTATAATTGCGCGATCGACAAACGCGCTGCTTTCGCGGCTTTTTTGTGGCGAGGTGGCGACGCGCTGGCCACATCACCGACCGTCCTTCACCGCAATGACCATGGCATTCCTCGAACTCGCCGGCATCATCCAGCGCTACGGCTCGCATACGGTTGTCGATGGCGTCGGCTTCAAGGTTGAAAGTGGCAGCATCGCCTGCCTGCTCGGCCCGTCGGGTTGCGGCAAGACCACTCTGCTGCGCTGCATTGCCGGCTTCGAGGAAATCGCGGCCGGAGAAATCCGCGTGGCGAACACGCCGGTCAGCCGCGCCGGCTTCGCCCTGCCGCCGGAGCAGCGCCAGATCGGCATGGTGTTTCAGGATTACGCGCTGTTTCCGCATCTGACCGTCGCCGGCAACATCGGCTTCGGTCTGCGCCGCCTCAAGGCCGGCGAACGCGCCTCGCGCGTCGACGAGTTGCTGGACACCGTCGGTCTGGCCGGTCAGGGCGACAAATACCCGCATGAGCTGTCCGGCGGCCAGCAGCAGCGTGTCGCCCTGGCGCGCGCCCTGGCGCCGCGTCCGCAACTGATCCTGCTCGACGAGCCGTTCTCCAACCTTGATGTCGATCTGCGCGAGCGCCTTTCGCTCGAAGTGCGCGACATCCTCAAGCGCCAGGGCATCACCGCCGTGCTGGTCACCCATGACCAGCACGAGGCCTTCGCGATGGCTGATGAAATCGGCGTCATGGCGGAAGGCCGCATCCAGCAGTGGGACACGCCCTACAACCTCTATCACCGCCCCACCAACCGCTTCGTCGCCGACTTCGTCGGCCAGGGCGTGTTTCTGCCCGGCATCGTCATCGACAATCTCTGCGTCGAAGTCGAGCTCGGCAAGATCCAATCGACGCTGCCGCTCGAATGCAGTCAGGGCTGCGGCAGCTGCGGCAAGGGCTGCGGCGTCGAAGTCCTGCTGCGCCCCGACGACATCGTCCATGACGACAACAGCCCGCTACGCGCCGAAGTCCTGCACAAGGCCTTTCGCGGCGCCGAGATTCTCTACACGCTGCGACTGGACAGCGGCGCCGAAGCCCTCTCGCTGGTGCCCTCGCACCACAACCACGCCATCGGCGAGCAAATCGGCATCCGCCTCGACGTCAGCCATGTCGTCGCATTCAAGACGCCCTACCGGACTTACCCGGGCTCCGCAGGCCACATTCCACTGACTCCGGGGCAGACCACCATCACCATCGCCGCCGCACCATGATTCCCGTCCTCCGGCGCGACGATCCGTTCCCACCGGTCGAAATGGCATTGCGCGAGCCAAACGGACTGCTCTGCGCCGGTGGCGATCTCTCGCCCTCCCGGTTGCTTGCCGCCTATCGGCGCGGCATCTTCCCCTGGTACTCGCCGGGAGAGCCTCTGCTCTGGTGGAGTCCCGACCCGCGCATGGTGCTGTTTCCCGCCGAGATCAAGATTTCCCGTTCGCTCGCCAAGGTCCTGAGGAACCGCCCCTACGAAGTCCGCCTCGACACCAGTTTCGCGCGCGTCATGGCCGAATGCGCGGCGCCGCGCAAGGGCCATCCGGGGACCTGGATCAGCGCCGAGATGCAGGCGGCCTATCAACGCTTGCACCAGCTCGGTCACGCGCATTCGGTCGAGACCTGGATGGACGGCGAACTTGCCGGCGGTCTGTACGGCGTCGCGCTGGGACGTGTCTTTTACGGCGAGTCGATGTTCAGCCGCGTGCCGGATGCCTCGAAGATCGCCCTGGCGCATCTTTGCCGTTATCTCGAACAACGCCGCTACACCGTGATAGATTGCCAAATGAGGACGGCGCATCTCGCATCGCTCGGCGCGCGCGAAATCTCGCGCCGCGATTTCGTGGTCGGGCTGGCGAAGTGGGCGACCGAGATCGGCGCCGAACTCGATGCACCGGGCCAGTGGCCCGCCGATGACGCCCGGATGTTGTTTCGCCGCGAACCCTGCGAACCCTGCGAACCATGAGCAA
>CAZCPD010000080.1:0-12288 GCA_964500425.1 uncultured Rhodocyclaceae bacterium
CCGGAATTCGCGGCGCGCGACCGCGGCTACACCTTCGTCTCGCACCAGCAGGAAGTCGGCACGGGTTACTTCGACGACGTGACCACGGTGATCCAGGGCGGCGTCTCGTCGGTGACCGCACTGCACGGCTCGACCGAAGAAGAGCAGTTCTAAACACCCCTCGGCAGCACCCTCTACTGCTACAGCGGCTAGAGGAGGCCGGCGCTCAAAAGGCGTCGGCCTTTTTATTTGTCATTTCTGGAGATGCGCGGCGAGAAGATGTCGACGCCAGCTTCGGTCACCACGGCGTCGAGCGGTACATCATGGCTCTCCGGCGCGATGCTGGCGAATCGCGCCAGCTCGAAGCCGATGCCGATGGCCAGCGGCGACGGAACCAGGGCGGCCAGCGTGCGGTCGAAGTAACCAGCGCCGTAGCCGAGGCGGTAGCCGAGAGCGTCGAAGGCATTCACGGGTATCAGCAGCACATCGGGTGTCAGCGTGTCGCCGCTCGTCGGGTAATGGATCCCGTAGCGGTCGACCGCCATCGTCGAGTCGGGTTGCCAGGCGCGGAACAACATGGGCTGGCTGGGGGCGCCGACCATCGGCAGGCAGGCGCGCACGCCGGCTTGTTCAGCCAGCAATCGCGCCACCAGCGGGCGGCAGTCGAATTCGGCGCGGAACGGCCAGCAGAAGCCGAGCACGCGTGGTCGGCAACGTTTCAGCAAAGCGTCGAGATGCATTTCGAGCGCCTGCGACAGGGCTCGATGCTCGGCCGGACTGAGTGCTTCGCGCGCCGTGATCGCGGCGCGGCGCATGGTGTTGCGCGCATCGGGGCGAGCGGCCGGATTATCGTCAACCGTGCCATTTGGCGCGGGTTTGCTGGGGTTCATGTGCTATTCTTGGGACCACCGAAGGTGCAACTATAACCATGAAATTCTGGCTCTGCTTACTCTCGCTGTTGCCTGCTCTCGCAATGGCCGTTCCCGGCGACGACCGTGTGCTCGCCGCTCGCGAGGCGTTCCGCAATGGCGAGCGCATCAAGCTTGCGCGCTTCGATCTGGCTGGCCATTCGCAGGATGCCCATGATCTGGATCCCTGGGTCGACTACTGGCATTTGCGCCAGCGCCTGGAAGACAACGATCAAACCGGCGTGACGGAATTTCTGGCGCGGCAGAGCGGTTCCTATCTGGCCGAGCGTTTGCGTGGCGACTGGCTCAAGACGCTCGGCAAGCGGCAGCAGTGGGAGGCTTTTCAAAGCGAATATCCGCAGCTCAAGCAGCCCGACAACGAACTCGTCTGCCTTGCGTTGCAGGCGCGTTTGGCGGGGCAGCGCGACAAGACAGCGCTCGAAGAGGCGCGGCCGCTCTGGTTCACCGTGCTCGACCTGCCCGAGGCCTGCAATCCGCTGATGGAGCGGCTGGTCGCGACCGGCGCCATCACGGTCAATGACATCTGGGAACGCATGCGGCGCCTGCTGGAAACCAAGCGCTACCCGGCTGCGCGACGCGTCGCCGAATATCTGCCCGGTTCGCAGGTTCCCGCGCTCAAGACGCTGGAGTCGATCGCCGACAAGCCGCAGCGTTATCTCGACAAGCTGCCGGCTAACTTTGCGGCAACCCGTCAGGGGCGCGAGATGGCGCTGTTCGCCCTGCAGCGTCTGGCGCGCAGCGAACCGGCCCTGGCCGCCGCGCGTCTGCAGAAAATCCTCGGCCGGTTTTCCGAAGCCGAGCGCGGCTATGCCTGGGGGCAGATTGCCTGGCTGGCGGCGCAACGCCATCTGCCCGAGGCGTTGAGCTGGTATGCGCTGGCAGGGCAGAGCAAGGATCTGAAGCTCTCCGGCGAGCAGATGGCCTGGCAGGTCCGCGCCGCCTTGCGCGCGCACGACTGGCCGATGGTTCAACGCGCCATCGCACTGATGCCGCCGCCGATGGCGGCGTTGCCGGACTGGGTCTACTGGCAGGGGCGGGCGCTCGCGGAGCAGGGGCATCCCGACGAAGCGCGCGCCCTTTACCTGAAGATCGCCGGGCTGCCGAGTTTCTACGGCAATCTGGCCGACGAGGAACTCGGCCGGCCCATCGTTGCTCCGCCGCGCGCCCAGCCGCCGAGCGGCGAGGAACTTGTCGCGGCACAGGCCAATCCGGGCCTGCGCCGCGCCTTGGCGCTGTTCCGTCTGAGCATGCGGCTCGAAGGAATACGTGAATGGAGCTGGGCGCTGCGTGGCATGGACGATCGGCAGTTGCTCGCCGCCGCCGATCTGGCGCGCCGCAGCGAAGTCTTCGATCGCTCCATCTACGCCGCCGACCGGACGCAGGGGCAGCATGATTACGCGCTGCGTTATCCGGCGCCTTTCCGCGAAAACGTGATTCCGCAGGCCCGTCAGGTTGCGCTCGACAGCGGCTGGGTCTACGGTCTGATGCGTCAGGAAAGCCGTTTCGTGATGAACGCCCAGTCCAGCGTCGGCGCCAAGGGCCTGATGCAACTGATGCCGAAGACCGCGGAGTGGGTGGCGAAGAAAATCGGCCTGAAGAATTACCACCCGTCCCAGGTGGCGGTGATGGACACCAATGTTGCGTTGGGCACCCACTACTTGAGCATGGTCCTTTCCGATCTCGACAACCAGCCGGTGCTGGCTTCCGCCGCATACAACGCCGGACCGGGGCGGGCGCGCCGCTGGCGTGCCGATCAGCCGCTGGAAGGCGCCATTTATGCGGAAACCATCCCCTTCGAGGAGACGCGCGACTATGTCAAGAAGGTGATGAGCAACGCCGTATATTACTCCGCCCTCTTCGAGAACCGGCCGCAGTCGCTGAAGTCGCGCCTGGGTGTCATCGGTCCGCGTCAGTCAGGCAGCCAGAGGATTGCCGACTTGCCCTGATCGTTCGATAATGGCCGAATGAATATCTATAAGGTCGGCGGTGCGGTCCGCGACGAAATGCTCGGTGTCCCGGTGGTCGACCGCGACTACGTGGTGGTCGGCGCCACGCCCGAAGAAATGCTGGCGCAGGGCTACCGTCCGGTCGGCAGTGATTTCCCGGTCTTCCTGCATCCGGAAACGCACGAAGAATATGCGCTGGCGCGCACCGAACGCAAGACCGCGCCCGGCTATCATGGCTTCGTCTTCCATGCCGCGCCGGAAGTCACCATCGAAGAGGACCTGGCGCGCCGCGATCTGACCATCAACGCCATGGCCGTGGCCGACGACGGTTTCCTGGTGGATCCTTATCGCGGGCGCGTTGATCTGGTCGCCAAGGTGCTGCGCCACGTTTCGCCGGCGTTTGCCGAGGATCCCGTGCGCATCCTGCGCGTCGCGCGTTTCGCCGCGCGCTTCAATGATTTCACGATCGCGCCGGAAACCCTCGAACTGATGCGCGGGATGGTCGAGTCGGGTGAGGTGGATTACCTGGTGCCGGAGCGGGTGTGGAACGAAATCGCCAAGGGCCTGATGGAGAAACAGCCCTCGCGCATGTTCGAAACCCTGCGCGCCTGCGGAGCGCTGGCGCGGCTGCTGCCCGAGATCGATGCCCTGTTCGGCGTGCCGCAGCGCGCCGATTTTCATCCCGAGGTCGATACGGGCGTGCATGTCATGATGGTGATCGACATGGCGGCGACCCTGGGCCTTGCGCTGCCGGCGCGGTTTGCCGCGCTGACACACGACCTCGGCAAGGGCGTCACGCCGCCCGAGATACTGCCGCGCCACACCGGCCACGAGGCGAGCAGCGTGAGACTGCTCAAGCCGCTTTGCGCACGCCTGCGCGCGCCGCTCGAATGCCGCGATCTGGCGCTGCTGGTCGCCCAGTATCATGGCGACATCCATCGCGCCGAACTGTTACGCCCGGCGACCATGGTCAAGTTGCTGGAGCGATGCGACGTCCTGCGCCGGCCGGATCGCTTCGAGGGGCTGCTCGGGGCATGCGAGGCCGACTATCGCGGTCGCCTGGGTTTCAGCGACAAGCTCTATCCGCAAACGGAACTGTGGCGCAGTGCGGTCGCCGCGATGTGCGGCGTCGATGCCGGAAGCATCGCCGCCTCGTGCAACGAGTCCGACCAGTCTGCGCATATCCCCGAGCGCATCCACGAAGCGCGCGTCGCCGCTGTTGCGGCGCTGGAACTACAGAAAGTTCACGATCAGGCCGGCTAGCAGCGACAGTACGACGGTCGTTGCAAAAGGAAAGCTGTATTCCCGGCCGCGCCATCTGACGCGCAGGTCGCCAGGCAGGCGGCCGATTCTCAGGAACGCGGCCAGCCTGGGCAAAACGATGCCGGCGATGAAGACCGTGATGAAAATTGCGATCAGCCACTTGAACATGGGGCGGGGCGGTAAAATGAAAGGCTTGAGATTGCTCCATGATAACCGCGACCACATGAATCCGCTGTCCGACTCGATCATTCTTGTTTGCCGCCCGACGGCTTGCGCGCGCGCCATTCATCGGCGCCTGGCGCTGAAGGCGTGGCGATGAGCAATTCGCGTTTCGCCAGCCTCGAAGTGCTGGTCAAGGCGCCGCGTGGCAAGGGGCCGGTCCATGAGACGCCGCTGTTGTTCATTCATGGCGCCTATACGGCCGCCTGGTGCTGGGACGAGCACTATCTCGACTGGTTCGCCGAGCAGGGCTATTTCAGTTATGCCGTGAGCCTGTCCGGACATGGCGCCAGCCGCGGACGCAAACAGGTCGACAGCTTCGGCATCAGCGACTACGTCAACGATGTCGCGGAGGTCGTCGCCGCCTTGCCGGCGCCGCCGGTGCTGATCGGACATTCGATGGGCGGCTTCGTCGTGCAGAAATATCTGGAAAAGCGCCTGGCGCCTGCGGCCGTGCTGGTTTGCTCGGTGCCGCCGCAGGGCTTGATGTCTTCGATGTTCGGCCTGATGTTCCAGAAACCCGGCATGCTCAGCGACCTCAACAACCTGATGACCGGTGGCCGCGTCGCAGTGGATACGTTGCGCGAGGCACTGTTCGCGCAACCGGTCGACGCGGCCGACCTCCAGCGTTTCTTCCGTTCTGCCCAGGCGGAGTCGCATCGCGCGATCTGGGACATGACGTTGTTCAACCTGCCGCATCCGTCAAGGGTGACGCGCTCCCCGTTGCTGGTGCTGGGCGCCGAACGTGATCATCTGATTCCGGCATCGCTGGTGCAGATGACCGCGATGACCTACGGGGTGAAGGCCGAAATTTTTCCCGGCATGGGCCACGGCCTGATGCTGGAGCGCGATTGGCAGGTCGGCGCTGAACGCATTCGCGACTGGCTCGACGAACAGGGGATCTGAAGATGATCGTGACGTTTCAATCGAAAGCGGCCGGCGACGTCATCATGTTCGGCGATGTCGCCCATCATTTGATGGCGATCATGGGCAAGGAAGCGACGCCGCAAGGCATCATCACCGTCGAACAACTGCCCGATGTGATCGCCCGCCTCAAGGCCGCGGTGGCGAAGGACAAGGAAGCGCACGGCCGCATCGTTGCCGAAGGCCTGGAGCCGCTGGAAGAAAAGCCCGAAGGCAGCGCGCCGCAAGCGATCAGCCTGACCCAGCGCGCCGTGCCGTTGCTCGAACTGCTCGAACTCTCGATGAGAAAGCGCGTGCCGGTGGTCTGGGGCGTGTAGCCCCGTTTGTTCGGAGTCCTATGAGCAGCCAATTCCAGTTGATGCGGGAGCGTCGCTTCCGCCCCTTTTTCTTGACCCAGTTCCTCGGCGCCTTCAACGACAACGTCTTCAAGACGGCGCTGATCACGCTGGTCGCGTTTCGCGCCGGGCAGTTGACCGACATCGACGGCAAGACGCTGGCGACGCTGCTGCCCGGGCTGTTCATCCTGCCGTTCTTCCTCTTCTCGGCGACCAGCGGGCAGATTGCCGACAAGTTCGAGAAGGGCGCGGTGGCGCGAGCCGTCAAACTGTTCGAGATCGGCGTGATGCTGCTGGCGGCCTGGGGATTCGTCGCCCAACTGCTCTGGCCGCTGGTCGGCGCGCTGTTCCTGATGGGTCTGCATTCGACGCTGTTCGGCCCCGTCAAATATGCCTATCTGCCGCAGCACCTCAAGCAGGACGAACTGGTCGGCGGCAACGGCATGATCGAGATGGGCACCTTCGTCGCCATCCTGCTCGGCCAGGTTGGCGGCGCCTGGCTGGCCACCGCGCCGCAGGGCAACACGCTGGCCGCGGTGACGGTGGTGCTCATTGCCGTGCTCGGCTATCAGGCCAGTCGGGCGATTCCGCTATCGCCGGCAGCCGATCCCGAGCTCAAGATCAACTGGAATCCGCTCACCGAAACCTGGCGCAACATCGCTTTCGTGCGCGGCAATCGCACCGTGTGGCTGTCGATCCTCGGCATCTCGTGGTTCTGGTTCTACGGCGCGACCATCCTGGCGCAATTTCCCAACTACGCCCGCGAGGTTCTTGGCGGCGACGAGAGCGTGTTCATCCTGCTGCTGGCCGTGTTCTCCCTCGGCGTCGGCAGCGGCTCGCTGCTCTGCGAGAAGCTCTCGGGCCGGCTGGTGGAAATCGGCCTGGTGCCGTTCGGCGCCATCGGCCTGACGCTGTTCGGTGTCGATCTGTATTTCGCCAGCAATGCCGTCAGCGTTGCCGCAGCGGCACAGCCGGCGGATTTTCAGGCGTTCGTCAGCGTTGCCCACCACTGGCGCGTGCTCGCCGACATCGCCCTGATCGGCCTGTTCGGCGGCTTCTACATCGTGCCGATGTACGCCCTGATCCAGACCCGCAGCGAGCGCAGCCACCAGTCGCGCGTCATCGCCGCCAACAACATCATGAACGCCCTGTTCATGGTCGCCTCGGCCGGGCTGTCGATGCTGGCCTTCAAGTGCGGCCTCTCGATCCCCGAATTGTTCCTCGCCACCGCGCTGTTCAACGCCGTGGTGGCGATCTACATCTACACGCTGGTGCCGGAATACCTGCTGCGCTTCATCTTCTGGATGCTGATCCACAGCGTCTATCGGCTGAAGAAGGACGGCATCGAGCACATCCCCGCCGAAGGTCCGGCGTTGCTGACCTGCAACCACGTCAGCTTCGTCGATGCGCTGATCATCTCGGCGGCCTGTCCGCGGCCGATCCGCTTCATCATGGACCACCGCATCTTCAAGATCCCGTTGCTCAACTTCGTCTTCCATGAAAGCCGCGCGATTCCGATTGCGCCGGCCAAGGAAGATCCGGCGATGCTCGAACGCGCCTACGCTGAGGTCGCCAAGGCGCTCGCCGACGGCGACCTGGTCTGCATCTTCCCTGAGGGGGCGATCACCTGGAGCGGCGAGCTGGGGCCGTTCAAGGGCGGCGTTGCGCGCATCCTCGAAACCTCCCCGGTGCCCGTCGTGCCGATGGCCTTGCGCGGCCTGTGGCAGAGCTTCTTCTCGCGCAAGGACGGCCCGGCGATGACGCGCTACGAGCGCTTCAGACCCTTCCGCGCCGTCCGCCTGGTCGTCGGCCAGCCGCTGGCGCCGCAACAGGCGACCGCGGACGCGCTGCGCGAACTGACGCTGACGATGCGCGGCAAGGCACGCTGAGTCGGAAGCCGCGCCAATGCTTGTTGCCGGCAGGCATTGTCGTGAAACTCGCATGGATACTTGCTCTCAAGCATGTCATGTCTGAGAGCAAGCATTGGTGCGGCTTCCAGTCTCACGCCTGTTCGGGCTTGTCGCCTTTGGCTTCCTTCGTCCTGGCGCGGCGTTTGCCGGCGCCGGCATAGTCCTGGCGGATTTGCGAGAGCTGGGCGAGCTGCGTGGCGACCAGATAGTTGATGGTGTCTTGCGGCACGATGCCGTTCTCGTCGGGCTCCCCAGCGGGCACGCCGGTCAGCAGGGAGATCGCCTGGTCGACGTCGCCGACGGCGTAGATGTGGAACTTGCCCTGCTCGGCGGCTTCGACGACTTCGCGCTTGAGCATCAGGTGCTTGACGTTGGCTTCGGGGATCACGACGCCCTGTTCGCCGCTGGCGAGCAGGCCGCGCGCCTGGCAGAGGTCGAAGTAGCCTTCGATCTTTTCATTGACGCCGCCGATCGCCTGGACGCGGCCGTACTGGTTGATCGAGCCGGTGATTGCCAGCGACTGGCGGATGGGCACGGTGCTGATCGCCGAGAGCAGCGCGCAGAGTTCGGCGAGCGAAGCGGAATCGCCTTCGACCGGGCCGTAGGACTGCTCGAAGACGATGCTCGCCGAGAGCGACAGCGGCGTCTCGCGGGCGTAGCGCGCGGCCAGGAATGATGACAGGATCATCAAGCCCTTGGAGTGGATGGCACCGCCGAGTTCGGTCTCGCGTTCGATGTCGATCACCTCGCCTTCGCCAAGCCGCGCGGTGGCCGAGATGCGCACCGGGTGGCCGAAGGCGAAACCGCCCAGTTCGGCGACCGCCAGGCCATTCACCTGACCGATGTGGGCGCCTTCGCTGGCGATGAGCAGCGTGCCGCGCAGCATTTCCTCGCGGATGCGTTGCGGGATGCGCTCGCTGCGGCGCAGCTGGGCGGCGATCGCGGCCTCGACGTCCTCGGCCTTGACGTTGGCATGGTTTTCGATCTTGGCGCGATGCTCGGCCTCGCGCATCAGGTCGGCGATGCGGCGGGTCAGCAGGGTGATGCGTTCGGTATCGCCAGCGATGCGCGAGCCGTGTTCGATCAGGCGCGCCACGGCGCCGCGCGAAAAGGGGCTTAGCTTGTCGCGGCGCGCCAGGATGGCGATAGTCTGCGCGTAGTGGCGGACGTTCGTGTCGCTGCGTTCGACCTCATCCTCGAAATCGGCGGCGACCTTGAACAGTTCCACGAAATCCGGATCAAGCTCGGCGAGCAGATAATAGTGATAACGCTCGCCGAACAGCACCACCTTGACGTCGAGTGGAATCGGCTCCGGTTCGAGTGGCACGCTGCTACCCCAGCCGAACACCTGGCCGAGCGATTCGATGCGGATCTCACGGGTGCGCAGCGCACGCTTGAGGCCTTCCCAGGCATAGGGTTGGGCCAGTACCTTGAGCAGATCGAGCAGCAGCGTGCCGCCATTGGCCAAGTGAAGCGCGCCGGGCTTGATCAGCGTGAAGTTGGTGACCAGCGTGCCGAGGTGCGAGATGTTGTCGACGCGACCGACCAGGTTGGGGAAGCTCGGGTGGTCCTCGCTGATCAGCGGCGCGCGCCGGTTCTTGCCAGCGTCGCCGCCGCAGCCATTGTCGACGAGCAGGTTGACGTGATAGCGCTGCAAGGACAACTCGCCGCTGACGAAAACGCTGACCAGCTCGCCCTCCGTCTTCTGCGAGTCGCGCAGTTCCTCGCCGGTTTCGACGATGTCATGCAGTACTTCGTCGAGAAAAACGAGCACGTTGGGCAGGTCTGTATAGCGTTCCTTGAGTTCCTCGATCAGGTGGCCAACCGCCAGGCTCAGGGTGTCGCGGCTGGTCTGCTTGACGCGCGTCTGCGTCTCGCGGCGCCAGCGCGGAAACTGATGCAGCAGCTTGCCGAGCTGCTCGCCGAGGGTTTCGACGGCGGCATTAAGCCGCGTGCGCTCCTCCTCGGGCAGCTTCTCGAACTCGGCGGGTTCCATCGGCTCCTCGCCCTTCAGCGGTGCGAAGGTGAAACCTTGCGGTGTGCGCAGCAGGGCGACGCCCTGCTTCATCGCGGTGTTGCCTAGCTCGCGCAGACTGGATTCCTCGCGCTGCTTGAGTTCTTCCTGGATGGCCTCGATACGCGAGCGATGCTCGTCGCTCTCGAAGCCGGCCGAGATCGCCTGGCCGAGTTCGGCGACGAACTGTTGCATGTCGTCGCGCAACTGGCGTCCGCGCCCGGCGGGCAGCTTGAGGACGCGCGGCTTCGCTGCCTCGGTGAAGTTGTTGAGGTAGCACCAGTCGCTCGGCGGGTTCGATGTCGTTGTCGTTTCGCTGCGCGCCTGCTCGCCGAGCAGGCGTTCGATCAGGGCATGCCGGCCGCTGCCCGGCTCGCCGAGGACGAAGACGTTGTAGCCCGGATGGTCGATCGCAAAGGCGAAGCGCACCGCTTCGGCGGCGCGTTCCTGGCCGAGTCCGTCGGCATAGTCGGGCAGTTCGGCGGTGGTCTCGAAATCCAGTGTGGATGGGTCGCAACGACGGTAGAGCTGATGCGCGGCGAGCGGCGCGATGACGACTGCTGCTGTGCCGGATGCGCGTTTGACGGTGGGGGCTTTTTCTTCCGCGCTGCTGGGTTCGGCCATGAGCGATATTGATGGGAGGATTACAGGATCGGCGCCAGCCAGCGTTCGGCGGTGGCGATATCCATGCCCTTGCGCTGCGCCCAGTCTTCGAGCTGATCGCGGCCGATCTTGCTGATGGCGAAATAGTGCGCTTCGGGGTGCGCGAAGTAGAGGCCGGAGACGGCGGCGGCCGGCAGCATCGCGTAGCTCTCGGTGAGCTGGATGCCGGTGTTGCGTTCGGCGTCGAGCAGCGCGAACAGCGTGCCCTTCTCGGTGTGGTCGGGGCAGGCAGGATAGCCGGCGGCCGGGCGGATGCCGAGATACTCTTCCTTGATGAGTTGCTCGTTGGACAGCGCCTCGGCTTCGGCATAGCCCCAGAACTCGCGCCGCACACGCGCGTGCAGCCATTCGGCGCAGGCCTCGGCGAGCCGGTCGGCGAGCGACTTGAGCATGATGGCATGGTAGTCGTCATGTTCCGCGGCAAACTCGGCGAGCCTCTTCTCGATGCCGAGGCCGGCGGTCACGGCGAAGCCGCCAATCCAGTCGGGTGTGCCAGGCGGCGCGATGAAGTCGGCGAGGCTCTCGTTGGGCTTGCCTTCCGGCCGCTGGTGCTGCTGGCGCAGGCAGTGCAGCGTTGCGCGCAACTCCTTGCGATCGTCGTCGGCATACACCTCGATGTCGTCGCCATCCGCATTGGCCGGGAAGATCCCGAAGACGGCGGAAGCGCTCAGCCACTTCTCGGCGACGATCTGCTTCAGCATTTGCTGCGCATCGTCGAACACGTTGCGCGCCTGCTGGGCGACGTCGGCGCCGACCTTGGCGTCGTCGAGGATGCCTGGATAGCTGCCGGCGAGATCCCAGGTCTGGAAGAACGGGCTCCAGTCGATGTATGGGACCAGCTCGGCCAGGTCGATGTCGTGCAACGCCGTGACGCCGGTCTGGCGCGGTGCGACGGGAGTGTGGCTGAGCTTTGCGCAATTGGCGCGCGCTTCGGCCAGCGTCACCAGTTGCACGCCCTTCTTGGCGGCATGCTGGGCGCGCAGCTTGTCGTAGTCGGCGGCGACCTCGGCCTTGAATTCCTCCGCCTGTGTGTCGGAGAGCAGCTTCGAAACGACGCCGACGGCGCGCGAGGCATCCGGCACATACACCACCGGCTGGGTGTAGTGGGGAGCGATCTTGATTGCCGTATGAGCGCGGCTGGTCGTCGCGCCGCCGATCAGCAGCGGTACGGCGAAACCCTGGCGCTGCATTTCGGCGGCGACATGGGCCATTTCCTCCAGCGATGGCGTGATCAGGCCGGAGAGTCCGACGATGTCGGCATTGTGCTCGCGCGCCGCGGCGAGGATCTTGTCGGCCGGCGCCATGACGCCGAGATCGAACACCTCGTAGCCGTTGCAGCCGAGCACGACACCGACGATGTTCTTGCCGATGTCATGGACATCGCCCTTCACCGTGGCCATGATGATGCGGCCCTTGGCGACAGCGCCGGTGCGCAGTTTTTCCGCCTCGATGTAAGGCAGCAGGTGGGCGACCGCCTGCTTCATGACGCGCGCCGACTTGACCACCTGCGGCAGGAACATCTTGCCCGCGCCGAACAGGTCGCCGACCGTGTTCATGCCGTCCATCAGCGGCCCTTCGATCACCGCCAGCGGCTTTTCGCCGGCGGCTTCCGACTGCTGGCGGGCCTCTTCGGTATCCTCGACGATGAATTCAGTGATGCCCTTGACCAGGGCATGGGCGAGGCGCGCCTTGACCGGCTGGCTGCGCCAGGCGAGATCCTGCACCTGTTCCTTTGCCGAGCCTTTGACCGTTTGCGCGAAGTCGACGAGGCGTTCGCCGGCTTCCGGCGACTTGTTGAGAACGACGGCCTCGACGTTCGAGCGCAGCTGGCCGTCGAGTTCGTCATAGACGCCGAGCTGGCCCGCATTGACGATGCCCATGGTGAGGCCGGCGCGGATTGCGTGGTAGAGAAAGACCGTGTGGATCGCCTCGCGCACCGGGTCGTTGCCGCGGAACGAGAACGAGACGTTGGAGATGCCGCCGGATACGCCGGCGAGCGGCAGGTTGGCGCGAATCCAGCGCGTCGCCTCGATGAAATCGACGGCGTAGTTGTTGTGCTCCTCGATGCCCGTGCCGACGGCGAAGACGTTGGGGTCGAAGATGATG